>JAZDJJ010000144.1:0-52447 GCA_043804035.1 Bacteroidota bacterium
TTTGATAAATCTTCTTAAAGCAAGAGGAATAGATATATCTAATACTTTTTGTCGTAATACATATAACTATGAAGGGCAAAACGGAGAAATAGATATTATTGCTGCTAATGGAAAAGATGCAGTAGTGGTTGAAGTCAAAACGACATTACGTCCTGATGATGTTACTAAATTTATGAAAGGTAATTTGCATTTATTTAAAAAAGCATTTAAGCGATTTGCCGATTGCAATGTTTATGGAGCAGTTGCCTTTCTCAGATCAGAAAGTAATGCTCACATCATGGCAGAACGACAAGGACTTTATGTAATACGTGCAACAGGCAACAGCGCCGCTATTATCAACAAAAAAGAATTTAAGCCGAAAGAATTTTAATATGGAATAATTTATTTCGTTTTTAGTATAATTGTTTTATTTAATCTGAAACCCAAAATTATGTTACTTGAAATTATCACTCCCGACAAAAAGATTTACAGCGGAGAAATTAACTCTGTAAAACTACCCGGCACTACAGGTTCATTTGGCGTTTTGAAAAATCACGCTCCTTTAATTTCTTCTCTCAAAAAGGGAAATGTAAAAGTTATTGACGAGCAGAAACAAAATCATTCATTCGCCATCAATGGCGGAATCGTGGAAGTTTTGAAAAACAAAATTACTGTTTTGACTGAATGAAAAAAAAGAAACCAGCAGACAAATTTGTTTCTAATAAAAAAGACCGATTAATTTCATTTCTTGTTTTTGCTTTTGCATTTCTTCTTTATGCAAATACGCTAAATCACGGATATGTATTGGATGATGATATAGTGTATCTGAAGAACAAAGATGTGCAGGCAGGATTCGGTGGAATTAAAAATATTCTCTCTCATAGTTTCATTTACGGTTTCACCGGGCATAACGACCAGTCCTATCGTCCTGTCGTACTTATCATTTACGCAATTGAAAAAGAAATTTTCGGGAACAATCCTCATGCTGGACATTTCACTAATGTTTTGCTGTTTGCATTTTCGTGTTTGCTTCTCTACAAGTTATTGCAAAAAATGTTCATAAAAATACATGGTTTTTCTATATTTCATTCATCATTTGCAATTCGTGATTTGTCATTCATCATTGCTCTTCTCTTTGTCTCTCATCCAATTCACACCGAAGCAGTGGCAAACATCAAAGGCAGAGATGATATTTTGAATTTTATTTTTCTGGAATTATCACTTCTCTTCATTCTGAAATTTATTGATGAGAAAGCAAACAAACATTTGATATTAAGTGTTTTGTTTTTCTTTTTTTCGCTTCTCTGCAAAGAAATAGCAGTAACATTCATGGCAATTATTCCGCTCACGGTTTTCTTTTTTAGAGAAGTCCCAATTAAAAAAATCGCGATACTTTCTATTCCATTCGTTGTAACATTTGGAGTTTACATGCTCATCAGAAGTTCGGTACTAGAGACGATAACTTTCGCCGAGAAAATGAAAATAATAAATAATACACTCGTTGCTGCTACAAATGAATCAGATAGAATTGCAACTGCCATTTTTATCCTCGGAAAATATATTTCGCTTCTCTTTTTTCCTCTTCATTTGTCATGGGATTATTCTTACAATCAAATTCCCATTATGGGATTTTCGGATGTAAAAGTGATAATTACTCTACTCGTTTTTGCAGGATTAGGATTTTATGTATTAAAAACTTTTCACAGAAAAGATGCAGTTGCTTATTGTATCCTTTTCTTTTTTATAACGATGTTGGTAGTATCAAATATTTTTATCATGATTGGAGCAACACTCGGCGAAAGATTTCTGTTTACTTCTTCTCTTGCATTTTGTATAGCCATTCCGATTTTACTGATGAGATTCGGGAAGAATGTATTTTATGGAATTGTTTGTGTTATGATATTTTTTTTCTCTTTCAAAACATTTGACCGCAATAATGATTGGAAAGATAATTTTTCTCTCTTCACTTCTGGTGCCAAAGATTGTCCAAATAGTTCTCGTGTGCAAAGTGCGATGGGTTCTGCTTACCGCGAACAAGCAGAGCGGGAAACCGATAGGAACAAACGCATTATGCTGTTTCAGAAAGCCCTTGAGCATTACAATAAAGCAACTGCCATACTTCCTGAAAATACAGAAGCATTGTATAATGCAGGAGTTTCTTACTATGGAATAGGGGACGGAGAAAATGCACTACGTGTTTATCAGCAAACTTTGAAATATGAACCCGGCTATACATCAGCAGCAAATAATCTTGGCGTTATTTTTTTTGAAAGAAAAGATTATTCATCTGCGAAAAAATATTTTACTCAAGCAATTTCTTACGATTCAAACAATGCAGATGCACTCGGAAATCTTGGAGCCATCAATCACAACTTGGGAGATTTAAAAACTGCTATTTCGTTTTATGAAAGAGCGTTGAATTTAAATCCGAATAATCAAAATATTTTAAGTAATCTTCAGAAAGCAAAGACAAGTTTAAATTCCATGCAACAAAATCAATCCTTAAAATAGTTTTTCTAAATTCGCAAACTTTAGGAGAGATGTCCGAGTGGTTTAAGGAGCACGCCTGGAAAGTGTGTGTGCCTCAAAAGGGTACCGTGGGTTCGAATCCCACTCTCTCCGCTGAAAAAACTTTTTGAATGGATATAAAGATTTGACATTAATAGCGAATTGTTCCTGATAAGTAATGTTGTATGTAATCAGATATTCCTTCTTCCATAGAGAAAAAGTTTTTGTCATAACTGATACTCCTGAGTTTTTCCATTTTCGCTTCGGTGAAATACTGGTATTTATTTCTGATGTCAGATGGTGTGTCAATAAATTCTATTTGTGGTATTTTCCCGAGAGCAGAAAATACATTCTTTGCAAGATCCGAAAATGTTCTAGATTTCCCTGACCCAAGATTATAGATTCCTGAGTTTTTACGATGAAGCATGAACCAATGCAAAACTTCCATCACATCTTTCACATAAATAAAATCGCGCAACTGTTCACCATCTTTGTATTTTGGATTGTGTGAACGGAATAATTTTACTTTTCCTGTTTCCTGAATTTGATTGAATGAATGAAATACCACCGAAGCCATTCTTCCTTTATGATATTCATTTGGTCCATACACATTAAAAAATTTAAGTCCTGCCCAGAAGTACGGTTTTCTCTCTTGCTTTAACGCCCATTTGTCAAATTCATTTTTTGATTCTCCATAAAGATTGAGGGGTATTAATTTTTCTATCACTTCGTGGTTATCTTCATAGCCAAATTCTCCTCCTCCATAAGTGGCAGCCGAAGAAGCATACACTAATGGAAGTCCGTATTCAACACATACATTCCAAACATCTTTAGAAAAGTTAAGATTGAGTTTATTAAAAATATTTTTGTCGGATTCAATAGTATCGGTTCTTGCACCAATGTGAAAAACAAATTGCACAAAGCGATGATTTTCTCTAAGCCATTGCGGAAAGATATCGCGGTAAACTTCTTTTGAAAATATCTTACCGAAAAGATTTTTATTTTTCTCTTCTTTTGAAAAATCATCCACTACAACAATGTCCTTGTATCCTTCCTCGTTAAGTTTTTTTACAAGGCAGGAACCAATAAATCCTGTGGCACCGGTAACTACAATCATACTCTATGAATTATGAATTACGAATTACGAATTATGAATTATGAATTACGAATTATGAATTATGAATTATGAATTATGAATTACGAATATAGAAAAAAATGCACTCTATAATTTGTTAATCAAAAACTATTCTCCTCTATGAATGAACGTGGCTTTAATTAAAAATATGCAATACAGTTCCGTCAAAAATAACTTGGTAGTATTTAAGCGGAATAGTTGCTGGTCCTTGATTTGCAGAACCATCAGTGATAAGAAATTTTGAACCGCAGACAGCATCAGTTGCAATAAGATTTGATGCATCAATCGCCACTTGATTTGCATCAGAAGTTTTATAGGTACAATGACGGTCGTAAGCCATAAATTCGGTCTGTGATTTTCTGAACACGATAATTCCTTTGGACCCACCTGAAATATAAATCCATCCTCCGATAGCGTTCAACTGTAAAAAATCAGGATCAGTGGAATACAAATAAATGTCAACATATACATTGGGTACTTCGTCTCTATCTTTCTTGCATCCTATGAAAATAAAAAGGAGCAGCAAAGCCAAAGAAATATTATTATACCGGAAATATCTGTTCATTTTGGTTTATTATTGATCTATTATATCGTTGTAATCAACAGATATATTCATCTTAGAAGTAATAGTTAGTCGAATATTTTTAGCAATAGAAATAGATTTTTCGACTTTCTCATTAGATAAATTTATTGTTTCGTTGGGGTATCTTATTTCAACTGCATAACTTTGTAATTCTAATAAATCATCATAATATTTTTGAATTTCAGGATCCTTTGGAGTTATCAATTCAAGCAAATATATCAAGTCATGATATCTTTTGAATTCTATATCAAGAAAAATCAAATATCCTTTTAAATACTTCTCTACTGCTTGCTGACAATGAAATGTTGTCGTATCTAAGTAATCCGGTATATGCAAATGGGTTACCTTAGCCGTTCCCAGGTCATGGTCAGCTTTAATAATCCACTGAATTATTTCATTATTTTTCTCGTTCATATAGGGTTTTTCCGGTATTTAATACTTCATAAACAAAGCTATATTTGTTCTCTTTTGATTCTTCAATTTCTTTTGGAGTATAAACAATTAAATCTATTGGAATCATTGCTCCCCATAATAATTTCCTAACATGGATTGATCGCTGGGGCCTTGAAATATCTGTGTCTTTTATTACAAACAAATCAAGATCACTATTTTCATTCGGATTCCCATTTGCATAAGAACCGAATAAAATAATTTTCTCCGGATTGTAGGAGTATACAATCTTATTTACAATCTCCGATATCTTATCTTGTTTGATCATACTTTTTTGCTAAAATACTATTTTTTTATTGAATTTATTTATATGCCTGATTTTTTGGCTTGGCGGTAACGTTCCGCAGGTTTATGGCAATACGGGAATGAATCTCCCCGTAGCAAGCCGAGTAGTATTTTATTGATAAAAACAAACTTATACTTTTTTATTATCATTTTTTTTACACTCGGATTACGTTTTGCTAAATCCGAGAGAGCGGGAGTAGTATTTTATTGTCAGAACACATACCCAATCTTAAGACTTATTGGAATGTTGTAGGTAAATCGTCTTCCTTGCTCAATCGTCTCGTATGAATAACCTTTATGCCAAATAGCACCAAGTTTGTCTGATTGGTTTATTCTGCCGTCATGTGTAATGTCCCAACGCTTAGCACCAATACCTGCGGAAAGATCAATTATTAAATGTATGATTGATATTTGCAAGCCCCATCTAAGATTGAAACTTACGCCAGTTCTATTAACTAAAATAGAGTCCAAGTAACTATTTGCATAAGATACTGAGTCACGTAACCAAGTCTGAGAACCAAATCTCTCGATTGTATTGAATGTCGATTTGTCATAGGTCAAGTCAGAAGCAAAGTACTGTCTAACTATTGAGTTGGCTGTATAAAAATATTTTCCTGCAATCGAAAGTCTGCCACCATGAATGTTTGTGTGTTCATTAAAATTCATTTTGAATAAGTCAACGAAGTACATTGCGGAAATTTCGGCAGAAACTTTTTTGGAAAATAATCTTTCATAACTTAATTCAAGTCCATTGTCAAAAAAATTAACCGTCGCTGAAGGAGAAAACTTAATTTGATTCTTAAAAGTTGCACTACTGTCCTGTCCATCTATGAAATGAACCTGAAAAAATAAAGCAATTAATGGTAATATGTAAATTTGTCTTTTCAATAAAATTGGCTATAACTTGTTTCTCGCTCACCTTTGTGGTGATATATTCATTGTTTTTGGGTAGATTGCTACACCTTTTGTGCTCAATCCTACAAATCGAAATTGTCTGCGGAATTCTTTATATTCTTAGGACTTATGCACAAATGTAAAAATATAATTAGAATACATGCCGATTTTTCGGACTGTGCTGTGGCGTGATAGAAAAATTTACACAAAAAAAATATTTTTAGTGGTGGTTTTTTATTGATGGCGGGTCAATCCCGCCATGACGAAAGTTGTTCTTTTTGCGTAAGTCCTATTATATTTTTGTCTATACTTGTCAACAATGAAATTACTCATCAGAATATTTATTTTCTTTTTTGTGCTTTTTTCCATCCCTGTTTTTTCGCAGGAGAAAACAGATGAGACAAAAACAGAAAAGAAACAGGATGTGGAAAGCAGAAAGGCAAAACGGAAAAAGGCAAGAAAAGAATGGAAGGAAAAAAGAGAAGGATTACGGATTGAACGTAAAGCCATTCGCCAGCATGAAAAACGTTTGCAGACCAAAGAAACACGTAAGCGATTAAGAAAGAACAAGCAGAAAGCCGACAGAGTGAATCGGAATAAGAAAGAATTTTTTCTAATACGTTTGTTTAAGCCAAAGCCGAAAACAGGAACGTGGTAACTAATTTATCAACTCTTTTATTTTTTCTTCAAGAGAAGGTCCTCTTAATTTTTTACCAACAATTTTTCCTTCACGGTCAATAAGACAAGTGAAAGGAATGGCATTAAAATCGTAAAGTTTGGTAATCGGAGAATTCCACTGTTTGAGATCGCTCACATGATTTTTCCAAGAAAGTTTATCTTTTGCAATGGCTTCTATCCATGCTTTTTTATTAAGGTCCAATGATACACTAAAAATATCGAATCCTTTGTCTTTATATTTATTGTAAATCTTCACCACAAAAGGATTATCTGCCCTACATGGTTTGCACCATGATGCCCAAAAATCAATCAACACAATTTTTCCTTTAAGTGAAGAAAGTGATAACGGTTTTCCATCAGGAGTGTTCATTGTTATATCAGGAGCCATAGCACCAACGGAAAGCCGTTTTGCATCCTGCACATAATTGTAAAATCCTTTCAGCCGCTCCATGTTCGGATATTTTTTTGTAAGTGCATCAACAACTTTTTCATAGTAAGAAATATTTTCATCAAGGTTCATCATTTGAATAGCAGAGAGCGTGGCAAAGGAGCCAAGATTTTCGTCAATAAATTTTTTGAGAAACACATTATGCTCGTCAGAGATTTTTTGAATCTTTTCTGAAAATTTATTAAAGGTTGGTTCCAAAATTTTAGAGAGCGAATCAATACTAACTGAATCTTTTGTTGTATTCAGGAATACTTCAAAAACTTTGCGAATAGAATCTTGTTTTTGTTTGAGCACATCCACTTTCTTAAAATTCTTTTCCGACTGCTCGTTGAACTTCAGGAATATTTCAGAATCCTTTGAGCCCGATACTTTATAGGTTTTGGCAAGATTAGTGGCATCTGCTTCAAATGTTAATTTTTCAGTGCTGTCAAGGATGATGGTAGCGAAATCGGTCTGACTGATTTTTATGTTGTAAAAACCTTTTTCAGGAACTTTTTTTAGAAAATAAAATTCACCATTTTCATTTGCTATTACAGAATCAATGACTTCCATTTGTGAAGTGTTCATATTCACCAACAGAAACATCAATCCTTTGCCATTTGTAATTTTTCCATGTATCTGATAATTTGATTTTTCTTTCTCACTTCCGCAAGAAAAAACAATGGCAAGGACAAACGTTAATACTGCAAGATATGAAGAAGAAGAAAAAAATAGTTTAGTGTTTTTCATTTGTTCTTTAAAATTATATTGATCTTTTTAGTTGGTGAATAAATTACATAAGCAACTTTTCCGATTAAACAAACTTACATGAAATTTTCAATTACACATGAACGAAATAAAAATCGGCTAATTCTTATGATAAGGTGCTGGAAAAATAATTGTCTTGCAGTATCTTCGTCCGTCAGTTGGCTGATGATTTAAAAAACCTTATCTTTTTCTGATAACCTTAGTAGAAATTAAGATACGATAGCAATAATTCAACCTTATTACCTTTAGGACTTACGCACTGATGTCATTGCGTAGGAGAAATGAAGATTGCTTCCTGCTTCGTGCCTCGCAGTCGCAATGACGATACGGAAATAAAAAAGATGACGTGTCAAGCCCGCCATTCTTTGCGACTTTGCGTCTTGGCGAGAGAAGATAATTGATTGAGGTGGCGTGTCAATCCCGCCATGACGAACTAAGGAGATAATTTATTGTAATAGGACTTACGCAGAGTTTTCTTATTCTGCCACAAAGATTCACAAAGAAATTCTTGCGAATTATTCTCTTGCAAAGCAAAAACTTGGTGTCTTTGGATCTTAGTGGCATAAATTTTAATTTATAAATGAATGTTTGCGTAAGTTGTGAAAAAATTATTTCTACCTCATAAACTCCGCCTTGTAGATACTAATATTATTTTTTTCATCCACAACTTCTATCTGAAAAATGTGATTACCTTTCTCTATCCGTTCATCAAATTCATAAAACAGCAATGCTTTCTTCGGTTCGTATTCCATCAGTATCCATTTGTCATCAATCGTAGGGCGGTAAGATTTTATTCCTGTAAGATTGTCTGAAATAATTACTGAAATTGTTTTCGCATGGCTCATGTTCTTACCATTATATATATTATATGGTTTGATTGATGGGGGCACTGTATCAATTGCAACAGTGAACCTACCGAAATATTTTGTTTGAGTAGTAATCCATCCGTCTTTGTATTCTCCTTTCTGATTGGTCATATAATTTTTTCCGTCCAGCAAAACGATGGTTACTTTTGACTGATATTTTTCGGGAATAGGTTTTGTTTTGATAGAAAGAGAATAGTTTGTATGCAATGGAACATTTGATTTGTGAATGGTGTGAACGGGAGCAAATTTGTGTGGCAAAGTATCTTCCGATATGGAATAATCAAAATTAAGATTCTTGTACAATGCACGTGGAGGAATTTCTATTTTAATATTTTGAGTTTTGTATTTATTCAATTCGTTGCACTTAAAAAAAATTCCTTGGCTTTTATCCTCAATACCTTTTCCAAAAGAAATTGAAGTTTGTTGTAAACTTTGAACTTTAAATTCCAACACAGAAGAGTTTTTGAAAAAATCTTTCACAATGAATTTCACAAGATGAGATGAAGTATCATCAAAGCGAAATAATCCTTCATTTAAAATACACTGATAGATAGAAAGATTGTTGTTTTCATCCCTAAAACATTTCTGAATTTGTTTTCTGCTCCTCATGTTTTCTGCATAATCAATATGTGAATTGATATAGCGGGATTCGTCAAAAGAAATTTTATTCAGTTCGTGATAATAAATTCTTTGTCCGTCAATGTATAAATCAATTGAATATGCACCAAGTTTTCCTGCTTCGGGAATATTTGCATAATCATAAGTTTCTATTCCAAAGCCGATGTCGCCATGTACAGTAATTTTTTCAGCCGAAGAAATTTTATATTTTCCTTTATTTCCATAAACACCTATTTTTCTCAAAACATTTTTTCCATTGACAGAAGAGAAATCATTTGCAGGATAAATTGCAAGTGTCGGAATTTTCGGAGGAAAAGAATCATTCAGTTTATAGCCGAAAAGAAACGGGTTGTATGCACATTCTATCTTTGCATCGCGTATTTCAAAATGAAGATGAGGTGCTTGTGAGCCACCTGTATTTCCTGAAAGAGCAACTGTATCATGTTGTCTCACCAAAAGCAAATTTGAATCAGGAAAAAGTTCTACATCATACATTTCTGCTTTATACTGTTCCAGTTTTATATACTTCGCAATCTTTCCGTAAAAACGTTGAAGATGTGAGTACAGGGTTACATATCCGTTTGGATGCGTGATGTAAATGCATTTACCATATCCATAAGGAGAAATTTTTATACGCGAAACATATCCATCAGCAGCAGATAAAATATAAACGCCTTCTCTTCCACCTGTTTTTATATCAAGTCCTGCATGAAAATGGTTTGGACGTATCTCTCCGAAATTTCCCGCAATCTTCAGAGATGAATCGGTTGGCTCAACAAAATATCCTTGCGGAAATTGGGTTATGGTCGTTGGCTTTAGTTCTTTGTTTTGTCCAAAAATATTTGTAACACAAAAAAAGAAGAAAAAAAAATAAGTTTGCATAATTCGTGATGAATCGTATTTTTGTAAATAAAATTTTTCTAAAAAAATGAGTAACATAAAACTTGTCATTACTTTAATTGAAGCGAAAATAAAAAAATTAGTAGATTTGCATTTTCAATATAAAAAAGAACTCACTGAACTTAAAAATCAAAATAACGAATTTAAACAAAACATAAAACAATTAAAACAAATTAATAAAGACCTTGAAGAAAAAAATAAGATATTAAAATTATCCAAGTTAATATCAGGCACAAACGAAAACACCTATGAACTTAAATTAAAAATTAACGAACAGGTCCGGGAAGTCGACAAGTGTATTGCACTATTAAATAAGTAGTCAAAAGAATTAAAAATGAAAGACCAACTGTCTATAAAAGTTATGCTTGCAGGAAGAAGTTATCCTCTTACCATTGAAAAACATGAAGAGGAAAGCATACGAAAAGCGGTGAAACATATAAACGAAAAAGTAAGTGAATACGAAAAAAAATACAATCTAAAAGACAGAGAGTATTTATTAGGAATGATTTCGCTTTTTTTTGCTTCTCAATATCTTGAATTGCAACATACTTCCGAATGTAATAACAGTAGCATGACCGACAAGTTGGAAAAAATTGATAAACTTATTTCATCTGTCATTTGACGGAGAAAAGAGTAATTCGCTGACGAAATATTTTCATCCCGTACTTGTTCATAGAAATGAACTTGTATGGGTTTTTTTATACCTAAATTAAACAACCAATAACGAAAACAATCAATTATTAATATATATGAACTCTTACATAATACTGCTTTTACTCTCTCTTGCTGCTGTAGGCGGAATAGGATTAGGAATTTTATTTACCACTACTGTTCTCAAAAATACTCTTCTGAAAAAAAGTCAGATTAAAATAAAAGAAGATGATATAGAAGCCGAAAAAATGAGAAACGACAAACTCCTTCAGGCAAGAGAAAAGTTTCTTCAACTGAAATCGGAACATGATAATTTCATTAATGAAAAGAACAGGTCTATTAATATTTTAGAATCTCGGGCAAAACAAAAAGAACAACAACTATCGCAACGATTAGAACAGGTGCAGCGAAAAGAAAAAGAACTGGAAACTCTTCGCAGTAATCTTTCCGGACAATTAGAAATAATAGAAAAGAAAAAAACAGAACTTGATAAAGGATTGCAAAAACAAATAGCCGGTCTTGAAATCGTTGCAAAACTTTCAGAGGAAGAAGCAAAAGCACAATTAGTAGAATCACTTAAAACGAAAGCACAAGCCGAAGCTATGTCTTTTGTTAAACAGGCAATAGATGAAGCAAAACTTTCTGCAAGTAAAGAAGCCAAGAGGATTGTAATTCAAACCATTCAGCGCGTTCCTACCGAACACGCCATTGAAAATTCGGTTACTGTATTTAATATTGAGAACGATGACATGAAAGGAAGAATTATTGGACGTGAAGGCAGGAACATTCGCACATTGGAATCATTAACGGGCGTTGAACTTATTGTTGACGATACTCCTGAAGCTATTGTTCTTTCCTGTTTTGATCCTATACGTAGAGAAATTGCCCGACTTTCTCTTCATCATCTTGTTGCAGATGGGCGTATTCATCCCGCACGGATAGAAGAAGTTGTTGAGAAAATAAAAAAACAAGTTGAAGAAGAAATTATTGAAATCGGAAAACGTACTACTATTGATATGGGTGTTCATGGTTTGCATCCTGAATTAGTTCGTTGTGTAGGAAGAATGAAATACCGTTCATCTTACGGACAAAATCTTTTGCAGCATTCCCGCGAAGTTGCTAATCTATGTGCTATTATATCTGCCGAACTCGGACTAAATCCAAAAGTTGCTAAACGTGCCGGACTTCTACACGACATTGGTAAAGTGATGGAAGAAGATATTGAACTTCCTCACGCTATTGCCGGAATGAAATTTATTGAGAAGTACAAAGAGAAACCGGAAATATGCAATGCCGTAGGATCTCACCACGATGAAATAGAAATGACATCTATATTTGCTCCTATCGTGCAAATATGCGATGCGATTTCAGGAGCACGACCAGGCGCAAGACGTGAAATTCATCAACAATATATTCAACGTTTGAAGGATATGGAAAACCTTGCTCTTGCACAAAACGGTGTAGAAAAAGCTTTTGCAATACAAGCAGGCAGAGAATTGCGTGTGATTGTTTCCAGCGATAAAATGTCAGACAAAGATGTAGAAACACTTTCGTTTAACATCGCCAATAAGATTCAAACAGAAATGACTTATCCCGGACAAGTGAAGGTAACAGTGATTCGCGAAACAAGAGCGGTAAATATTGCGAAGTAAGTTTTATTAGTAATGAAATCTGTAAAAAAAAATCAAATTATCATAGAGGCAAATGTCTCATCAAAAAATTATTGGAAAGATATTTGGAGTTTCCGAGAGTTGTTTTATTTTTTTGCTTGGCGCGATATTCTTGTTCGCTACAAACAAACTGTAATTGGAGTTGCATGGAGTATTATCCGTCCGTTGCTGGCTATTTTTATTTTTTCATTCTTGGGATATTTGTTTGGCATAAGTAATCAAGGCACAAATAGAATCCTGATGGTAACAGCCGCCATTTTACCCTGGCAATTTTTTTCAAGTGCATTTAGCGAAGCAAGTGGTTCGCTCGTTGCTAACTCCGGACTCATTTCAAAAATTTATTTTCCACGACTAATTATTCCTGCAAGTTCTGTAATTGTTTGTTTGTTTGATCTTATTATATCGTTTGTGATTCTGATTATTTTCATGATTTGCTTTAAACAAATTCCCGGAGTAAATATTCTTTTTCTGCCATTATTTATATTACAGGCAATAGTCACAACATTCGGATTGAGTTTGTTTATTGCTGCGATGAACGTGAAATACAGAGATTTCAGATATGTCATTCCTTTCATCGTTCAAATCGGTTATTTTATTTCTCCATTGATGTTCAGCAGCGACGAAATTTATAACAGCACCAAAATACCTCAACTTATCAAAGTGCTTTACTCAATGAATCCGATGGTCGGTGTAATTGATGGATTCCGATGGAGTATTTTGGGAGATAAAATGAATATTTATACTGCCGGATTTTTGATTTCAATCGGCATCAGTTTGTTTTTTCTTTTTGTAGGAATAATATATTTTCGAAAAGTTGAAAAAAGTTTCGCAGATTTTATCTAATGGAAACAATTATTAAAGTTGAACAAATAAGTAAAAGTTATGTGCTTAGGCATGAAAAACAAGCACGATATATTGCATTAAGAGATGTCATTACGAATAAAACCAAACAACTATTTCAGAAAGAAAAAAATATTCCTTCCAAAGAAATTTTTTGGGCGTTGAACAATGTTAGTTTCGAGATCAAAGAAAGAGAACGACTCGGAATAATCGGAAGAAATGGTGCTGGTAAATCTACACTGCTTAAAATTCTCAGCCGCATTGTTGAGCCAACAAAAGGACGAATTACTATCAACGGTCGTATTGCCAGTTTACTTGAAGTTGGAACAGGTTTTCATCCGGAACTCACAGGCAGAGAAAATATCTTTTTAAATGGTGCTATACTCGGAATGAGCAAATCAGAAATTTTGAGGAAGTTTGATGAAATAGTTGCATTTGCCGAAATAGAAAAATTTCTTGACACTCCTGTAAAAAGATATTCATCAGGAATGTATGTACGTCTTGCATTTGCAGTTGCCGCACATTTGGAACCAGAAATTCTTATTGTAGATGAAGTGTTGGCGGTTGGCGATGCCGAGTTTCAGAAAAAATGTCTTGGCAAAATGAAAGATGCAAGCAGAAATGAAGGGAGGACAGTTATTTTTGTAAGTCATAATATGAGTGCTATTCGTTCCATTTGCACAAGAGCAATTCTTTTAGAAGACGGAAAAATAAATTGTATAGGCGATGTTAATGAGGTCTTGCCTTTTTATCTTGGGTTAAGCAATACGAAAAGTATTAAAGGATTTAAAATTGCTGCAATCCCATTATCTTCAACCGGTGAATGGGAAATTGGTACAGATATAGAAATATCTGTGAGTTGGGAAAAATATAAATATGCTCCCGGATGGCATTGTGATATTGCATGCTATACTTTAGATGGTTCAAAAATATTTGCTTTGGAAAGTCATAAGTTTAAAGATTTCTTTTCAAATGATAAAGAGTACAACGGTATTAAATTTATTGTGAGAAATATAGGTTTTAATTCTGATGATTTGCGTATTGATGTAGGAGTAAAAAGAGCAGCTGCAGAATCCTACTTTGTGGTTTTAGAAAACTGTATTATTTTAACTCCAAGTAATAAAAATATTCCCGATTACAAACGTGAAGATGTCATTATAGTTCCTCCATCCCAATGTCAGGCAATAAAAAATTAAATACAGAAAATAATTTAGTTAGTCGGAACTACTGGGATAATTCCTACGAAAATTATCAATTTGTTTTGCCTCCAACGAATGATAAAGTCAGACAATGGATTGAGCAATATATTCCTCCGGGGAAAGATAAATCATGCTTTGAAATCGGTTGTTTCCCGGGCAGATATTTATCAGTATTTGGTCAATTAGGTTATGAGTTGAATGGCATTGATATTACTTCGCGGGTGGAAAATGATTTACAAGATTGGTTGATAAAATCCAATTTTAAAGTAGGAGAAATTTTCAAGATGAATGTTTTTGATTATCGCTCTCCGAAACTTTTTGATATAGTTTGTTCATTTGGTTTTATTGAACATTTTAAAAACTGGGAAGAAGTGCTTATCATTCATGCACAATTGGTAAAACAGAATGGATTTTTAATAATTGAAACACCCAATTTCCGTGGATTTATTCAGCATGCAATTCATTATGTTTTAGACCATGAAAATTTAGAACGACATTTTCTTGCCGCTATGAATCCATATAAGTGGAAACGAGTATTGGAACAATTAGGTTTTGAAATTATTTATTGTGGTTACTTTTCTGAATTTGAATACTGGTTAGATAAGTCACCAACAGGTTTTTGGAAAAAAATTCTTTGTAGTGGATTATCAAAAGCAAAAAGTTGCATGAAATTATTGCCGCCAAATAATTCTGTTTATAGTCCTTATTGCGGACTTATTGCAAAAAAAAGTGGCTCACTTTCTTATGGCATATAACCATTAAATTTCTATTTCCTCTTCATTCTTATTAAAAAAATGATACTCTAATATATGATGAGAAGTAACCGCTTTCACTTTGATTTTCCTGCGATATTTCAAAAACCATTTATGCCGTATGGTTGGCAATCCTTTGTTTAAATAAGCGTCAATAAACGGATGTACTGTGAGTAAAATACCTCGCTGATTCTGTTCTTTGACCAAATAATTCAAGTCCTTTTCTATTTGATCAAGCAAAAGAATACTTGACTGTACTTCACCGCTCCCACCACAAGAAGGACATTTTTCTGTGGTTTTCATGCTCAACTGCGGACGTATTCGCTCACGTGTTATCTGCACCAACCCGAAACGGCTCGGAGGTAAAACCGTATGAGTAGCAGGATCAGTATGCATCGCCTCTTTCATTTTATTGTACAAATCTCGCTTGTTGCTTGTGTTGCGCAAATCAATAAAATCTACCACAATGATTCCACCAATATCTCGCAACCGTAACTGTCTCGCCACTTCTTCTGCCGCTTCCATGTTTACAGTAAGAGCATTACTTTCCTGATCTTTATTAGAGTGTGTTCTTCCGCTGTTCACATCAATTACATGCAGAGCTTCTGTGTGTTCAATGATAAGATATCCACCCGATTTCAAACTCACGGTTTTACCAAATGAAGATTTTATCTGCTTATCAATTCCAAAATGTTCAAAGATGGGAGTTACTCCTTTATAATGTTTTACAATACTCACTTTATCGGGAGCAATGGTTTGCAAATAAGATTTTATCTCGTTGTAAAGTTTTTGATTGTCAATATAAATATTCTGAAAAGATGCGTTAAGTATATCCCGCAAAACAACCATGGAACGATTCATTTCTCCAAGCACAACCTTCGGAGGTATTGCGCCTTTAAGTGCCTCCCACATCTTGTTCCACTTTTCCATAAGGTCTTTAAGGTCTGTATCCAATTCCATTACATTTTGATTTTCGGCAACAGTACGAATAATGACGCCAAAATTCTTCGGCTTGATTGACTCTACGAGTTGCCTGAGACGGTCACGTTCAACTAATTTTCTTATTTTCTGTGAAATGGAAATATTATCGGCAAAAGGCATCAACACTAAAAATCTTCCGGGCAATGTGATATGCGAAGTAAGACGCGGACCTTTATTGGAAATTGGCTCTTTCATAATCTGCACTAAAACTTTTTGATTTAATGAAAGAACTTTAGCAATCTTTCCTGTCTTTGCAATATCTTTTTCCATCTGAAAGTCGTCTATGGAAGAATTTTTCATCTCCCCGGAAACAGAAAGATTAACAAATTTGTTGAAAGACAGAATTTTGGAACCAAGGTCAAGGTAATGCAGGAAAGCATCTTTCTCGTGACCCACGTCAATGAAAGACGCATTGAGCCCTGACAAGTTTTTTTTTACACTGCCAAGCAGAATATCACCCACGGCAAATCCTGCATTCACTTTTTCGCGATGCATTTCAATGAGCCGTTTATCAGCAAGAAGTGCTATAATAACTTCCGAAGAAGAAAAGGTAATGATAAGTTCGTTGTTCATTTAAATATAGATTAAAGTTTACTGTTTAGGTCATTTATTTGGTTATCTGCCTGTGCCCTGCAGACAGGTGTGAAAATAGAAAATGGTATAGAAAAAAGAAATAAGTAATTAGAAAATAGAAAAATTCAGTTCTTGAAATATCTGAATAAATGTTTTCTTTCCATTCTCTTTTTTTACATTGCTACTTTCCATACTATTTTCCATTTTCTTCTAACGAATTAAAAAAAATTTATTACCCATCTTAAATAGTAACAATCAAAGTTTATCTGACAAAATCCTGTCTCCACATATAAATTATGTACAGGATGTCGGAATGTATTATCGTAGAAGAATGGGGAAACAATAAAAGAAAAGAAAATGTTTTATCAAATAAAAAAATAATTCTATTCAGGGCAATAGAAATAAAAAGAATAGCAAACGATAGAACATACAAACATTCTACCATTCTCTACTATTCCACCAACTACAAAGATTAATGATCTTTCTTTTTATGACGATTCTTGCGTAAACGTTTCTTGCGCTTATGCGTGTTCATCTTTTTCCGTTTTCTTTTTTTTCCACTTGGCATAGTAATAAAAGTTTTAAGTCCCTCCTACCCTACCCTATCTGTCGGCAGGTACTCTCTTTCCATAAGAAAAGATTTTTATTCCATATTTATCATCAATGGAAAGAGTTAGGAAAAGACGGTTAATTTTTTAATATATTGTTTTTATTATTTTTGATAATCAATGTGTTGTTGGTCAAATATTTATCTCTCACATAAATATTACATAAAATAAAATTTGTCAAAAGTAATAATATTTTAATTATCTTTATTATGTTTAATGCAAATATAAATTTTATAGCGATAAAATATCTACGCACTGCTTCATGTACAAATCCGATTACCAGATATTGTTAGAAAAATTAGATGAGTTCATTCGGAAGTATTACAAGAACCATCTCATTCGCGGTGTATTGTATTCAACTGGAATGATGTTGCTATTTTATCTTTCCGTTACCATCCCCGAATATTTTGGACATTTTAATACAACGGTTCGTACTGTTTTGTTTTATCTTTTTGTATTCACCAACTGTTGCATCCTTGCAAAGTTCATCATCATTCCGCTTTCCAAACTTAATAAACTTGGAAAAATAATTTCTAATGAACAAGCCGCACAAATAATTGGCAAACACTTTTCAAATGTGCAAGACAAACTTTTAAATGTTTTGCAATTAAAGAATCTACAATCTGCCAACCTGCCATTCCCTCAATCTGCTATTCTGATAGAGGCAAGCATCAATCAGAAAATAAAAGAACTTCGACTCATTCCATTTTCCGCTGCCATTGACCTGTGGCAGAATAAAAAGTATTTTAAATATGCGTTAATTCCACTTTTGCTTTTTACATTTGTATTTCTTTCTAACTCAAACATTCTTACCGAAAGCACCAATCGTTTGCTGAATCATAGAACTTATTTTGAAAAGGAAGCACCCTTTCAGTTTATCATTCAAAATAAAGAAATGAAAATACCTCAACTTGATGACTTCACGCTCATTATGAAAGTGGCAGGAACAGAAATTCCTGAAGAAGTTTTTATTGAAATAAACAACAGTGAATATAAACTCGCCAAAGAAAACAAAACCATATTCAATTTTCTTTTCAGAAATGTGCAGAAAAATATTCCTTTCCGTTTTTCCGCTGATGGATTTGTTTCTAAAGAATATAAATTAATTGTGCTTCCTAAACCAATTTTATTAGATTTTAATATTTTACTCAACTATCCAAAATACATCGGTAAAAAAGATGAAACAATAAAAAATACAGGCGACATGGTACTTCCTGTCGGAACAAAAGTTACATGGAACTTTAACACACAAAATGCAAAACAATTAAAAATGCATTTGTCCGATACGACTTTTTCAGTACTATTGGTTGATGAAAACAAATTTTCATGCTCACAAATTTTCATGCACGACCAATCCTATTCTGTTTCATCTTCCAATGAATTTTTACAGAACAGAGATTCGCTTACATATTCCGTAAATATAATTCCAGATTTGTTTCCTGCCATTCAGGTTGAAGAAAAAAAGGACTCTGTTTTGCTCAAGCAAATTTATTTCATGGGTAACATCAAAGACGATTATGGTTTCAATCATCTTACTTTCATCTCTCGTTTCCTCAATAAAAAAGATTCTTCTCTCATCAATACTCAAATTGTTCCCATTAGCAAATCAATCACACAGCAATCATTTTATTATTTCTGGGATATGTCGGTAATGAATATTGCTCCGAGTGATGAGATAGAATATTATTTTGAAGTATGGGATAATGATGGTGTGAATGGCAGCAAGGCAGCACGCACTCAGCATTTGATATATCGTGCTCCTTCCAAAAAAGAAATTACTGAATCGGCTTCCCAAAAGAATACACGGATAAAAAATGAGATTGACGAAAGTATTCAACAGGCAAAAGCACTGCAAAAAGAATTAGATGATATCTATAAAAAAATATTGGATAAAAAAAATCTTTCTTGGGAAGAGAAAAAGAAAATGGAAGATTTGATACAGAAGCAGAAAGAACTTCAGGAAAGAATAGAAAAAATAAAAAATGAAAATTCCAACAATAATCAAATGCAATCGGAATTTTTAAAGCCCGATGAGAATATTGTAGAAAAGCAGAAACAACTTCAGGAACTATTTAATAATGTGATGACAGAAGATATGAAAAAGATATTTGAAGAAATGCAAAAGTTGATAGAGAAATTGGATAAGAATAAAATTCAGGAACAATTAGAAAAAATGAAACTCTCTAATAAAGATATAGAGAAAGAACTTGACCGTACATTAGAAATCTTTAAGCAGATAGAGTTTGAACAAAAGATGGAACAAACAATTGAGCAATTGAAAGAACTTGCCAAAGAACAAGATAAGTTGTCGCAGAAATCAGAAGAAAAAAATTTCGGTGAAAAAAAAGACGAGATAAAACAAAAACAAGATTTGCTGAACAAAGATTTTCAGGATATTCGTAAATCAATAGATGAGTTGGAGAAAAAAAACAACGAATTAGAACAACCAAATCCCATGCAGAACACCGAGCAGAAAGAACAGGAAATTCAGCAGGAACAACAAAACAGCAGCCAACAACTGAATGAAGGGAAAAATAAAAAAGCATCGCAATCACAAAAAAATGCTTCACAGAAAATGAACCAACTTTCGCGGCAGATGCAGGAAATGATGGAACAAATGAATTCAGAACAACAAGAAGAAGATGAACGCGCACTGCGGGATATTCTGAACAATCTCATCCAACTTTCTTTTGACCAGGAAGCATTGATGAAAGAAACGAATAAAGTAAAATCCGAAAATCCGCAATATGTAAAACATACACAGCAGCAGAAAAAACTTAAAGACGATGCCGCAATGATAGAAGACAGTTTGCTTGCTCTCAGCAAACGACAGGCATCTATACAAAGTGTGGTGAACAGAGAGATAAGTGCCATCAACATGAACATGGATAAATCCATTTATCTAATGTCAAAACGAGATAATCACTTTTCGCCAGATATAAGTTCCCGACAGCAATTCTCTATGACATCCATTAATAATCTTGCTCTGCTACTCAGTGAAACTCTCAACCAGATGCAGAACAATTGTAAATCGTCAAAGAGTGGGCAATGTTCCAAACCGGGCTCTTGCAAAAAACCGGGACATGGAAAAAAACCATCGTTTTCTTCTATGAGACAAATGCAAGAAGAACTAAATAAAAGAATACGGGAACTTAAAAAATCTTTAGAAAAAGGACAAAATCCCAACGGACAGAAACAAGGCAATCAGCAGGGAACCGGAAGCATGAGCGAAGAACTGGTAAAAATTGCTGCACAGCAAGAAGCCCTCAAACAAATGATGATGCAAATGATGAAAGAAGGTGGCATGGCGCCAGGAGATGCAAAGAACACATTAAAGATGATGGAAGAAACGCAGAAAGATATGGTAAATAAAATGCTCAACGAAAAAACTATCATACGACAACAACAGATACTGGAAAAATTATTGGACTATGAAAAAGCAGAAAGAGAACGTGATACCGAACAAAAAAGACAAGCGAAAGAAGCAAGAGATGAGCCGAAACGTAATCTTTCAGAATTTATGGAATACAATATGCGTAAAAAAAAAAGAAACCGAATTATTAAAAACTATTCCTCCTTCTTTCAGAAGTTTTTACAAGAACAAAGTATCTGAATATTTTAACAATTACGCAACTCAATAATCAATACAATGATACCAGAAAATCAAAAACTCCTAATCCCTTCCAAATCGGAAAATATCGTACTGATTGAAAAATTAGTGGATGATATATGCGATCTTTATAACATAAAAGAAGAAGCATACGGAAATATTTTAGTAACGATTACCGAAGCCACCAACAATGCAATTCGGCATGGCAATAAATTAGATTCTAAAAAAAATATTGAAATTTCCTTTGAAGTAAAAGACGGTAAACTATTTTTTACAGTGATAGACCAAGGACCTGGTTTTGATCACCTTCATATTCCCGATCCTACCGACCCGAAGAACATTGAAAAACCTACAGGACGAGGCATCTATTTAATGAGACACCTTGCCAATAAAATTGTTTTTGAAAATAATGGAAGCAAGGTGATAATTGAGTTTGAACTTTAAAATGAACTACCACAACCTGCAAGGAATTCTTTTGAATAAAGAAATTTTACAATTCATCATTTTTTTTCAATCGCTTCACAAAGATTTACAAAAATATTCTCAATACCGCCTACTCCTTTTATGCTTTTCAGTTTTCCTTGTTTTGCATAAAATTCTTTCAGCGGAGAAGTTTTTTTATTGTATTCATTTATCCTGTTTCCGATAATCGTTTTATCCACATCATCACTTCTGCCTGAAGTTTGCCCGCGCAAAAGAATTCGTTTAATTAACTCTTCATCTTCAACTTCAAGAGAGAGAGTCATTGTGATAGAAAGATTTTTTGTGGAAAGAAATTCATCTAATTTGTCTGCCTGCGCAATAGTACGCGGAAAGCCATCAAAGATAAATCCTTTTGCATCAAGATTTTTACTGACATCAAATTCAAGCATACTGATTGTTACTTCATCTGGAACAAGTTCGCCTTTGTCCATAAATCCTTTTGCTTGTCTTCCGAGTTCAGTTCCACCTTTTATATTAGCACGAAAAATATCACCGGTGGAAAGATGAATCAATTGATATTTTTTGGCTATTTTTTCTGCTTGGGTGCCTTTGCCCGCACCAGGAGGACCAAAGATTACGATGTTTAACATAAATTTTAAATTTTAAATTGTTATTACTGAATTTAAATTTGAAGTGCAACAAACGTACATAAAATTTTTAATTACACCGAACAGAAATAGATTTTCGGATTTTTGCAAACAATCTTCCTGCATATTTTCCGAAAAATTAAATTCTTTTGAGTATACACATAAACGGGATAAAAATCAAAAAGGGTTTATGGAAGAAATTTATGTAAAAATTTTCAATCTACTACTATCCCTGCACTGACACAAGACCCGTGTTACCGCTTGTGCTGTTTTGTCGTCTGTGTCCCAATAAATTATCCGTAAATGTTGAGTTTTAAAGTGTCTACCGAATGTGCGTTATTTATATTCCCCATTACTGTCATCTTACTTTAACCACTTTTAAATCCTATCCGCTTACGTTTTCTGTAAATTGTTTCCTGCTTATCTTTTTTTATCAAGTAATTTAATGCTTCGTAAACATTTCTGAATTGATGATTATACTTGCGTTCTAATTTTTTTAATTTTTCCGTTAAATCTTTGTGTGTGAGAGCATACTGCCGAATGAAAACAAAAGCCCGCATAATGTAAATATTCACCTCAACCGCTTTTTTGCTTTTCAATACGCTGGAAAGCATTGCTACGCCCTGTTCGGTAAAAGCAAACGGCGTTGAGGGACTAAACCTTTCCGGCAGGTTATCCCAATTTGGGATAAGTTCCTGCCATTCTTGCTTTGTTATCTGAAACATAAAGTCATCTGGGAACCGGTCAAGGTTTCTTCGTACAGCCCGTTTTAATAATCGTGTTTCTGTTTCATACAATGTAGCAATGTCATAGTCCAGAATTACTTTCTGCCCTCTTATTTCGTAAATCTTGCGTTGTATTATTTGAAGTTGCATATCAGTCAAGTTATTTTATTTGAAGTTGCAAAGATACAACTTAACAATGGATATTTCTATTCTTTTTTCTTCGTTAATGGATGAAAAAAATAAAATTTTCAATTACACATATTTTCGGCAAGTGCTCAAATACCAATATTTCGGCAAATTTCGGCTATTTCGGCAAGCTCAATAACCTGCTCAATTACCAAGCTCAATACGAGAACGGGATAAAAATTAAAAAGGATTTATAGATGGCGGGTCAAAGCCCGCCATGACGAACTAATGATGGAGGGTCAAAGCCCGCCATGACGAACTAATAAGTGAGCAAACATATTTCGTTGTTAATATCCTTCTGCTGTATCATCTCCTCTTTTATCAGCACCTCCTTCTAATTTTCCGTTTGGCAAAATTAAAATTGCATCAGTTCTTCCTATGGGATTTCGCTTTATTACATGATGTCCTTTCTTTTTAAGAGAGATAACTGTTAAACTATCCAGAGCATTTTCTTCAGCAAAAATAGTATCCGGATGCCATTGATGATGAAATTTTTTTGCGTTCACTGCTTCCTGCATTGTCATTCCGTGTTCAACAACATTCATAATAGTTTGAAAAATAGAAGTGATAATTGTTGAACCACCCGGTGTTCCTACAACCATAAAAAGTTTTCCATCTTTTTCAATAATAGTTGGAGCCATAGAACTCAACATTCTTTTTCCGGGGGCAATAGCATTTGCATCCGACCCGATGAGTCCGTAAGCATTAGAAATTCCGGGCTTGGAACTGAAATCATCCATCTCGTTGTTCAACAAAAATCCTGAACCGGGGACAAAAATTAATGAACCATAAGAGCCATTTAACGTTGTGGTAACAGCAACTGCATTGCGCCATTTGTCAACGATAGAAAAATGAGTGGTTTGTTCTTTTTCTGTTTTCCCAAAAAAAGATGGAGCAATGTTTTTGCTTTTTGATGCAATATCAGGAGTAAAATTTTTCATCCGCGAAATAATATAATCAGAATCAAGTAGATTATTAACAGGAACCGGATAAAAATCAGGGTCGCCAAGATGTTCTGCACGGTCGGCATAAACTCTTTTTTCGGCTTCCACCATCAGGTGAACATTTTTTTCTTTGTTCCATCCCCAATCTTTCAGAGAATACTTTTCAATCATATTTAGTAACTGCACGAGAGCAATTCCTCCACTGGAAGGAGGTGGCATAGAAATGATATGATAGTTTTTGTAATATCCTGTTACGGGAGTTCGCCAAACAGATTCATAGTTTTCTAAATCAACTGTTGTTATCAATCCTTTTCCTCTTTGCATTTCTGATAAAATATTTTCAGCCGTTTCTCCTGAATAAAATCCTTTTCTTCCTTTATCACGAATGAGCGTCAACGTTTTTGCAAGTTCTTTTTGTATGAGCGTGTCGCCCGCTTTCCAGTTCTGATTTTTCACAAGAGGCACGGCATAACTCATGTCGTTGTATTTCAAAAAATCTTTTTTCAGTTTATTCAGTTCTTTTGCTTGTCGTTCGGTGATAGAGAATCCTTTTTCCGCAAGATCAATTGATGGCTGAATTAAATCTTTCCAGGGAAGTTTACCATATTTCTGATGTGCTTTTACCATTCCATCCACAGTTCCCGGAACACCAACAGAAAGATTTCCGTAAAAACTCAACCCGTCAATCACATTTCCATTTTTATCAAGATACATATTGCGAGTTGCTTTCATCGGTGCTTTCTCGCGGAAGTCAAGAGAATTTATTTTTCCATTACTCATTCGCAAAACCATAAATCCACCGCCACCAATATTTCCTGCATTCGGATAAACAACTGCCAATGCAAATTGAACCGCGACAGTTGCGTCAACTGCATTTCCACCTTTTTTCAAAATTTTAATTCCGACTTTTGATGCCTCCTGATGTGCAGAAACCACCATACAGGAATCAGTTATTAGCCCTATGTTTTCTACTTGCTTAACAGAATTTTCTTTAGAAGGATTACAAGAAAGAAAAGTTATAAAAACAAACAGAAATAATATTTTTAAAAATATTTTCATAAGTCAGCAAAACTAATATTTTTGTTTGTGACTTTTTATCCCTATATTTTTATTTTTTCATTACACAAATTCTGTATCTTTGCAGAGTGAACAAAAAACAAAAGCATAGGATTATAATTTTTTACAAGAACTATTTTCAAGAGTTTTTCATAAAACAACAAGACAAAGTGAAAGATAAATTTATCTGGACCTTTAACTTGATAGAAGAACTACAAAGAGTACCTGAAACGTATCTTAAACACATAAAGAATACGGATGGACTTTTTGAAATTAGGGTGCAACAAGGTAGCGACATTTTTCGTGTTTTCTGTTTTTTTGCTCAAGGGCACTTGATTATTTTAATAAATGGGTTTCAAAAGAAAACTCAAAAAACACCAAAACAAGAAATTAAAAAGGCACTTAAAATAAAAGAAGAATATGAAAACGAAAAAAAGTAATATTATGACACTTGACCAGTTCAAGGAAAAACATTATGGCAAATCTGGGACAGAAAAACGAGACCAACTTGATGAAGGTTACGAAGATTTTAAAATTGGTGCTTTAATTCACGATGCACGACTTGAAAAGGGCTTAACACAAGAAGAACTTGCCGTGAAAATTGGAACAACAAAATCTTATATCTCTAAAATAGAAAATAATGTTAACGAAATACGTTTTTCTACACTTAAAAAAATTATAGAATTTGGGTTGGGGGGACAATTACAGCTCTCAATTAAATTTTGATGCATCTTTTTTATCTGATGGAATTTAGGGCAGTCCCAAAAATTGGTTTCGTCATTGCGACATGAAGCGAAGCGAAATGGAAGCAATCTCTAATCTGCCTGTGCTGACTTGTCTGCGTGCGGACGCACAGGCAGAACACGGCAGACAGGTAGCAGGGACAAAGATTGCTTCGGGTTGCTTAAAGCAACCCTCGCAATGACGTTTATTTGTATTTTTAGAACTGCCCTTTATTGAGTTTTTCATGTTCTTTATGAAATGACTTTGTGTGATCGTGGTAAAAAATCAATTTTTGGAATCACTCATAAATCTTACAAATAATGTTACCAAAAGTTTCAATCGTAATGGGTAGCACATCGGACTGGCCGGTGATGCAGAAAGCCGCAGAAATTCTTAACCAGTTTAAAATTCCTTTTGAAGTAAATGCTCTCTCGGCTCACCGTGTTCCCGAACAGGTTGCAGAGTTTGCGAAAAATGTTTCTTCACGCGGAGTGAAAGTGATTATTGCAGGTGCAGGAGGCGCAGCACATTTACCCGGAGTGATTGCATCATTTACAACTTGTCCTGTCATCGGTGTTCCCTGCAAATCATCCATCTCGCTTGACGGATGGGATTCCCTTCTTTCCATCGTGCAGATGCCTCCCGGTGTTCCTGTTGCTACTGTGGGAATTGATGGAGGACAAAACGCAGGTATTCTTGCTGTGCAAATTCTCGGAGCGGGAGATGAAAAAATTTCTGCTGAATTAAAAAAATTCAAAGAGAAACTGAAAGAAAAAGTGCTGAAAGCAAACAAAGAAATGAAACAGCATAAGTTTGATTACAGAGTTTCTTGAAAAAATATCAGCGAATCAATTTCATTTCCTGAACAAGGTGTAAAGCGCCTGCAAATTTGTCAATGATAAAAAGTGCATAGCGAATATCTAAAATAATATTTCGTCCCTGTTCTTCATCATACATAATGTCGTTTTGCGTACCTTCCCAATTACGGTCAAAGTTTACACCAACCAGATTACCATAAGCATCCAGCACAGGGCTTCCTGAATTTCCGCCAGTAGTATGCTGACTTGCAGTAAATGCTACATGAATTTTTCCATCATTATCGGCATACTGACCAAAATTCTTTTGTTGATATAATTCTTTTAATTTTTTCGGAACTATAAATTCCGAATTAGTTGAGTCCTCTTTTTCTATGATGCCATCAAGGGTAGTGAAAAAATTATATTTGATAGCATCTCTTCCATCATAACCGTTCACTTTTCCAAAAGACACACGCAACGTGCTGTTAGCATCAGGATAATATTTTTTATCAGGAAACACTTCTTTGAGTCCGGTAATATAAATTCTGTCCAGACGATCTATGGTTTGCTGTAAGGAATTATACTCAGGTGAAATTTTCTTTTCAAAAAAAGAATAAGAAGATTTTGCTATTCGAAATGCAGGATCTTTCTTGAGATTGACAATGTCTGATGATGAATAATTATTCAACAACTCCATAACTTTTGTCTCGGAAACAAAAATTGACTTATGATAAACCTTCTCTGCAAATTTTTCAAAGTTCATTTTATATTTTGATTCTATCATCTTAAAAAAATCGGGATGCATATTTTTATCAACTTCTTTGTAATACATAGAAAGCATAGCAATAAAAATTTTCTTGTCGGTGGAAGGATTGTAATTTTTATAAAATAATTTACAACTTGTCTTCAATGTTTCTATTTTCTTTTTTATTTCATCTTGTTCTTTTATTTCTGTTAAGGAGACAAAGTTATTTGCAAAACGAATAATCTCTATAGCAGATATGGTTTCCCAAAAGTAATCCATTGTTTTTTGTAGTGGAAGAATATTTTGATACATTTTTTGATAATCATTCAGTATGTTGCCATATTGTTTATTCCAGAGAGGATTTTTTTTCACTCGTTCCGAAAATATTTTTTCCTGCTGTTGTTTTTTTTGTATCGCTTCTGATTTTTTCAATCCATATATTTCGCCTTTCCATTTTTTATAATAATTGCTCACACCTGCATACTTTGCTGCATACTTAATTTGCACTTCTTTGTTTTGCTTCATATCTGTACTTATAATTTCCAGACGTTCTTTACGAATTTTTATACGAATTGGGTCCAAAATATTTTGAGTGATATCAACTGCGTAAGAGGGAAGATATTCAGTTGTGTTTCCTGGGAAACCAAATACAAGCGTAAAATCATTATCCGATACTCCTTTTAATGAAATAGGAAAATAGTATCGTGGTTTGAAAGGAACATTATCGGGAGAATATTCAGCAGGATTATTGTCTTTGTCAGCATAAATTCTAAAAAGAGAAAAATCGCCTGTATGACGGGGCCATACCCAGTTGTCGGTATTGCCACCAAATTTTCCTATTGATTCGGGAGGAGTACCAACAAGCCGAACATCTTTAAATCTTTCAGCAATAAAAAGATAAAAATCATTTCCATTAAAGAACGGATGAATTTTTGCTTCGTAATGTGTTCCTTTAATTGCATCTTTTTTTATTTTTTCACTTCTGGCAGTAATGATGGAGTCCCTTTTTGTTTCGCTCATCTCATTTGTAATACTGTCCAGAATTTTTGCAGTTACATCTTCAATGCGGATAATGAATGTTACTGTGAGACCGGGATTAGAAAGTTCCTCTTTTTTATTCATCGCCCAGAAGCCGTTTGCCAGCAGGTTGTTCTGCACAGAACTATGCGACTGGATACGACCGTATCCGCAATGATGATTGGTGAGGATGAGTCCATCCGGAGAAATTACCTCTGCTGTACATCCGCCTCCAAACTGAACTACTGCATCTTTCATGCTTGATTTATTGATGCTGTAAATATCTTCTGCTGTAAGTTTGAATCCTGCTTTCTGCATATCCGCTTCATTCAATTGTTTCAGAAGAATTGGAATCCACATGCCTTCGTCAGCACGACAAAAAGTAAAAACAGAACTGACAATAAGAAACAGAATAAAAATTATTTTTTTCATAAAATTGTTATTGATTATTATGTTGTTCTTCTTTTAATTAGGTGTGCAACTTACTCTCGTTATATTCGTATCAGCAAGTGCTTTCTTTGCTTTTTCGTTTGATGGTTCCATTTCTTTAACTTTTTGCCAATGGCATTTTGATTTTGCATAATCCTTTTGAACGAAATAATAAAAGCCAAGATATTCGTTGGATTGGATAACATTGTTTTTGTTTTTCTCTATTTCTTCTGGTTTTAGTTTATTCAGAAATTCTTCAAAGAATGGTTTGGCTAAAAACTTTTCGTTTTTCGGATCTATCATAAAATTTGCTTTGGCGCGCCACAAATATCCGGTTGAAATATCCGGACGAAGTATAATGATTTGCATAAATGCCGTATCGGCTTTACCAAACTGTGTGGTGTAGATATATGCTCTGCCAAGATTATAGTAATCATTTACATCAATGCCCTGTCCGCCTTTTATTTTTTTGTTGTAATTGTCAATTGCTTCGGGATATTTTTTCATCTTCATATAACTACTTCCTATCTCTCCATTCAATTCGGTTTTAGAAGTATCCTGCTGAATGGCAATTTTTAATTTTTCTATAGCCAGAGAATCTTTTCCCAATTTAAAAAGCAATTTGCCATAGTATTCATAATCAGAAGCGAGGATTTTTTTTTCTGATGTTTTGGCAAAAAATTGTTCTATCGCTGTAAGTCCGTCAGCATAATTATCGGTTTCAAAATAAGAATAGGCAAGGATGCGATACAAAAATGGAATATCCTGATTTTGTTTTTGAATCTCTTTTATATTTGTTACTGTCTCTGTATATTTCTTACTCAAAAAAAGAAAAGAAGAATAACGTACTCTTGCGCTAATACTTCCGTTGTTCAGTTCAAGATATTTTTTATAGTTGGTAATAGCAGCATCGTATTGATTTACACGGTAGTACAGTTCAGCAATTTCACGATAAGCGGGAGCAAAATTCGGATCTATTTTCAATGCTTCCTGATAATTTCTTAATGCTTCGGAAAGATTTTTTGCTCTTCCGTATAACTGCCCGATACGTTGCAATGCTTTTGTAGATTTTTTATCAAGGTCAAATGCTTTTTTGTACTGTGCGATTGCTTGTGTGGCGTCACCGGGATTTTGTTCTAATGTGGCATCACCAATCAGAATATAAGTTTCCGGGTTGTTGGGATCTTCCTGTAAAGATTTGTTCAGCAGATTGATGGCTTCTTGCAGGTCTTTAGTTTTTGCTTTCGTGTAGCACTCGGCAATTTTTAAATACACGAGTGCTTTTTGTTTTTTTGTGAAGGAAGCCGTTTTGTTTGTAGGAGAAATAATTTGCACAGCATCATAAAATTTCTTTTTGGCTTCAGATGAATTCTCTTTGTACCAAAAAATTTTCCCAAGTCCGACATAATTAATCGGATTGCCCGGATTTTTTTGGATACCTTTTTCATAAAGCAATTGAGCAGAATCAAGGTCAATAGGTTCAAATGAAGAGTTAATCAATTCTTGTATAAAATAATTTTCGCCATAGAAAAAATAATTATCACCATTGGTAAGTTCGTTCTGGATGAGTAACTTATATGTATCAGCAGCTTTTTCAAATTGCTCGCTCTCTGTTAGTTTAATTGCGTCCGAAAGAGATTGAGCCAAAACTCCACCCCAATTTTCTCCAAAGGGAAGTGAGTTTGGGAACAAAAAGAAAAATAATAATTGCAAAAAGAAAAATGATAATCGTTTCATATTAATTTTAGTTGTTTGTTACATTTACAATTCTCACAGGCATAGTTGCAGGAACCATACCGGCTTTCAGAATAATTAATTGTCCTTTTTCTCCTGCCACGAAAGCCACAAATCCTGTTCCAAGTCCTGTGCGCCCTTCGCGATTAATGATATACACTTCACGGCAGAGAGGATATTGTTTGTTTGCAATGTACGCTTGGTACGGCTGAAAAAATTCTTTTGTATTTTTTATAGATGAAATTCCAAGCACATTTACTTTCTTTAAAAAACTTCTTGTAAGTGTATCCTCTTTGTCGCTGATCCAATTAACACTAATAATGCCAAGAGCATTTTTGTTTTGGCTTACATAATCAATCACATCAGGATTTGTTTTTACGGCATAGCAGTTTTGAGGGAACAAACCGCCATGGAGTAATGTGTTTTTAATGTAACGTACATTGCCTGATTTTTTATTGTCAAAAACGATAGTGATATTTTTTTCTTCTTTTTGTTTTGCAGAGGAATCCAAAATATTCCATGTAGTAATTTCGCCTTTGAATATTTTCAAAAGTTGTTCAAAAGTAAGATTAGATATTTGATTTTCTTTATGTGTGATAAACCCTACAGCATCAAAGGCAATTTTTGTTGAAACGGGAAATGATTTTTTGTTATTAAAATATTTTTTTTCATTTTCAGTCAAGTCCCTTCCAATGACAATCACACGAACCGAATCATTTTTGAAATCTTGCATCACTTCATCTTCTGACTTGTACAGAACTTCAATATCGGAATATTTATAAATAGATTCAAAGGCATCAATTTGCGCATCAAAAAGTTGAGTATATGATTCATCAATACATAATTTTTGTTTTCCATGAGTAGGATTACTTTCTTCATTTCCACAACTTGATAAGAAAGCAAAGATGTAAAATAATAAATGGAAAAATTGTTTTTGTAGGTTCATTTTTTTCTTTTTAACTTTCTTACTAAAAAAACAATTCTGAAAATTCCATATAATATCAACACAATGCCCATGACATTTCGCCATAGTATTTCAGATAATAAATCATCAGCAAAGTTTGTTGAAATAAAGAGAATGCCCAACAAAATATAAGTAACACTCATCACTATACTGAAAATACGAATAGGAAGTGGTTGCATGAAATTTGTTTTTTTATTCAACAAAATTATTCTTTTTTTGATGATACCTTTCATCATATTTAATATTATTTATATTTGCAACCCTATAAATAACAAATATATTTTCATATCTGTCATCATATTATAAATCTTAAACATTTCAAACTACTATGCAAAACAAAGGTGCTATTCGTCTTTTTGCAATCCTGATGGGAATTGCCTGTTTGTTCTATCTTTCTTTTTCCTGGATCACCCGAAAGGTTGAAACAGAAGCAAAAGAATTTGCGGTAAACTATACTATCAAGCCGGAAATAATAAAACTGGCAAAACAACAAACAAGCGGGAATGCCGAAAAAGAAAAATTATTTCTTGATTCCATCCGCACAAAAATAGAATACATCTTTCTTGATTCTGTTAAAAAAATGCCCGTGGATTTTCCTGTTTACAAATCTCTTTTTACTTATGAAGATTGTAAAGAGCATGAAATAAATCTCGGATTGGATTTGAAAGGCGGAATGAATGTTACGTTGGAAATATCAGTGCAGGATATCATTCGCAACATGTCAGCCAGACCTAATGACCAGAAATTAAATCTTGCTCTTGCAAATGCACGCGTTATGGAACGCAACGACAAACGTCATTTTGCGGAGTTGTTTGCCGAAGCATTAAAAAAAATTGACCCCGGAGCATCACTTGCCAGTTATTTTCGCACTATTGAACTGAAAGGAAAAGTTGATTTTAATACAACCGATGAAAAAATTATTTCGCTCATTAAAGAACGTGTGGATGAAGCTATTACTACTTCTGAAAAGACATTGCGCGCACGTATTGATAAATTTGGTGTTGTTCAACCTAACATACAAAAGTTAGAAGCATCCGGAAGAATACTCATAGAACTTCCGGGTGTAAACGATAAAGATCGTGTGCGTAAACTTTTACAGGGAACTGCTAATCTGGAATTTTGGGAAACTTATGATAACGAAGAAATTATCGGCAAACTTATGGACGCTGATAAACGACTTGCCGAAATTCTTACTCCACTTGATTTGAAAGATACGACTGCTGTTGATTCTTCTAAAATAGTTGCTAATGATTCAACAAAGTTATTTGCAAAAAATAATTTATCCAAAACAAAAGTTGATTCTACAAAAAAAGATACTTCTTCTGTCTTTTCTAAATTATCTTTGAATGATACATCCAAAAAAGATACGAAGACGCAGGATACTTCGGCAATAACAAAATATCAACGCGAACATCCTCTCTTTTTCCTGCTTCAACCTTTTATTGATCAAAAAGGTAAAACTATTCCCGGTCCTATTGTCGGCAGAGCGCTGATAAAAGATACTGCCAAAGTAATGGCATATTTGATGAATGAAAAAATAAAACGTGTTCTTCCCGATAATGCAAAGTTTGCATGGACATACAAACCGTTGAAAGGCGCAGAATCTGTTACACAACTTATTGCACTAAAAATAACTAAGCGCGATAAGAAAGCTGCGCTATGGGGCGACATTATCATTGATGCCAGCAAAGAATTTGATCAACGTCAGCAGGGACGTCCGCATATTTCTATGATTATGACAGATGAAGCGTCTCAAACATGGTCTACGCTTACAGGAGATAATGTAGGAAAAAGTGTTGCTATTGTTCTTGATAATTATGTGTATTCCTATCCTGTTGTTCAGCAGAAAATTTCAGGCGGACAATCTCAGATTACCGGCGACTTCACTACTCGCGAAGCTGATGACCTTGTTAATATTCTCAAAGCCGGAAAAATGCCGGCACCTGCACGTATCGTAGAAGAAACAATAGTTGGTCCTACGCTTGGCACAGAATCCATTCAATCAGGAGTCAATTCGTTTGCTATTGCGCTGTTGGTAGTGTTTATCTTCATGATTTTTTACTATAATAAATCCGGGTTAGTTGCCGACATTGCTCTGTTAGTAAATACGTTTTTCATTATGGGAGTACTGGCTTCGCTTGGTGCAGTGCTTACACTTCCGGGTATCGCGGGTATTGTTCTCGTAGTGGGAATGTCGGTGGATGCCAACATCCTGATTTTTGAACGTATCCGTGAAGAACTTCGTGCCGGAAAAGGATTGCAAATGGCTGTGGCTGAGGGTTACAAACGTGCTATGTCATCTATTTTGGACTCAAATATTACCTCTCTCCTGCTTGGATTCGTTTTGTATGCTTATGGGTCAGGACCTGTGCAGGGATTTGCCACCACGCTTATCATCGGCATTTTGAGTTCGCTGTTTTGCTCCATCTTTATTTCACGACTCATCTTTGAAGCGATGCTTGCCCGAAAAAAAGAAATTAGTTTTTCTATTCCTCTTACACAAAATATTTTAAAGAATGTGAATATTGATTTCATCAAAAAAAGAAAGTGGTATTATCTCTTTTCCGGTACCATTATTCTTATCGGAATCATCTTTTTCTTTTATCGTGGGGGATTTACAATGGGTGTTGATTTCAAAGGAGGAAGAAGCTATTATGTGAGGTTTGAAAATAAAGTGCTGACAGAAGATGTGGGCAATGTGCTGCGAAAAAGTTTTGGCATAAGACCTGAAGTGAAAACCTTTGGTGCCGACAATCAGGTGCGCATCACCACTTCATATATGATTGATGACACTAGTCAGACAGCTGAAACAACTGTGGAAGAAAAATTGAACAGGGGATTGAATTCGTTAAACAATAAATATATTATTATGCAGTCACAAAAAATGGGAGGAACCATTTCACGCGACCTTCGTAATAATGCTGTATGGGCAATATTGCTTTCATTAGTAATTATATTCTTTTACATCCTCTTACGTTTTAAGGGATGGCAATATGGGTTAGGGGCAATCGTAGCACTTTTACATGATGTGCTGGTGGTGCTTTCGTGTTTCATAATCCTTGACGGCATCGTTCCTTTTTCGTTAGATATCAATCAGGATTTTATAGCGGCAATACTTACAGTAATGGGTTATTCAATAAACGATACTGTAATTGTGTTTGATAGAATACGCGAATACCTTTCTCAAAAAGGAAAAAGTTCTCTCATCTCCGGTGAAGAAAAAAACAACACTATCAACTATGCACTCAATAGCACTTTGAGCCGAACAATACTTACATCGCTCACTATTTTCTTTGTATTGGCAGCGATATTTTTCTTTGGCGGTGAAGTGATTCGTTCATTTGCTTTTGCGATGCTCATTGGCATTGTCATCGGAACATATTCTTCTATCTGTATTGCCACTCCAATAGTTGTTGATTTTGGCAGAAAGAAAAAAGGTATTGCCAAAAAAGTATAGATTTTATTATTTTTGCCGTAACTAAAAAATAATAGTATACTAAAACATTTTCTGGCACGATTAAGAAGAAAAACAAAGTGCTATTCAAAGTCAACGGAAATGCTCAAATTTTTCTTGTTGTTATTGTTTGAAAATTGGAATAATAGGTTATCTATACTAAATTAGCAATGCCGGAACTTCAAACACATCGTAAACTTAAAACGGATTAGAGGATATAATTCCGTTAATCTGAAAAATAATTACACAATGCTTGAAATCAGAACACCAAAAGAAATTTTAGAATTATGAATACCAAGACAACCACAAAAGAAAAAAACTTTGACGCTGTAAAAATAATGCGTGATATCCGGGACCAATTGAGCAAGGAAATCATGAACATGACTTTTGCAGAGGAGAAGGCGTATTTAAAAAAGTTGTTGGCGAAAAAGATAGTAACTGCTTCGTGGGAAAAGTAGCACGAGTGCAAACATATAGTAGGGTTTGTCGTAAAGTACTTGTATTTATGATAAAAACTGGCTTCAAATCATAAATGCAACTTTCGAGGGAAAAGACAATTTCTTTACTTCGGCAAGCTCAATGCCCGAAGCTCAATTGCAATCTCAATACCAAAACGGGCTCAAAATCAAAAAGGATTTATGGTATACTGAGCTTGCCGAAGTATAGAAGAAAGATAAAAAAACATTTTTACCTTTGTCGCATAATGAAACTTTTCTTAAATAATTGGTGGTGGCTGTTCTCATAAATAGCGAACAGCATTGTCATTATTTTAACTTAACAATAACAAAAAGGCCTGCTGTTCTCAGTGGGCTTTTTTATTTTTGACAAATGAAATATAAATTACATACAAATCATAAAAAATTTCTTGCCGACATTTATACTCCGGTAGGAATTTATCTGAAACTCCGCGACAAGTTTCCGAATAGTATTTTGTTGGAGAGTTCTGATTATCATGGCAATGAGAATAGTTTTTCTTTCATCTGCTGTCAGCCAATTGCTACTATCAAAATAGAAAACGGAATAATCATAGAATCATTTCCTGATGATAAAATTGTAAAAACTCCGATTACAAAATCCATTTCCGTTTCTCAAAAACTATTTGAATTTGCATCAAGGTTTGAAATAATAAATTCTTCCACTTTGGAGAAGTTAGAAAGCAACTTTGGACTTTTTGGCTATACTTCCTACGATGCGGTAAAATATTTTGAAGATATTGAAATCAATTCGCAAAAGAAAGAAGAAAAAGAAATTCCTGATTTGATTTATTCGGTTTACCGTTATACGATAGCGATAAATCATTTTAAAGATGAATTATTTTTATTTGAACATCTGATTGATGGCGAAAAATCTTCACTTGAAAATATGGAATCAATAATCAATCAACGCGAATTTGCACAGTATAAATTTTCGCTTTCAGGAGAAGAAGAATCAAGCCATTCAGATGAGGAATATATTGAAATGGTAAAAAAAGGGAAAGAGGAATGTAAAAAGGGAAATGTTTTTCAGATTGTTTTGTCTAGGGAGTTTATGCAAAAATTCAGAGGAGATGAATTTAATTTGTATCGTGCTTTACGTTCGGTGAATCCTTCTCCATATTTATTTTATTTTGATTACGGAAATTTCAAAATCTTTGGCTCGTCTCCTGAATCGCAGTTGATAGTAAAAAATCATATCGGAACAATTTATCCGATTGCCGGAACTTTCCACAGAACGAATGATGAGAAGCAAGATGCAAAACTTGCAAAAAAACTTCGCCATGATAAAAAAGAAAAATCCGAACATGTGATGCTTGTTGATTTAGCAAGAAATGATTTAAGCAGAAATTGTTCAGATGTAAAAGTTGATGTGTTTGCCGAAACACAATATTACTCTCATGTGATTCATCTGGTTTCTAAAGTTTCCGGAAAGTTGAAATCAAACACAAACAGCATTCAGGTTTTTGCAAATACTTTTCCTGCTGGCACATTGAGTGGTGCGCCTAAAGTGAGAGCGATGCAGATAATTGATTTTTACGAAAATGACAGCCGCGGATATTATGGAGGATGCATTGGCTTCATCAGTTTTAACGGTAACTTTAATCATGCAATTATCATTCGTTCATTTTTGAGTAAGAACAATAAATTATTTTACCGTGCAGGTGCGGGAGTAGTGATTGCATCAAAAGAAGAAAATGAATTGCAGGAAGTGAATAATAAACTAATGGCACTTAAATCGGCAATAGAATTGGCAAAAGAAATAATATAGAGCAAATATTCATAACTCGCAAATTTATATGGCTATGAAAATTCTTGTTTTTGATAATTACGATTCGTTCACTTACAACCTTGTTCACTATCTTGAAAAAGTGAGCGATGCAAAAGTGGATGTAATCCGCAACGATAAAATTTCTCTTGAAGAAATAAATAAATATGACAAGATTCTTCTTTCTCCGGGACCAGGTATTCCAAGTGAAGCAGGAATTCTTTTAGATGTAATTCGCAATTACGCTCCGAAGAAAAGCATTTTTGGTGTTTGTCTTGGTCAGCAAGCAATTGGAGAAGTTTTTGGAGGGAGATTAGTTAATCTTGATTCGGTTTATCATGGTGTAGCAACAGAAATGGAGATAGTAAAAGATGATGTGTTGTTCAAAGGGATTCCAAAAAAATTCAAAGCCGGACGTTATCATTCATGGGTAGTTGATGAGAAAAATTTTCCAAGCGAATTAGAAATTACTGTGAAAGATAAAAATGGATATGTAATGGGATTACGTCATAAAAAATTTGATGTTCGCGGTGTGCAGTTTCATCCCGAAAGTGTTTTAACTGAACACGGATTGAAGATGATAAAGAACTGGACATCCTATTAATTAGCAGAGCGATGAAAAACATTTTAAACATATTATTTGAACACAAAACACTTTCTTACGAACAAGCGAAAGAAGTGCTGATAAATATTGCATCTGCGAAATATAATTTTTCGCAAGTAGCAGCATTTATGTCAGTGTTTTTGATGCGTCCAATTACTGTGGAAGAATTATCTGGTTTTAGAGATGCGATGTTGGATTTGTGTTTAAGAATTGATTTTGATACTAATGAAACCATTGACATTGTCGGGACAGGCGGTGATAAAAAAAATACTTTTAATATTTCCACGCTCTCTTGTTTTGTTGCAGCAGGAGCAGGAATAAAAATTACTAAGCATGGCAATTACGGAGTGAGTTCGGTGAGCGGGTCCTCAAATGTTTTAGAGGCAATCGGTTATAAATTCACAAATGACAAAAATATTTTACAGAAGCAATTGGATGAAGCAGGATTATGTTTCATGCATGCACCATTGTTTCACCCTGCTATGAAAAATGTTGCACCAATTAGAAAAGAACTTGGCGTACGAACTTTTTTCAATATACTCGGACCAATTGTGAATCCCTGTTTTCCAAAATATCAATTGCTCGGTGTCTACAATTTAGAAATAGCTCGCTTGTACAATTATCTTTTGCAAAATACTTTGAATGAATATGTAATTGTTTACTCATTTGATGGATATGATGAAATTTCTCTCACGGGAAATTATAAAATAATTTTAAGAGATAAAGAGCAGATTATTGAACCGAAAATAAAACTGAAGCAGAAAGATTTGTTTGGAGGAAAATCAGTAGATGAGTCAGCAAAAATATTTATTAACATTTTGAAAGGCGAAGGAACCAAAGCGCAAAATGAAGTGGTGATGGCAAATGCAGGAATGGCAATTTATTGTGTGAAGAAAAATTCATTAAATGATTGTATTGCCGAAGCAAGAGAATCTCTTGAATCAAAAAAAGCATTTACCATTTATAAAAAACTAATTGACTCTAATTTGTAATTCATAGTACTATGAACATACTTAACAAAATAATCGGGCATAAGAAAAAGGAAGTTGCTGAGAAAAAATCACTTTACCCAGTAAAACTTTTGGAAAAATCCATTTACTTCAATTCTCCGACTGTGTCGTTGAAGAAATATCTTTTGCGTAAAGATAAGGTTGGCATCATTGCAGAATTCAAACGCAAATCACCATCAAAAGGAATTATTAATCAATATACACCTATTGATCGTACTTCAATTGGATATATGCAGGCAGGAGCAAGTGCGTTATCGGTTTTGACAGATTTTGAATTTTTTGGAGGAAAGAATAATGACTTGATTACGGCACGAAAATTTAATTACTGCCCGATTCTCCGAAAGGATTTTATCATTGACGAATATCAAATCATTGAAGCAAAATCAATTGGTGCTGATGCGATTCTTTTATTGGCGAATGTTTTATCTGCGAAAGAAATAAAAATATTTACGAAAATTGCAAAGTCGTTTGGAATGGATGTCTTGCTTGAAATCAAAGACAAACAGGAATTAAAATCCATAAATGATAATGTTGATGCTATCGGTGTTAACAATCGTAATCTAAAAGATTTTTCTCTGAATGTGAAGCAATCATTTGATTTGGTGGATTTAATTCCAAATGATTTTGTAAAAATTTCTGAAAGCGGAATAGATTCAGTAAAAATAATTAATGAGTTGAAAGATGCTGGATTCAATGGATTTCTCATAGGAGAAACGTTTATGAAACACAGTCGTCCAGAAATTGCTTGTGCAAATTTTATTCGTTCATTACTAATAACGAATGAGCGAATTACGAATAAATCATAACCATATCGTTCATAATAAATTAATTCGTTCCACCAAATCGGGATTAGAAATAATAATTCATAGGATTATGAAACTGAAAATTTGCGGAATGAAATATGCCGATAACATCAGAGAGGTTGCAAAACTTTCTCCCGATTTTATGGGTTTTATTTTTTATCCTTACTCAAAAAGATTTGTCGGATATAATTTTGTGATGCCTGAAATTACTTTTTCAATTAAAAAAGTCGGAGTGTTTGTAAATGATTCAATAGAAAACATTCTCAATAAAGTAAAAAAATACAAACTTGATTTTGTACAACTGCATGGAAATGAATCAGTTGAATTTTGTAAAAGAACAGGAGAGAAAGTAAAAATTATAAAAGCATTTGGTATTGATGAACAATTTAATTTTTCTGCTTTGAATGAATACGAAAACTGTTGTGAATATTTTTTGTTAGATACGAAAACAAAAGAGTATGGAGGAAGTGGAAAAAGTTTTGACAAAAATTTCTTGAAACATTATAAGTCACAAAAACCATTTTTTCTCAGCGGGGGAATTGATTTAGAAGAAGTATCAATACTCAATACTTCAAATCTGTTTGCAATTGATGTAAACAGCAAATTTGAAATCAGTCCGGGAGTGAAAGATATTAATAAATTATCTCTGCTAATTATGAATATGCAAATTACGAATAAGGATAGAACAATTCGTAATTCGTAAAAACAAAACAATTAGAAATGAAATATCAAATTGACAAAAAAGGATATTATGGCAATTTCGGTGGAGCATACATTCCTGAGATGCTCGTGCCGAATGTGGAAGAACTCAAAGAGAATTATTTGAAAATTATTTCTTCGGAAAAATTTCAGAATGAGTTTCGGGATTTGCTTCGCAATTATGCGGGCAGACCCACACCTTTATATTTCGCAAAACGATTATCTGAAAAATACAAGACAAATATTTTTCTCAAACGTGAGGACTTACTTCACACAGGCGCTCATAAAATTAACAATACGCTCGGGCAAATTCTTCTTGCAAAAAAATTAAACAAAACCAGAATTATTGCTGAAACAGGAGCAGGTCAGCACGGAGTGGCAACTGCTACGGTTTGCGCGTTGATGGGATTGGAATGCATAGTATATATGGGTGATGTGGATATTGAACGTCAATCTCCTAATGTATCGCGTATGAAATTACTCGGAGCAAAAGTTGTTTCTGTAAAATCAGGAAGCCAAACATTAAAAGATGCTACCAATGAAGCAATTCGCGATTGGATAAATAATCCTGTGAATACACATTATATTATCGGTTCAGTGGTTGGTCCGCATCCGTATCCCGATATGGTGGCGAAGTTTCAAAGTATAATTAGTGAAGAAATAAAAAAACAGTTGAGAGAAAAACTCAGAAAAGAAAATCCTGATTATATTGTTGCATGTGTGGGAGGTGGAAGTAATGCTATCGGTGCGTTCTATCATTTTTTAGATAATGAACGAGTGAAATTGATTGCAGTGGAAGCCGCAGGAAAAGGAGTAGAATCGGGGTACACTGCTGCTACGATGGTGAAAGGAAAGCCAGGAATTATTCACGGAAGCAAAACAATGTTGATGCAGAACGATGATGGACAAATTATTGAGCCATATAGCATTTCGGCAGGATTAGATTATCCGGGAGTTGGACCTGTTCATTCGCATTTGTTTGAAACGAAACGAGTGAAGTATGTGAATGCAACTGATGATGAAGCGTTGCGGGCAGGATTTCTTCTTGCGAAATTAGAAGGAATAATTCCTGCCCTTGAAAGTGCGCACGCTTTGGCATATCTGGAAAAACTACAAGTAAAAAAAAATGATATTGTGATAGTAAATTTGTCGGGAAGAGGAGATAAAGATTTGGCAACTTATATAAAAAAATATGAGCAAAAATAAAATTGATACTCTATTTAACAAACCGCTTTCCACTTTCCGGAGAAAAGGAAATGAGATGAAGAAAAATATTTTTTCTATTTATTTTACTGCAGGTTTTCCGAATTTAAAAGACACAAATTTGATTTTGAATGAACTGGAAAAAACCGGAGCAGATATGATTGAAATCGGAATGCCATTCTCCGACCCATTAGCAGACGGACCAATTATTCAGCACTCAAACAAAGTTGCTCTTAAGAACGGAATGAATCTTAAACTACTTTTTAAACAACTGTCAACTGCCAACTGCCAACTACCAATTCTTTTAATGGGTTACTTAAATCCTGTTCTGCAATTTGGTGTGAAGAGTTTTTGCAAATGCGCAAGTGAAGTGGGAGTCAGCGGAGTAATCATTCCCGATTTACCGATGGAGGAATATCTTAATGATTACAAATTTATTTTTAATAAATATGATATAAAAAATATTTTTTTGATAACTCCACAAACATCCGAAGCAAGAATAAAAATGATTGACGATAATACCGATGGATTTATTTATTTGGTTTCTTCTGCCAGCACTACCGGCACGAATACTGAAATGAATGACGAAAAAGAAAAATATTTTTCTCGGATAAAAAAAATGAATCTTAAAAATCCTTTGATGATTGGGTTTGGGATTTCTAATAAAAAAAGTTTTGCGAAAGCATGTGAGTATGCAAACGGAGCGATTATCGGGAGTGCGTTTATCAGAGCAATTGAAAATAATAACAACTTAAATAAAAGCATCAATCATTTTATAAAAACAATACGATGATAATTCAATTAGAGGAAAAACTATCTAAGAAAAAGAAAGAAAATATTCTTTCTAAAATAAAATCCATTGGTTACAAACCAACTGATGTAAAAACCCAGCGGGCAGAATATTTAGTATGTATTGGGAAAAAAGAATTTGATATACGTCTCATTGGTTCCCTTGAAGGTGTTCGGGATGTTCATCGTGTTTCCGATTCATATAAACTTGTTTCTAAAAAATGGAAAGTGGGTTATTCTACAATAAATCTTGGTGATGGAATTTCCATAGGAGGTAACGGGCTGAGTATCATGGCAGGACCTTGCAGTATTGAAAGCGAAGAGCAGATAAAAAAAATCGCTGCACATCTGAAGCAGAACGGAATAAAAATTATCCGTGGAGGAGTTTTCAAACCGCGCAGTTCGCCTTATGCATTTCGTGGAATTGGAATGGAAGGATTGAAAATGGTTCACCGTATTTGCAGTGAACACGGAATAAAAATCATTACCGAAGTGATGCAAGTTTCACAAATTGAACCGATGTATGATTATGTGGATATTTATCAAGTGGGTGCGCGTAATTCACAAAATTTTAATTTATTAGATGCACTCGGCAAGATAGATAAGCCCGTTCTGCTCAAGCGCGGAATGAGTGGAACAATTGATGAACTTCTGCAATCAGCAGAATATATTTTTTCTAACGGCAACGAAAAACTTTTGCTTTGCGAACGCGGAATCCGTACTTATGAAACTGCTTATAGAAATACTTTTGATATAAATGCTATTGCTGTTTTAAAAGAAAAGACACATCTGCCCGTGATTGCTGACCCTTCACACGGAATTGGTCTGCGCGAGTTTGTGCCTCATATTGCATTGGCTGCTGCTATCGCCGGCGCTGATGGAATTATTTACGAAGTGCACGAAAAACCAGAAGAAGCAATGAGTGATGGACAACAGACCTTGAATTTTGCGGAGAGCAATGAATTAATTAGAAGATTAAATTCCTTATTTCAGTGTTCTACGATTGAACATCAAGTTTGAAATAATTCAGATTTAATCATTGCGTATTTCAAAAACATCCTAATGAAAAATTGGAACACGCACCAGTTGTTGATTGAATAGAAGAAAAAGATGAATTATAAATTGTTTAAAACTGTCCCATCCTAAAATATATCAATATTTTCGACTACGCTCAATAATCATAAATTTGCAGACGGACACTAAAAAAAACTAATCACATCTTTATAGTCAAGATATGTTCTACGATATTATCATCATCGGCTCCGGACCTGGCGGATATGTTGCCGCCATTCGTGCTTCGCAACTTGGAATGAAAACTGCCATCGTTGAACATGCTGAACTTGGAGGCATTTGTTTGAACTGGGGATGCATTCCCACCAAAGCACTTTTGAAATCTGCACAAGTGTTTGAATATTTGAAACATGCTTCCGACTATGGAATAAAAGTGAATGGCAGCGAAATAGATTTTGCCACAGTGATAAAACGTTCTCGCGATGTAGCAAATGGAATGAGTAAAGGTGTTGGGTTTTTGATGAAGAAAAATAAAATTGATGTGATAAAAGGATTTGGAAAAGTGAATACAGAAAAAAAAGTTGAAGTAAAAAATGACGCAGGGGAAACAACAATATACAATTCAAAAAATATCATCATTGCCGTTGGCGCACACGCTCGCCAACTTCCGAATATTCCATTTACAGAAGGAAAAATTATCGGCTACCGCGAAGCAATGACTCTTCCGAACCTTCCAAAGTCAATGGTGGTGGTTGGTTCAGGTGCTATAGGAAGTGAGTTTGCTTATTTCTATTCAGCAATGGGAACAAAAGTTACACTTGTAGAATTCTTACCTGCTGTTGTCCCGCTTGAAGACGAAGACATTTCAAAACAATTAGAACGTTCATTCAAAAGAATGGGAATGACTGTGATGACTTCTTCCGAAGTTATTTCTGTAGATACAAAAGATATTTGTAAAGTAAAAATAAAAACTCCCAAAGGAGAACAAACCGTAGAGTGCGATATTGTTTTTTCAGCAGTGGGAATTGCTGCCAATTTATCAAATATTGGATTGGAAGAAGTGGGCATCGCTACCGACAAAGGAAAAATTCTTACCAATCAATATTATCAAACTAATATTCCGGGATATTATGCGATTGGTGATTGTGTTGGCGGACAAGCCCTTGCACATGTTGCATCAGCAGAAGGAATTATTTGTGTTGAAAAAATTGCGGGACATAATCCCGAACCGCTTAATTACGACAACATTCCTTGCTGCACTTACACCTTGCCTGAAATTGCTTCTGTTGGCTACACCGAAAAACAGGCGAAAGAAAAAGGATTTGAAATTAAAGCAGGAAAGTTTCCATTCTCGGCTTCGGGTAAAGCAAGTGCAGCAGGACACAGAGATGGTTTTGTAAAAATTATTTTTGACGCCAAAGATGAAAAAATTCTTGGCGCACACATGATTGGCTACAATGTAACCGAAATGATTGCCGAAATTGTGGTTGCTCGCAAATTAAAAACCACAGGTAACGAAATATTAAGAAGTGTTCATCCGCATCCAACTATGTCAGAAGCAATAATGGAAGCAACAGCAAATGCTTATGGGGAAGCGATACATTTATAAACTAATTTTTTGAAGTAGGAACTATCTTTTTTAAATTTTTGGTTACTATTTAGAATGGTTAACAAAAAAAATTTAATTCGTCAGGAGAAAATGGAAAATAGTATGGAAGCAATGTGAAAAAAGAAAATAAAAAAAACCACTATCCGGACATTTCAATATCTGAATTTTTCTATTTTCTAATTACTTATTTCTTTTTTCTATACCATTTTCTGTTTTCACATAACCAAATACTTGTATTGAGCTTGCCGAAATAAATGACCTAACAGTAACAATTTTTCACAATAGAAGTCAGTAGCCCATTCAAGTCCTGTTCTGTATTAAATGTGTGAAGACAAATCCGTATCCGTTCTTTTCCTTTTGGAACTGTGGGACTTAAAATTGGACGTACATCAAAGCCATCTCTTTGAATCAGGGAAGATAATCTTTTTGTGTTTTCATTTCCAACCGAAACAAGATATTGAACAGGACTAAAACTATTTCCAAAACCTAATGATTTATGTTCTTCTATATTTTGTTTAAATATCTTTATTAAGTTGTTGATATGCAGTATTTTATCTTTTGATTTTTTGAGTAATTCATAAGACGATTTTATTGCGATTAAATTATGAATCGGAAGTGCTGTTGTGTAAATAAACGAACGAGAAAAATTGATAAGAAAATTTCTAAGTGTTTGACTGCCCAAAACGATTGCTCCATGACAACCGAGTGCCTTTCCGAAAGTATGAACACGGGCAAAAACTTTTTCATAAAGATTCAATTCAACAACTCTTCCTTCTCCTTTACTTCCAAAAATTCCGGTAGCGTGTGCTTCATCAACAATCAGATTTGTTTTATACTCTTCACACAAAGAAACAATTTCTTTCAGGGGAGCAAAATCCCCACCCATTGAGTAAACACTTTCAACAATAATAAAACATGATGAGTTTTCTTTTCTATTGTTTCGGAAAAATTTCTGACGCTCTTCAAGATGAATTAAATCATTATGGCGAAAAGGAAATGATTCTGCTTTGGAAAGACGAATCCCATCATAAATAGAAGCGTGAGAAAGTTCATCATATAAAATAATATCATTCTTCTGCGCCACAGAAGAAATCAAACCAATGTTAGCATCATATCCTGAATTAAAAATCAATCCTGCTTCGGCTTTATGAAAACCGGCAATAAATGTTTCTAATTCTTCAGCATACTGAGAATTTCCTGTGAGAAGACGAGAACCAGTTGAACCAGAAAAATTGAATGTTGGATATTGAATAATTTCCGAATCAATAAGGTTTTTCAATTCTTTACATCTTGCAAAACCTAAATAGTCGTTAGAGCAAAAATCAATCAATTTACCAGAAGAAGAAAGGGAACGAAAATTTGCATTTTGCTTTCTTTCATCTAAATATTTTTGAAGGAATATATCTTTCAAGAAAAGGAATTTATAATTGAATTATTGAGCAAAGTTAACGCGTATTCCGCTAATGATGCTAACAGAAAAAACACGATGAATAATTTCAACGGGTCCTTCTGTATCGGCATTATTATAATATTTATATTCAAAACTAGGAGTTAGGAAAATAAAAACCCGCGGATACACTTCATAATCGGCTGTAATTCCTGTATTTAAAAGAAAACAAAATGGCCATGTACGGTCGTCAATGAAATTAAACCGTTTAACATTTGTGTATCCAAACCAGCCAAGATGGGTATTCAAATTGAAAGAATATTTTTTATTAGAATCATATTTAAACGGCACCTCCATCTGAAAAAACATTTTATCAAATCTTAATCCTTCGTCAAACAAAATAAATTTTTCTCCTCGTTCAGAATAAACCTCCAGTTCGGCGAGATAGTGCATCTCAAAAGAAATTCCCATTCCTAATCGTACTTTTTTAATTGGAGCCATAACATTTACTTCATAATGCTGAGTGGGGCTGTTGGCTCGGAATTTGAAATCTTCTGTACTCATCACCGAACCGTTTTTATTGTAAAACTCAGTACTTTTAAAAGACGAATTCCATCGTGCAGTTCCTATTCCATATCCGAGAGCAATAAGGTATTTATCTCTTTTATTCTTTTTACCGAAATACATGGTGGTTGGGAGTTGAGAAAATACAAAAGTTGTAGAAAAAAGAAAGCAAATTATAATAAAGAAAAATTTCATTTGAATTTGCAATAAAGTTATTAATTTCTTCTATCCATACCCCACATCAGTTTGTTTCGGATAGTGGAAAGAAAATTATAATTTTCAAGTTTGATGAGTGAAATACAAAAATCGGCTTTTTTAATGATTAGTTCAACAGAAGTCGGAACGGTTGCGAAACGTGAATCTAATGAAACAAGAAATCCTGCACTTCTGCTATTTACCTTCAGCATAATTGATTCATCAGAAGAAATTATGATTGGCCGAACATTCAGATTATGCGGGGCAATTGGCGTGATGATAAAATTATCAGAGTTTGGCATAACGATAGGACCGCCACAACTGAGTGAGTAAGCTGTGGATCCTGTTGGTGAAGCAACAATAAGTCCGTCTGCCCAATAGGAATTTAGAAACTTTTCATCTAAATATGTGTGAATGGTAATCATAGAAGAAGAATCTTTTTTTTGAACACTAATATCATTGAGCGCAAAATTTTCTTCTCCGAAAACTTTTTGTTTTGTTTCTAGTTCTAGTAAAATACGTTTATCTAACGAATATTTTTTATTGATTACTGCATCAACTACCAATTCAACTTCTTCTTGCGAAACATCAGATAAAAATCCAAGCCGCCCTGTGTTTATTCCTATTATAGGGATATTAGAATCTCGCACAAGAGTAATAGTTTCCAATAATGTTCCATCACCTCCGATGCTGAAAAGAAATTCTACTTTACCTTTTATATCCTGATGAGAAACGAAAATATTTTTTTTATCCACTTTCACCAAACCTTCAAGATGTTTCACGAATGGTTCATATACCAGCACATCAACACGGGAATTTTCTAATTTCAAAAAAAGCGATTGAATGACTTTTCCTAAAGTTTTAGGATTAAATGCACGACCGTAAATTGCAATTTTCATAGTATATGAAATATATATATTTACAAATGTACAAATGAAAACTTTAAATCAAATGTTTTTTAAAAAATATAGGACTTTTCTTTTTTGCATCTTTGAGTTATTTTTAAGTAACCCATTTTCATTAACCACCAAATAAAAAAAATCAATCTGACAATTCATTAATCTATCAAATGCAATTACAGTTCAAAAATAGAACATTGTCTCTTGCTTCGCCAATTGTAATGGGCATCCTGAATGTTACACCGGATTCGTTTTTTGACGGAGGAAAATTTATAGATGAAAATTTTATTCTATCTCAAACAGAAAAGATGCTTAATGAAGGAGCAGATATTATTGATATTGGCGGATGTTCTACTCGCCCGGGAGTTCAAACTGTTAGTGAAGAAACAGAACTTACCCGACTGATTCCTGCAATCAAAATCATTCGGAATAAATTTCGTGACGCTATTATTTCTATAGACACATTCAGAAGTGATATTGCTGAAAAATCTATTGATGCAGGAGCCGACATGATAAATGATATTTCGGGTGGAACCATAGATAATAATATGTTTGATATAATTGCCAAACATAATGTTCCTTATGTATTAATGCACATTCAGGGAACTCCACAAACAATGCAACAAAATCCTCACTATGAAAATGTTGTTGAAGAAGTAAAAAAATATTTTGCTGAAAAAATTATTCTGCTAAAAAATTCAGGGGTGAAACAAATTATCATTGATCCGGGATTTGGTTTTGGAAAAACTCTTGAACATAATTATTCTCTGTTAAACAATCTCTGCTCATTCAAATCATTCGGACTTCCATTGCTCGCTGGAGTTTCCAGAAAATCAATGATAAACAAAATTCTTGGCATAAAACCCGAAGAAGCATTGAACGGCACAACTGTAATAAACACAATTGCATTATTGAATGGAGCAAATATTTTGCGCGTGCACGATGTAAAAGAAGCAAAAGAAGTAATCAAAATCTATAAGTTTAAAGTTTGGAGTGCATAAAGTTTTTGATACAATCTTATTATTTTTTTAACTTGATAATTCCCTGCAGTTTGCCGCAGGGTTGTTCATTACACAACAAAAGAATTTGATAATACAATAACGTGATGAAGCTAAACAGTATAAATATATACTCTCCTCATCTTACAATTGCAAATTTTTTCGTAATAGTTGATTCACCATCTTTCAGTTGGTAGTAGTACATACCACTGCTGATTTTGGATACATCAAAAGTTTTTTCATGAATATCCCAAACAAGTTTTTCGGCAGTCATTACAACCTGACCAACTGAATTCATAATGGCAAGTGAGGTATTATTGTTTTTCGGAACATTATATCTGATGGTAATAAAATCAGAAGCAGGATTAGGATAATGCCATATTTCAAAATTATTATTTTCAATATCATTAACACTTACTATGCAGTTGTTATCGTATTTATATTGTGCAGCGCAGGCGCTTGTTTGAATGTCGGCAAGATTATCTCCGGCAATAAGTGCAAAAGCAACTTCAATACTATCTCCGGCATTTATTGTAAAAGGACCGGTACTCACGCAATCAAACACATCTCCACCTCCTGCCGCCGCATAACCATCAGTAGCGCGATTAGTTGATAACACAGTAAATTTTTTTGCCGTAAAAAAATCAACGGGACTAACACCACCATTGCCATTCGGAACATTATCAATAGTATAATGAAGCGCAGGTCCGGTGGAAAGTAATTTTATGGCGGCATATTTTCCACCGGCAGCAGTATGCCAAACATATCCCATTTTATTTGCAGCATCATACGCTCCTTTATTTTGCCATGCATTAGTGATATCCCAATCTGCTATGATACCTGCATACAAAGTATCAAGTGTGCTGTTGTTAGTATTTTTTATTTTATATTTTACAAGGATAAACTTTCGGTAAGGAACTGTTGACCATGCATAAGCGCTATGATGCACTTCAACGGGAATAATTGATGTGGAAGACGAATCATTGAACTTTCCTTCAACATCAAAATCAGAAACCACAGCAGGATTATTTCGGCAAACGCGGGAAAGAGTTTTAAAATCATTGTTGGCGGTACTTGATTCGCGGAACATATCAGAAACTTTTGTTGGAGATGTTCCAATCATCAAGCTCATTTCATAGAGTAAATTTTCGGCAGTAGGTAATTGATATTGAAACCCGATACCTTGCATCTGACCAAACAGATTGTAGCCAGTTCTTCCTCTACTTGTGATAGTAGTGAATACATCATTTACAGTAACATTAACAAAGTCAACATTCACAATAATATCAAAGTACTGGCTGCTGGAATAAGTACCATCGGTAATTGTTATTTTAAATTTCAAGTTTTGATTTATAGGTGCATTTGAGGCAATAGTAATCCGAAATGGATCTACATTATTGTTCCTCGTTCCAAGAGTAGCAAGTGCGCCTATTATTGTACTGCTGTCAACAAGAGCAGGCAAAGTTCCTGAGGAAACAGAAGCAACAGTGAGTGTAGCAATACAATTGCTGGATATTGCATCAAGATAGTTAGTAAAAACACCAGAAAAATATAAGGTTTCGCCGGGCAAAAAAATATTATCATTATTATCAGTAACAGTAATAGGATTCATTATTACCGATTTGGCTGCTTGCGTAAGAGCATTATACATATTTATTCTTCCTTTGCCGAGTTTGCCTTGTGAATAAAGTAATTGAGTATTATTATTATTACCTGTTAATATATTGCAAGTTTGTTTCAGTTTTTCAGCTGCCTGAAGACAGTTAGTATAAGTATAATTAAAGTATGCTTGAATCAGTCCTGCAGCACCAGCAGAAACAGGGCAAGCCATAGAAGTTCCGCTCAATGCAGTATAACTACTGTTAGCCCAAGTGGAATAGATGCCGTCTCCGGGAGCACTCCAGTCAACATCATTTCCGTGATCAGAAAAATTAGATCTGGAATCATCATTTGTTGAAGAAGCAACACGATAAACATTATTAGAAGAAGAAGGATATACTTGCTGATTAATACCACCATTTCCAGCAGAAGCGAACACCGCAACATTTTTATTTATTACAGCATAATCAATAATACTTTGTTCATAATCGCCACCGCCGGGTGTTCCCCAAGAGCAACTGATGATATTGCATCCATGGTCTGCAGCATATATTATACCTTGGTAAGCGGCAATTAATGATCCACTTGCATTAGCAACTTTTACGGGAAGAAATTTGGTATTGAATCCCGGGCTGGCAACGCCGGTTACATTGTTTGTTGCTGCACATGCATCTCCAGAAGTGGCAACACCATGAGCATTGCCTTGCCATGTGGGATCGCGATCATTCATTCCAACATCCCATCCATAGTAGTTATCAATATATCCATCACCATCATCGTCAATTCCATTCACAGCAGGACCATCGGCTGTATTATATTTTATGTCTGCTTGAAGGTCGGGATGGTTAAGTTGGAAGCCAGTGTCGGTAATTCCTATTACAATACTTGCACTACCTGTGTACATAGTCCATGCATCAGTAGCGTTAATGCTTCCGGGAACATTTCCCCGTAGATGATACTGTGAAACCCATCCTGTATCGCTTGGATTAAGATGAATTTTGGGGATATACCAAGGTTCAGCATATTCCACATAACCGAGTGAAAGCAATTGATTGATTACTTTATTCAGTGCAACATCAGCAGTGTACTTAAAAGAATAGATAAGCGAAAGGTCAACCATTTGTTGTTCCATTGAATTTCTTTCATGCACCGGTGCTTCGTGGTTGGGATATATTTTAGCAAGATTTTGCTCCCCGATAAAATTCATAAAATCATTTATCGCAAAAAGATTATCAATAGAATTGACTCTGCAGTTCTGCCGATACTGTGGTTTTACTTTGAAGATGATAGTTTTAGAAAGATAATCTTCACCATCTTTTAAATTCTCCGGTATTTTGTAGAATTTTTTTGCGGGATTATTCGGAATGATGACTCTCGCATTGTTTCCGGCAAATACAAATATGAAACTACATGTAATTGTAGCGCAAAGAAGTAATAATTTTTTTTTCATTTATTTATCAGGTAAATTTTTTACGAAGTTAAAGGTATTATTTTTATAATCAATCTTGCAACAAAAATGTTTCAAGCCATTAGTAACAGTAAGATATTCGGCTTTTTTCCCTTTACCTATATTATACATAGCAACTTGGTGAAATGCGTCTTGTGTAATTTTTATCGTTGGCGATTTACACTCAATAATCATCCATATATTTCCGGTTTTATTAAAAACAATAATATCACTTCGCTTTTTCAAACGATTGTATTTCAATCCGCTTTCAACGGCAATCAACGATGCGGGATATTTTTTCTTTTGAATCAAATATTGAATAAAATTTTGCCTGACCCATTCTTCGGGAGTGAGTGCAACAAATTTTTTTCGGACGGAATCAAAAATCTGAATTCCTTTTTCTGATTTCTGAATACGGAATTTATATTCGGGAAGATTGAGTTTAAGCATGCTTATCAAATAATTATATTACATTTGCCAACATCAAAAATAATCTTTAACCTTAATTTCTATGAAAACACTTACTTCTTTATCAATCGTTGCAGCAGTAGCATTTTGCTTTTCTGTAGC
>JAZDJJ010000145.1:0-26390 GCA_043804035.1 Bacteroidota bacterium
AGATGGCGGGTCAAGCCCGCCATGACGAACTAAATAGATAAAGGTTTTGCGTAAGTCCTGATTAACTAACATTAGAACAGTATTAACTAACATTGGAATAATATTAACTAACATTGGAACAGTATTAACTAACATTGTAATAATATTAACTAATATTGGAACAGTATTAACTAACATTGGAATAATATTAACTAACATTGGAGCAATATGAGTCATAGTTTGATAAAAATTAACTCATTTAATAATCATATACATCAATTTTCACTAAAATTCAATTATTATGGCAAAAACAAAATTCAATCTTCAAAAAATATCCATCCCCGAAAAAATAGAGAAGGCGCGTCAAATCGTAACCGATATGACAGGTAACAGCAATTTCACCAATCCTCTGCCAACATTAGCAGCGGTAACAGCAGCAATAAACGACCTTGAAATTTCTTACAATGCTACACAAACGATTTACGATATGACAAAAACAAAAACCGAACAGCAAAACACCAAAAAAGTTGCACTTAACTTGATGCTTACCCAACTTGGCAACTATGTTGAAAACGCAAGTGGAGGAGATGTTGCAAAAATAAAAAGTTCGGGAATGGATGTTCGCCGTAAGAGAACTTTAATTGGTGAGATATCTCAGGTGCCAAACCTTTCTGTTACAGCAGGCGATAAAGATGGAGAAATTGACTTGCACTGGGATAAAGTGAGAGGTGCAAACAGCTATATAATTCAAAAAAGCCCTGACCCGCTTACAGCAACAAGTTTTATCTATTCAGATAGTTCCACCAAATCAAGTATCACCATAACAGGATTGATTAGCGGAACAAAAAACTGGTTCAGAGTAGCAGCCATAGGAGCAAGCGGACAAGGTCCCTGGAGCGACCCTGCTGTTAAAATAGTACCTTGAATTAAGATTTAATCACAGGCGCCGAAAAATATGTGTGATTCAAAATTTTATGTACGTTTGTACGACAAAACTTAAATCTTTATTCATATAATTAACAAGTAGAACAAAAAAATATTATGGATACCAAAGAATCTCTCATTCCGATATTCTGTCCCAAGTCAGTAGCAGTTATCGGTGCCTCCCGCAACCCTAAGAGCATAGGTTTTCATTTGATAGAATCGCTCATAACAAACCATTTCAATGGTCCGGTGTATCCGATAAATCCAACAGCAGAATTTATATATTCTGTAAAAGCATATCCATCTGTATCGGCATGCCCCGGCAAAATAGATCTTGCAGTTATTGCAGTGCCGGCAAAATTTGTTTCATCAGTCATTGACGATTGTATAAAAGTTGGTGTTAAAGCTATCGTGCTCATCTCTGCTGGTTTTGCCGAAACAGGAAAAGAGGGCAAAATCATGCAAGATGAAATTCTGCAAAAGGTAAGGCAAAATGGTTTGCGAATGGTGGGACCTAATTGTATGGGCGTATTGAATATTGCACCAAATATTTCTATGAACGCTTCTTTTGTATCTACATATCCTCCATTTGGTAATGTGGCGATGAGTTCGCAAAGTGGTGCGATTGGACTTGCTGTCATCTCCCACGCAAAGCACCTGAATATAGGACTTTCATCGTTTGTAAGCGTTGGCAACAAAGCAGATATATCAGGTAATGACCTGCTGCAATACTGGGAGTATGATGATAATACAAAAGTGATTCTGCTTTACATAGAATCCTTTGGTAATCCGCGCAAATTTGTGAATCTGTCGCGGAGAATAGGAAGAAAGAAACCAATTCTCGCTGTGAAGAGCGGCAAAACAATTTCTGGCAAAAGGGCTGCAGGTTCGCATACAGCATCTCTCGCATCTAACGAAGTGGCTGTGGATGCTCTCTTCAATCAATCAGGTGTTATTCGTAGTGATACACTGAAAGAAATGTTTGACATAACCACAGTACTGAGCAACCAACCACTACCTTTGGGAAATAGAGTTGGTGTGATTACTAATGCAGGCGGACTTGCTATACTCTGTGCCGATGCTTGCGAATCGGAAAACCTTGTACTACCAGAATTTTCGGAAAAAATAAAAAACATCCTGCATACATTTTTGCCTGCCGAAGCAACTGTATCAAACCCCATTGACATGATAGCATCCGCTAGTCCCGAAGCATATTTCAAAGCAATAAAGACAATTCTTTCTTCTGACGAAATTGATTCGCTCATCGTTCTTCACATCCCCACTGATATCTCCAACTGCAAAGATTATTTTACATCCATTAACGATGCGGTAAATGAAGGAAGAAAAACCGAAGAAGGAAAAAACAAAACTGTTGTAGCGTGTCTCATGTACGAAGAAAAATTTCTAAGAGAATTTTCTCCGCACTCACAAATACCCATATATACTTTTCCTGAAACAGCAGGCAAGTCGCTCTCCAAAGTGGCGAAGTATGCTGAATGGCGCAGAAATCCGCTCGGCACAATAAGGAATTTTGTTGATATTGATATTGAAAAAGCAAAAAAAATATGTCAGGACGCTCTAAAAAAACGCGGTCCGGGATGGCTTACTATCAATGAAACATTAGATATACTAAAAACATTTCTTTTGCCCGTGCCAAAAGGTGATGTTGCTACAGACGAAAAATGTGCCGTTGAGATTGCAAAGAAAATTGGCTTCCCTGTAGTGCTTAAACTTGCATCACATACAATCGTACATAAAACAGAAGTAGGCGGAGTATATCTCAATTTAAAAAATGAAGAGCAAGTGATTGAATCTTTTCGTAATCTCAGGCAAAAGTTAGTTTCATTAGGTAAAGCAGACGCAATGGATGGCGCTTTAATTCAGCCCATGCTGAGTGATGATGCTGTGGAAGTCATGATAGGCATGATAGAAGATAAAACATTCGGACCAATTGTGGCTTTCGGACTTGGCGGCATACATGTGGAAGTGTTGGCAGATGTATGTTTCAGAATAACTCCGCTGACTGATATTGATGCAAAAAAAATGATACGGTCAATAAAAGGATATAAACTACTTGAAGGGTACCGCGGGCATACGTCTGTTGATATACCTGCACTTGAAGAAGTACTTTTGCGTATATCAAAACTCGTTGAAGAGATTCCTGAAATTAAAGAGATTGACCTAAACCCAATATTTGCTCTCTCTCCCGGCAAAGGATGTATAATAGGAGATGCAAGAATTATGGTGAAAGATAAGTAACTTCTATAGGACTTACGCAAAATTGTATTGATCTTTGGATATTAATCTTACCGAAATGCCAAAGAGATAAACAACCAAAGCAATCTTATCAATCTGTCCCAAAAAATTAACAATGTCTTTTTTTACAAATCCTCTTCTGGTGCTGACATATCAAATTCTTCGCTTGTTCCTGCTTCTATTGCTTTGTTGTATTTACTACAATCCATTTCAATAGTAATTTTCTGTGCGGGTTTTTCAAAATCCTGTTGTGAAATTTTTATCGTCTTATCCGCATAAACTTTTTGCATATAGTATGCCCAGATGGGAAGAGCCAAACTAGCTCCTTGCCCCTCGTTGAGGGCAGAGAAGTGTACGCTGCGGTCTTCCGCTCCTACCCAAACTCCAGAAACTAAATCGGGAGTAAATCCCATAAACCATCCGTCAGAATGATTTTGCGTAGTGCCTGTTTTTCCGGCAATAGGCATCATTAGTTTGTATTTGTATCGCAAACGAACACCTGTTCCGTACTGTACCACTCCTTTCATCAGTTGAAGAATGATGTATGCTTTTTCTTCGTCCATTACTTCTTTGGAATGAGGAGAAAAATCGGCAAGCACGCGTCCGTGTTTATCTTCAATACGTGTAACAAAAATTGGTTCTAAATACGTTCCTTTGTTGACAAAAGTGTTCATCGCTCCCACCATTTCGTAAAGAGAAATTTCCGGAGTACCAAGGCAAATTGCAGGAACAGGATCTATGGGGCTGGTAATTCCTAAACGTCTGGCAAGTTGAACTACCGGTTCTGGACCAAAATGTTTCATGATACGTGCTGTAACCCAGTTTATGGAAAGTGCCAGCGCAAACTGAAGGGTAAGCATTCTGCCATTATATTTTTTATCGGAAGAACTTTCGGGTGTCCATGAGGGCTGATCGGGAATTTCAAATGTTATCGGCACATTTGGTACTCGTTTGCAAGGCGACCATCCTTCCATGATGGCAAGTGCATAGACAAATGGTTTAAAAGTAGAGCCGACTTGTCTTCTTCCTGTTTTAACATGATCGTACTTAAAATGCGTATGATTGATTCCACCAACCCATGCTTTAATGTATCCAGTATTTGGATCCATGGACATAAATCCGCTTTGCAAATAGGTTTTATAGTAACGAATAGAATCCATTGGAGTCATCGTGGTATCAATATTTTTATTCCAAGAAAAAATTGTCATCTCTACAGGTGTATTGAAATTTTTTTCTATTTCTTTTTCATTGGCTCCTTGTTTTTTTAGTGAGCGGTAACGGTCGGAACGATGCATGGAAGATGTCATGATTTGGGAAATCTCTTCTTTTGTTATTCGCCAGTCAAACGGAGCATTTCTTTTCTGCTTGCATTCTTTAAAAAATTTTGGCTGTAGTTCTTTAAGATGCATTTTCATCGCCTGCTCGGCATACCGTTGCATTCGCGAATCAATGGTAGTATAAATTTTTAATCCATCGCGATAAATATCATATTGTGTTCCATCCGGCTTTAGATTTTCGGCACACCATTTTTTCAGAAACACATCGCGCAGATATTCGCGGAAATAAGGAGCAAGTCCAAGATTATGATCATCAGATTCAAAATTCAAAATTATGGGAAGTGTTTTTAGTGAATCACAATCGTGCTGCGACAAATAATCATACTTTACCATCTGATTTAGCACCATATTTCTCCTGTATAATGTTGTATCAGCCCTGCGGATTGGATTAAACAAAGAAGGATTTTTACACATACCGATTAGCATAGCAATTTGTTCTGTCTTCAGAGAATCGGCAGTAGTATGAAAATAAATTTTTGCTGCCGATTTTATTCCAACTGCATTATAGTTGAAATCAAATTTGTTAATATAAAGCATTATGATTTCATCTTTCGTATACTGTTGTTCTAATTTTACAGCGATGACCCATTCTTTTATTTTTCGTATAGCAAGTTGAGATGATGATTGTTTTTTTTCTCTCGGAAAAAGAAGTTTTGCTAATTGCTGGCTGATGGTACTTCCGCCTCCTGCGTCTTTATCTCCCATTAAAATTGTTTTAAAAAAAACGCGCAGCAATCCGCGAAAGTCAATTCCCGAATGCTCATAGAAACGCACATCTTCTGTGGCAATAAGTGCTTGTACTAAAGATGGAGTAATATTTTTGTATTTTATATTTACCCGGTTTTCGGCATAATATTTTCCAAGAATTTTTTTGTCGCAGGAAATAATTTCAGTAGCGAGATTTAATTGTGGATTTTGCAAATCCTCAACATCGGGCAAATCGCCAAACCATTCCATAGAAACCATGGAGATGAAAATGAAAACAAACACAAAAGGAGCAGCAACAAGCACCCAAAAGATTTTCAGATATTTCCCGTTTTTGTTATTCATTTTTTTAGGAATGGAAAATCAAAGATAAAAAATCTCTAAAAAGTGAGTCCTAATATTTTATTACCTTTACTTTTTACAAAAGAAAAAGATGCTCACTCCCAATGTAAAAATATTTACTGGTTCTGCATCCAAACAACTTGGAGAAAAGATTGCTGCTAGTTATGGTCAGCCGTTAGGTACTGTAACATTGTCGCGTTTCAGTGATGGAGAATTTCAGCCATCGTTTGAAGAAACCGTACGCGGAAGTAATGTGTTTCTTATTCAGTCCACTAATTCTCCTGTTGATAATCTCTTTGAACTTTTGATGATGATAGATGCTGCAAAACGCGCATCAGCAAAAAACATTATTGCAGTGATTCCATATTTTGGATTTGCGAGGCAAGACAGAAAAGACCAACCACGAGTTCCCATCGGTTCAAAACTTGTTGCAAATCTCCTCATGTCTGCTGGTGCTAATCGCATTATAACGATGGATTTGCATGCTGATCAGATACAAGGATTCTTTGAAGTGCCAATTGACCATCTTTACTCTTCTACAATTTTTCTTCCTTTTATAAAAAAATTAAATCTCCGTGACCTTGTCATTGTTTCGCCCGACATTGGCGGATCCAGACGTGCAAATGCATACGCAAAATTTCTTGGCGCCGAAATTGCTATCTGTTATAAGCAGCGAAAAAAAGCAAATGTGATTGAAAGTATAACCGTTATCGGAGAAGTGGAAGGAAGAAATGTAATTCTTGTTGATGACATTGTTGATACTGCAAGCACACTTTCCATTGCCGCAAATATGTTGATGGATAAAGGAGCAATTAGCGTTCGCACTGTGTGTACGCATGCTGTCCTCTCCGGCGATGCATACCAAAAAATAGAGGAATCAAAAATTCAGGAAATGATTGTTACTGATACCATACCTATCAAACAAAAAAGTTCTAAAATAAAAGTCATTTCTGTTGCCGATCTTTTTGCTAATGTGATAGACAAAGTGCTCACTCACGAATCTATCAGTGCGCATTTTATTATGTGAATATATTCTTGAAAAAATCTTTCTTTTTTATTTTAGGGCAGTTCTAAAAATACAAATAAATGTCATTGCGAAGGTTGCTTAAAGCCACCCGAAGCAATCTTTGTCCCTGCTACCTGTCTGCCGTGTTCTGCCTGTGCGTCCGCACGCAGACAAGTCGGCACAGGCAGATTAAAGATTGCTTCCATTTCGCTTTGCTTATTTCGGCAAGCTTAATACGAGTCATGTCGCAATGACGAAACCAATTTTTGGGACTGCCCATAACCAGTGAGGATTAACTTTTTTGTGAATTACAAATATTGTTTAGTTTTGCAACGGAAAAAAATTGTCTTAACTATGATTTTGAAATCAACGTTATACAAGATGATTAAATGGAAATATTTTTTAACCGATAATTAATTGAATGAGAAAAAAAATAATTTTTGATAATTAAATTTTTTAAATATTATGTTCAAAAATCATCCTAAAGGATTATTAGTAGCGTTCTTTTCAAATATGGGAGAACGATTTGGTTTTTATACCATGATGGCTATTTTGATTCTTTTTCTTCAAGCCAAATATGGTCTTTCAGAAAGAGATGCAGGAGATTATTATAGTTGGTTTTATTTTGCAATTTATGCTCTTGCTTTGGTTGGCGGCATGATTGCCGATTATACCAATAAATATAAACTGGTCATACTCGCAGGAATTATAATCATGTTTGGAGGTTATGCCATGATAGCGATACCCGGATTGTCGCTTGGTGTTACTCTTGTGGGATTATTTACTATTGCCTTTGGTAATGGTTTGTTTAAAGGAAACTTACAGGCAGTCGTCGGACAAATGTATGATGACCCCAAGTACTCCAAAGTTCGCGACTCCGCATACATGATTTTTTACATGGGAATTAATATGGGCGCTTTCTTTGCACCGTTTATTGCAACAGCAATTAGAAATTGGTGGTTGAAAACAAATGGATTTATACATGACGGTAGTTTGCCCGGTATGTGCCATGCTTTTAAACGTGGCGAAATTACTGATACAGCAACCTTAGATAATTTTCAACAATTAGCCGACAAAGTATCAAGCAACGCAGTAACCGACCTTAGTAAATTTGCGGACGATTACGTTTATACATTTTCAGAAGGATACAATTACGCATTCGGAATTGCTGCAAGTGCTATGATTGTTTCGCTTTTAGTTTATGTTATTTTTAATAAATATTTACCCAGCAAAGAGAGAAGTGTTAAAAAAGAAATTGAGACGGATAGCAAACAAACTGTTAAAGCAGATAAAAATATAATAAGTATTGTATTGGCATTAGGGCTAATGGCAACAACATCAGTGATTTTTCATCTTTTACTTAACAATTATAAACTTGGATTAGCCATTGGACTTTTTGTCGGATTTGTGTCATGGATACTTCAAATTTCTACAAAGGAAGAACGACCACGTGTAAATTCTTTGATATTAGTATTTATAGTTGTAATTTTTTTCTGGATGTCTTTCCATCAAAACGGACTTACTCAAACTTTTTTTGCCAGAGATTATACAGTTAAAGAAGTAGGAGCATTTACAAACATCTTTTTTAATTTGAACTCAATATTAACATTTATTGCTACTATCGTAGGGCTTTTTGTAATCATTTTCAGAAAGAAAATGGTTGAAAAAATTATCGGGTTAGGCATCTTTGGAATATGTGGGTACTTAACATATTATTTGGTATCAGGATATTCTACAAGCAATCCTATTGCACCGGAAATATTTCAATCGTTTAATCCTCTTTTTATTGTCGTATTAACTTTTCCTGTTATGGGAATTTTTACTTGGCTTCGTAACAAAAATTTAGAACCTTCAACACCAAAGAAAATTGGAATTGGAATGTTCATCGCAGCAATAGGATTTGTTGTGGTTTTAATAGCTTCTTTGAACTTAATTTCTCCTCACGAATTACAATACGTAGATGTAGATGGAAATTTGAAATATAATCCTGTCCCTGACGAATCGCGTGTTATGCCGTACTGGCTGATGAGCAGTTATCTAATACTTACTATAGCCGAACTTTTCTTAAGCCCTATGGGATTATCATTTGTTTCTAAAGTTGCACCACCGCGTTTTCAAGGTCTGATGCAAGGCGGTTGGCTCTTGGCAACTGCTGTCGGAAATAAACTTCTTTTTATCGGAAGTAATTTCTGGGGGAAACTTGATTTATGGCAACTATGGTCAATTTTTATTATCTGTTGTATCATTTCTGCGATATTCATTTTCTCTATAATGAAGCGATTAGAAAGAGTTACAAAATAATTTTATAATTTAAAAATCAATAAAAAAAAATATGTCAGAACAAAAAAAGTTTGTACCTTTTGTTTCAGCGGAAACAAATATGTCGGAGTTCACTTTGCGGGCACTTGTTATTGGTTTAGTGATGTCGGTTGTGCTTGGTGCGGCTAATGCTTATTTAGGACTTAAAGCCGGTATGACCATCGCAGCAACTTATCCCGCAGCAGTGATAGGGATGGCGATTTTGAAGATGGTAAAAGGTTCTATTTTAGAAGAGAACTTTGCACGTACCGTTGGTTCAATCGGTGAATCAGTGGCAGCAGGTGCCATTTTTACGTTGCCCGCTTTTTTTGTAGCAGGTATATGGCCACAATTTTATACTCCCGACCATTATATTGTTTCAACGCTTATACTTATTTGTGGTGGTGTACTGGGAATTATGTTTGTCGCTTTACTCCGAAGAGTAATGGTAGAAGATGTAGAACTTCCCTTTCCTGAATCGGTTGCTGCCGCAGAAATTCATAAAGCAGGTCGTAGTTCCGGAGGTGGTTCTAAATTTCTTTTCGGTGCAATGATTGGTGGTGCAGTAATAAAAATACTTGGCGACCTTAAATTTTTTGCTGCCTCGTGGGAAATGTTTATTCCTTTTTCTAAACAAACAATTACAGGAACAACCATCACCGGTAAAGGTGGATTGTTATTGAGTTCACCGGGTATCAGTCCTGCTTATATGGGTGTCGGTTATATTATTGGACCAAAGTTAGGCGCATTGAACTTCAGCGGTGGCTTGATTGCGTGGGGACTGTTGGCTCCTATCATTTTGTATTTTATTTCTCCAAATTTGGACTTTAACGCCTGGGCTACTTATTTAATGAGTAAAGATAGTGTTTTATCTATGGATGCCGCTTTAACTAAAGTTAATAATCCATCTTTTCAAATCAGCCAGGTATGGAGATTTATTGTACGTCCTATTGCTATCGGTGGTATGTTGATGGGTGCTTGCTTCACTCTTTTCAAGATGAGAAAAAGTTTAACAGCAGGTATTGCACGCTCGGTGAGCGATGTAAAAAAAGCCGCAGCGGGAACATCGGCTGTTATTCCACGAAATGAAAAAGATATTAATTTTTTATGGATAATGATTGGTATTCTTGGTGTTGCTATCGCTACATTCTGTATAACATTTTTTATTTTTAATACATCGTTGATAGTCGCTATTGCCGCAGCAACTGTACTGATTATTCTTGCATTCTTTTTTGGTGCGGTTTCTGGTTACCTTGTTGGTATTATGGGTTCAAGCAATAATCCAATAAGTGGATTAACACTTACAGCGTTAGTTATTACGGCTTTATTACTTGTTTTACTTGGCGTTCAAGGACAAGAAGGTGTTGCTTCTGTTCTTGGTGTTGCAGCAATTGTTTGCGTCTCGGCTGCTGTTGCAGGTGAGATGCTGCAAGACCTTAAAGCAGGACATATACTCGGTGGTACTCCTTGGAAAATGCAAATAGGAGATATTATCGGAGTCGTACTTGCCGGTTGTGTTATGTTTGGTGTTTTGATTATATTAAATGAAGGTGATATAGCCAAAGGTATTAAAGAGGGTTATGAAGGTGGGTTCGGAAGTAAAAATTTATCGGCACCACAGGCAAGTTTAATGGCAATGTTATCAAAAGGAATCGTAGGCGGACAAATGGCTTGGCCCTTAATTATCGTTGGTATGCTGATGGGATTAGGATTTATTTTAATGCAAGTTAAAAGTCCGATGCTCGTAAGCGTTGGAATGTATCTTCCATTAGAAACGACATTTGCTATCTTTCTTGGAGGTGTGATAAAAGGTATTGTTGAATTATTTAACGATAGAAAAAAACATAACGAAGCACAAAAAGCAAGAGTTGAAAACACGGGCGTATTGCTTGCATCAGGATTTATTGCCGGCGAAGCATTGATGGGATTGATATTCGCATTATTCTATTTCTTAAATATAAGCATCTTTGAAATTTTCAAAAATCCATCTTTCGCTGTAAGTATTTTAGTTCTGATAATTATCGGATTTGTTCTTGTTAGAATACCTTTGAAAAATGCAGGCAAGCCCGATGAACCAGCACCACCGGTTGCCAGCTTTTGATATTTGTTAAGTTTCGTAATTATTCAGCAGTTAGTGATAATGATAAAAAAGGACTTTGCTACAAACATAAAAGACAATTGAAAACACATCATAAAATAATAAATGGCGACAGCAGACAAATGATTGAGTTGCCTGACAATTCAGTGCATTTAGCTATCACTTCACCACCTTACTGGCAACTCAAGGACTACGGGACAGAGAATCAAATCGGCTTCCACGAGAGTTACGAAAGTTATATCAACAATCTTAATTTAGTTTGGAAAGAGTGCTACCGCATTCTTCATAATGGTTGTCGTTTATGCATAAATATCGGTGACCAATTTGCTCGTGCTGTTTATTACGGACGCTACAAAGTAATTCCTATCAGAGAAGAAATTATCAAGTTCTGTGAAATCATTGGGTTTGATTATATGGGCGCTATTATATGGCAAAAGGTAACTACATCTAACACGACAGGCGGTGGTGTACAAATGGGTTCTTATCCGTATCCACGAAACGGAATTTTAAAATTGGATTACGAATTTATTTTAGTTTTCAAAAAATTAGGAGATGCACCAATACCGACAAAAGAAAATAAAGAACTTTCAAAAATGACAGCAATAGAATGGAACACATTCTTTGCAGGGCATTGGAATTTTGCAGGAGCAAGGCAGGACAATCACATTGCAATGTTTCCTGAAGAATTGCCGAGACGGTTAATAAAAATGTTTGCCTTTATTGGTGACACAGTGCTTGACCCTTTTGCAGGTAGCGGGACAACAAACCTTGCATCAAAAAATCTTGAGAGAAACTCTATCGGTTATGAAATCAATCCTGAATTTATCCCAATCATAAAACAAAAACTTTCAGCAAATCAAAAAGATATTCACAATACAACTTTTGAATTTATAACAGAAAAAAAACATTTGGATTTCGAAAAAGAAATTCAAAAACAACCTTACATTTTCAAGGATCCGCATACTCTTGATAAAAAAATTGACATCAAGAAATTACAATTCGGCTCTAAGATTGACAAAAATGGTTCTGTAAAGAGAGAAGAATTTTTTACTGTAAAAGAAGTTATCAGTCCTGAAAAAGTTCGGTTAAGTAATGACCTGACTGTAAAACTTATTGGTATTAAAGAGGATAAAAAAATAAATGGCAAAGCCACTACTTTTCTTACAGACAAGACAAAAGGCAAAAGAGTTTTTCTTAAATACGATACGGTGAAACACGATAGCGAGAACAACATTTTATGTTATCTCTATCTTGAAAATAAAACTTTCATCAATGCACATTTAATTAAAAATGGTTTGGTGCAAGTGGACAGTAACGCTGATTTTAAATACAAACAAAAATTTATAAACCTGTTTAACAAAGCCAATGCCCAAACTAAAGTATAAGCAATATTCAAAAGAATTCGGAAAGAAAGAGAAAGTTCTCAATTACGCCTGTCAAACTTATCAGTTATCTCGTCCCAACAAGGTCGGTATAGTGATGGCTCTCATTCGTGAATGTCAACCGAAATCATTTGAAGAATGGGAAAAATGGTATTTTGAAAACGCAAACACGGATGGGAAAACTTCAAGTAAAATAACAAAAGAAAGTTTGGAAGAACTCGGAGAACGGCTCTATGTAAAAATTAAAGAGATTGTAATTCCCGAATGGACGGAAGCATTTAATCAACTTACATTACAGGACTGCATTGATTATATTTTCAATCTAACCATCAACAGAACTTATGACGGTTTCATAAGAGAAAAATCAGTTATTGAAGACAACCTTGCAAAAGAATTTCCGAATGTAAAATTTGTAGAAAGCGACCCCGAACTTGATCACGCTGGAGATATTGATTATCTTGGATGGGTTGGCAAAAAAGCATTTGGGATACAAATCAAACCTGTTACGGCAAAAGCAAATTTCGGCAACTACTCAGCGACAGAAAGAATGAGAGCAAGTTTTGACGACTTCACAAAAAAGTTTGGCGGAAAAGTTTTTATCGTGTTCAGCATTGACGACAAAATAAAAAATGAAGAAGTAATCGGACAAATCGTAGGTGAAATTAAACGACTTTCAAAATAGCGAACGAAAAAGCGGTTTGACAAAAGTGGTAGTTCAGTATTTCATAAGACAGTTTTATAGGGATATAAATTTTTTTTACAGCAGAAAATTAAAAAATGTACAAACAGACAATGATTTCAAAACAAGACAATAGCTACAAAATGACACAGAACTTCGTATTTGAAGACCTTGTAAAATACATTGCCAAAAATGGCACGACAGAAAGCATCAAACCTGCTTTCAAGACAGATGACTTCTGCCTTTATCAAGCGGACTGCCTGACAGTGATGGCAAAAATTCCAGACAATTATGTGGATATGATTTTTGCTGACCCACCTTACAATTTATCAAATGACGGTGTAACTTGTCACGCTGGAAAAATGGTAAGCGTGAATAAGGGCAAGTGGGACAAGAGCAAAGGATTTGAAGCGGACTTACAATTTCACGAAACTTGGATTTCTGAATGTAAACGAATCTTAAAACCCGAAGGAACAATTTGGATTACTGGGACACAGCACAGCATTTATCAATGTGGTTTTATATTGCAAAAATTAAATTTCCATATTCTAAACGACATCGCTTGGTTCAAACCAAACGCTGCTCCGAATTTGGCTTGCACAACTTTCGCTCACAGTCACGAGACAATTTTGTGGGCACGCAAAGACAAAAAAGCACGACACACTTTCAATTATGAATTAATGAAAAACGGAAAGTTCCCCGAGGACAAAATGAAAGCGGTGGACAAACAAATGCGTTCTGTTTGGTCTATCACGACACCAACACAAGACGAAAAAGAATTTGGAAAACATCCGACACAAAAACCACTTGCACTTTTAAAAAGAATCGTTCTCGCATCAACAAAAGAAAATGACATCGTGCTTGATCCTTTCAATGGTGGCGGAACTACTGGCGTTGCTTGTAAAATTATTGGCGGAAGAAAATATATCGGCATTGACATCAGCGAAGAATATATCAACCAGACAATTAAGCGTTACAAAAAATCTATTCATCAATCTACACTTGAATTTTCATTATGAACAGCAATTCGTGGAAAGCAATCTTTGACGAGTATAAAATTCACAAACATAACTTTGGTAAAGAACCGTTCATTATTACAGCAGAGCAAATCAAACAAGCAACTTCACATTTCAAAAAAACAAACGAAAAAGAAGTTCGTATTCTCTGCAAACAAGACAGCAGAGAGGACAGACCGCAAGTTTTCATTGACAATAAAGTTTTTCTTTTACCGACACGCAACGGAGAATATGCAATTGTAAAAGGCGAAGGATATATTGATATTCCGCTGATAGAAACCACCGCAAAAATTTACACTTCAAAACTTGATTTTGTTCTTGACACTTCTCAAGTTGGAAATTCAGAAATGCAACATTTGGATTTTGCTTACGCTGCAAGTTTGGTGCGAACTTTTTTAGAGGACGACTCTCTCGTTCTAACAATCAGAGGAAGAAAATATACTCCGAAATTTTCGTTTAATGTTGGCAAACAAAATTTAACTACTGAGAGCGTCCAGACAGAAGTGGACGCTGGTTATGAAGGAAAAAATCAAGTTGCATTAATTGAAGCAAAAAATAGTCAAACCGATAATGTAATCATCCGACAACTTTTCTATCCATTCCGACAGTGGCAACATCACACAAAGAAAAAAGTAAAGACATTATTTTTTGAAAAGCGTAGCAACTTTTATTCTTTTTGGCAATTTGATTTTGCAGACATCAACGACTACAACAGTATTCGCCTGACAAAAAGCAATCGTTACGAAATAATTGAAAAATAAATACGGATATCAAGATAAATTAAACTTCACCACATTTAATTATATGTGTATATTAAAAAAGGGCAGTTCAAAAAATTGGTTTCGTCATTACGACATGACTCGTATTGAGCTTGCCGAAAATAAGCGACCCGCCTGCTGCGGGCAGAAGCGAAATGGAAGCAATCTCTTACTTCGGCAAGCTCAGTAACCAAATAGCAGGGACAGAGATTGCTTCGGGTTGTTAAGGCAACCATCGCAATGACGTTTATTTGTATTTTTAGAACTGCCCTTAACAATGTGCAAATATACAAAACTATGCTAAATTAGCAATGCCAAATGAGTTGATAAGTAAAATGAATCCGGAATTGAAAGATTTGAGTTTTGAGGTTGAAGATTGGTAGTGGTTTTTTATTGAGGTGGCGGTTCAAGCCCGCCATGACGAACAAATCAAAAAGGATTTATAGAAGAAAATTAAGTGTAAACCCTAATCAGAACGAAACATTATTAATCTTGTTTTTTTAAAAGAGAAGTTTTCGGATAGAAACTATTTAACAGTAACCAAAAATTGATTACTATTGCAAAATAAAAATGGGTACCATTAAACTTTAAATTTATATATATGATGCAACCAGACAATGTTCTTATCTATGCGCTGCTCGGCTTTGGAGCGCTGATTTTTCTTTGGATTTTTTTTAGAATCCTTCCTATCGGATTGTGGGTAACTTCTCAACTTTCGGGAGTAAGAATTTCGTTGATACAACTTGCACTGATGCGTTTCAGGAATGTTCCTCCGGGTGTTATTGTGAATGCACTTATCAACGGATATAAAGCCGGACTTATTCTTTCACGCGATCAATTAGAAGCGCATTTTATGGCTGGAGGACATGTGCAGCCGGTAGTTAATGCATTGATATCTGCCGAGAAAGCAAATATTCCGCTTAACTTCAAACTTGCTACGGCAATTGATCTTGCCGGACGTGATGTGTTTGATGCAGTGCAACTTTCTGTTAATCCACGTGTGATTGACACACCTGCTGTTTCTGCTGTAGCAAAAAATGGTATTCAATTGATAGTTAAAGCAAGGGTAACAATAAGAACTAACATTAATCAATTAGTGGGAGGAGCAGGTGAAGAAACTATTCTTGCACGTGTTGGAGAAGGAATTGTTACCGCCATTGGCTCTGCTGATGATCATAGATTGGTGCTGGCAAACCCTGATACCATATCAAAGACAGTATTAAAAAAAGGATTAGATGCAGGCACTGCCTTTGAAATTCTTTCTATTGATATTGCTGATGTTAATGTAGGAGAAAATATTGGCGCAAAACTACAAATAGATCAGGCAAGTGCTGATTTGAAAGTAGCACAGGCAAAAGCCGAAGAAAGAAGAGCCGCAGCTGTAGCAAGTGAGCAGGAGATGAAAGCAAAAGCGCAGGAAGCGAGAGCAAAAGTGATTGAGGCAGAAGCACAAATTCCTATTGCTATGGCAGAATCATTCCGAAGCGGGAATCTCGGTATTATGGATTACTATAAGATGCAAAATATACAGGCAGACACACAGATGCGAGAATCCATCGCAAAACCAATGCAGCAAAAAGATAAAGCAAAAGATTGATTATTGATTATTGACTATTGACTATTAAACTTGACATTTTAGTCCTTGACCTTTAAACATTGAACATTTCTATTTATGGGATTAATATATGCAACAATTCGGCTTAGAAATTATGATGATATTTTGTTAGCCAGAAAGGGCTACATTAAGACAGATAAAATACGTGGCGAAACAATTAAAGTATTGGTAGATACAGGAGCAAGTATGCTTGCTATTACCGAGCATATTAAAAATCAGCTTGGTTTAAATAAAGTATATGAAAGAGAAGTAGAATTAGCAGATGGCAGAGTGCAAATGCTTGATGTAGTCGGTCCAATAGAGATTACATTTGAAAATAGGGTATCCATATCTTCCGCTTTTGTACTTACACAGGGAGAACCCTTGCTTGGTGCTATTCCAATGGAGGAAATGGATGTAGTATTGCATCCTCAATCCGAAAAAATGATAGTTAATCCTGAAAGCCCCTACATTCCAAAATTAAAGTTGAAATAATAAGAGTATTGTTAATGATTAATTCATGCAAACTAAATACGTCATTACAAATGAAGTGTAACGGTGTTACTCTGATATTGCCGAAATAAATAACAAACAAAATGTGTTTTTGCGTAACATCATTTAAATAAAAATAAAATTTGGCTCCGTAGTTCAACTGGATAGAACATCTGACTACGGATCAGAAAGTTGGGAGTTCAAATCTCTCCGGAGTCACAAAAAAAATAGTAACTACACAAACGGTGCAACATCTTATACATGGACATTACCTTCAGGATGGAAAGGAACTTCTACAACGACTTCTATCGTTACAACTGCGGGTTCAACAAGCGGGGATATTACTGTAAGTGCGAACAATGCTTGTGGTTCTTCTGTAGCACGAATATTGCGAGTAATCGTAGACAATGGTATTGCTATTATAAATAGTGATAAAAAACTTAAAACAACAGAATGTAAAAAAACAAATATAGAAAACTTAACGAATAGTGATACTATTGATATTATTAAAGTTTATCCTAATCCCGCTAGCGAAAAAATAATAATAACGGCAAACAACGATAATATAAATGCAATAGAAATTTACAATGAAAAAGGAGAAAATGTTTTTCAGTCAGCGAATCAACAAACAGATCAATTCACTATTAATTTGAGGTCCTTACCTACAGGCATTTATCTTTTAAAAATCAAAACTGAAAAAAAACAATTTATACAAAAAATTATAGTACAATATTAAGGGCAGTTCTAAAAATACAAATAAACGTCATTGCGAAGGAGGAACGACTGAAGCAATCAGTTTTTTTATGTAGAAATAGAGATTGCTTCCTGCTTCGTGCCTCGCAGTCGCAATGACGGAATCAATTTTTGGAACCGCCCTAAAATGTAAAATGCGAAATGTAAAATGTAAAATGTAAAATGCAAAATGTAAAATCTAAAATCTAAAATGTAAAATGTAAAATGTAAAATGGAAAATGGAAAATGTAAAATGTAAAATGTAAAATGTAAAATTGTAAAATCGTTAAATGCAAAATGTAAAATGTAAAATCGTAAAATGCAAAATGCAAAATGTAAAATGCAAAATGGAAAATGAAAAATGTAAAATGTAAAATGTAAAATGTAAAATGGAAAATGAAAAATGAAAAATGCAAAATGTAAAATGCAAAATGTAAAATGTAAAATGTAAAATCTAAAATGCAAAATGTAAAATGTAAAATGCAAAATGCAAAATGTAAAATGCGAAATGTAAAATGCAAAATGGGAAATATAAAATGCGAAATCGTAATTCTATTTCTTTTTCAATGCGCCTCTAACCAGTTATTTCCGATTCCCATTTCCACTTCAATAGGTACAAGTAGTTTGATGGCGTGTTTCATCTTGTCTTCTATTATAGGTTTTACGGCTTCCAGTTCTTCTTTATGAATGTCAAACACCAACTCATCGTGTACCTGCAAAATCATTTTTGATTTGAAGTTTTTTTTAGAAAATTCTTTATAAATATTTATCATTGCTATTTTAATCATATCTGCGGCAGAACCCTGGATGGGTGCATTAACAGCATTACGTTCAGCAAAACTACGAACAGTAGCATTGTTTGAATTGATATCTCTCAGATATCTCCTTCTGCCCAAAATGGTTTCTACATAGCCCTTTTCTTTTGCCAGTAAAATAATATTGTTCATATACTCTTTGACTTTTGGATATTGAATAAAATAATTATCAATGATTTGTTTGGCTTCGGTGCGCGAAATGTTGAGCCGCTGTGCAAGACCAAAAGCAGAAATTCCATAGATAATTCCGAAGTTTACCATCTTGGCATTTCGTCTCATATCAGCAGTAACTTCTGTGATTCCATATACTTTGGCGGCTGTAGAAGTATGAATATCCTGTTTTTCGCGGAATGCTTTTATCATCTCTTCATCACCGCTTAATGCTGCAATGATGCGCAATTCTATTTGAGAATAATCGGCAGAGAGAAGAATAAAATTATCGTTGCGCGGAACAAATGCTTTACGTATCTCTCTTCCCTTTTTGGTGCGAATAGGAATGTTCTGTAAGTTCGGATTGTCAGAACTAAGTCGCCCTGTTACAGCCATTATCTGATTGTAACTTGTATGCACTCTTCCGGTTCGCGGATTAGTGAGTAGTGGTAAAGCATCCACATAAGTGTTCTTTAATTTTTGCAATTCGCGATATTCCAGAATTTTATCAACAACAGGATGAGTGCCTTTTAATTTTTTCAGCACATCTTCCCCCGTAGCATATTGTCCCGTTTTGGTTTTCTGCGGCTTCTCCACAATTTTTAAAACATCGTAAAGAATTTCTCCAACTTGTTTTGGTGATGAAATATTGAATTGTTGTTGTCCCGCGAGAGAATAAATTTCTTTTTCGGATTTGAACAAATCTTTTGCAAGTTCTGATGAATATTCATTCAATGTTTTTATATTAATCTTAACACCTTCGGCTTCCATAGCAGCAAGAACAGGGACGAGAGGCATTTCTACTTCTTCAAAAAGTTTTTGTGTGTATGTTTCTATGAGTATCGGCAGAAATTTTTCTTTCAGTTGAATAGTTACATCTGCATCTTCAGCAGCATAATCGTAAATCTTATCAAGAGGAACCGAACGCATACTTAATTGATTTTTTCCTTTTTTACCAATGAGTGTTTCTATGGATATGGGCGAATAATTCAAATATGTTTCGGAAAGCAAATTCATATTGTGACGCATATCGGGCTGAATGAGGTAATGCGCAATCATCGTGTCAAATAATTTTCCTTTAATAGCAATGTCGTACCATTTCAGAACAGATATATCATATTTTATATTCTGTCCGATTTTTTCTATGCTCTCATCTTCAAATAATTCTTTGAACTCGTTTACGATTGTATGAACATCATTATAGTTTTCGGGAACGGGAACATAGTATGCTTCATGCTTTTTGAAAGAAAACGACATGCCAACTAATTCTACATTATTTGCATTCGTGCCTGTTGTTTCAGTATCAAAGCAAAAAGATTTTTGTTTACTCAAATCAGCAATTAGTTTTTCTCTTTTCTCTTTTGTGTCAATAAGATGGTAGGCGTGAGGAACATCTGCAATAGTTTTTGTTTTCTGATTTTCTATTTGAGGCGTGATTTCATTACTTGTTTCATCAAATAAAACTTCCTGCACATTTGTTGATTTTTTTTCTCCCAATATTCTTTTCTCAAGTGTGCGAAATTCCAATTCAGAAAAGATTTCCGAAAGTTTTTTTTTATCCATTTCCCCTATCGTTAACCCTTCTTCATTCAAATCAACAGGAACATCGCAATAAATGGTAGCAAGTTTTTTAGAGAGTATCGCCTGAGCAGAATATTGTTTTACATTCTCTTGTAATTTACCTTTCAGTTTGTCGGCATTCTTAATTACATTTTCCACACTCCCAAATTCCCGTACAAGTTTGATAGCGGTTCTTTCGCCAACACCAGGCAGACCGGGAATATTATCCACAGCATCACCCATCAATCCGAGAATATCAATCACCTGTTTCACTTCTTTTATTTCCCATCGCTTCAGAATATCTTCTTCTCGCAGTATTGTCCAATCGCTTTTGAAAACAGGCGGACGGAAAATAAATGTTTTGTTTGTTACTAATTGCCCAAAATCTTTGTCGGAAGTTACTATGTAGGTTTCATATCCTTGCTTCTCTGCTTTTTTCACCAGAGTTCCGATAATATCATCGGCTTCATATCCGTCGCTTTCCAATACAGGAATTTTAAATCCTTCCAGAATTTTTTTGATGTAAGGAACTGCACTGATAATATCTTCTGGTGTTGCCTGACGGTTTGCTTTGTATTCAGAAAAATAGGTTTCTCTTTCTGTTGGTGCGTGAGTATCAAAAGCAACGGCAATATGAGTGGGATTTTTTTTGTTGAGCAGTTCGAAAAGAATATTTGTGAAACCAAAAATGGCAGATGTATTCATTCCTTTGGAAGTTAAGCGGGGTGTTTTTATCAGCGCGTAATAAGCACGATAAATCATCGCCATAGCATCTACAAGGAAAAGTTTTTTTTCAGCCACTATTTTGATTTTACGCTAATTGACTTGAAATTATTTTTTGAATATATTTTCCCAAAACATCAAACTCCAGATTCACTGCATCTCCTTTTTTCATCGTGCCGAAATTTGTGTTTGAAAACGTGTGAGGAATAATTGCAATAGAAAAAGAAATCACCTTTTTATTTTTTTTCGCAGAAGAACGAACATCAACAATTGTTAAACTCACTCCATTTATACTGATAGAACCTTTTTCTACTATCAAATTTGCATTTTGAATTTTATTACCTGATATTTCAAATCCAAAAAGCCAACTGCCATTTTCTTCTTTAATTGATTGAACATGTGCAATACAATCTACATGTCCTTGTACAAAATGTCCGTCTAATCTGTCTCCAACTTTCAACGAGCGTTCAAGATTTACGATACTTCCTTTTGACAATAATCCAAGATTTGATTTGTCAAGGGTTTCTTTAACAGCAGTTACATAATAACTTTTTCTGGAAGAAGAAATTTTTTCTATAGTTAGACAAACTCCATTGTGCGAAACGCTTTGCCCTTTTTTTAGTTCACGGATAAAAGCCGTTTCAATGATAAAAGTAATATTGCTTTTTTCTTTTTTTAGTGCAATTACTTTTCCTGTGATTTCAACAATTCCTGTAAACATAGTTGTATTGATTATTGATTATTGACTATTGATTATTGACTATTGACTATTGACTATTGACTATTGATTATTGACTATTGACTATTGACTATTGACTATTGATTATTGATTATTGATTATTGACTATTGACTATTGACTATTGACTATTGATTATTGCTCGTCATTGCGAGGCACGAAGCAATCTCTTTCTCCTTTGTCTTAAAAAATATTATGTGCTTTCTTTCCTCGGATCTGTCCTGAACTTGTTTCAAGAAAAATTGCATTAGTTACTTGAATTTAGGACTGCTCTTTACTTTTGTATTTAATTTTGTTATCAAAAAAGTTGGTCCGAATTTTAGCATAATCCCCATTTTTTCCACCAACTCCGCTAACCTATTTGAATATCCAACTTCATTATCGTACCAACCAATCACTTTCACTATTTTTCCCACAACAGAAGTGAACCCGGCATCCAAAATACAGGAATAAGGATTACCGATGATATCAACCGAAACGATAGGATCTTCATTGTACTGCAAAATCCCTTTAAGTGAAGTTTGCGATGCTTTACGGAATGCATTATTTATTTTTTCTACAGTGGTATCTTTTTTAAGAATACAGGAAATATCGGTGAGAGAACCATTAGGTACAGGCACACGAATGCCGCAACCACCAATCTTTCCTTCAAGATGTGGAAAAATTTTTGTGATTGCTTTTGCCGCACCTGTGGAAGTGGGAATGATTGAAATTGCTGCCGCCCTTGCTCTTCTCAAATCTTTGTGAGGAACATCATGCAGTTGCTGATTGCTTGTGTAAGAATGAACAGTAGATATATAAGCATTTTCAACACCCCAGTTTTCATCCAGCACTTTTATCATTGGTGCAGCACAATTAGTAGTGCAGGAAACATTAGAAATTATTTTGTCTTCTTTTGATAAAATATTTTCATTCACTCCAAGGACAACGCTCTTGATATCATTTCCTTTTGACGGAGCCGAGATGATTACTTTTTTTGCTCCTGCTTCCAAATGTTTTTTTGCATTAGCAGAATCTAAATAAAGTCCGGTAGATTCAATTACCACATCTATATTTAAATTTTTCCATGGAAGTTTTTTAGGATCTTTTTCTGAATAGATATTTATTTTTTTTCCATTAATGGAAATAAAATTTTTTCCGTGATTAATTTTTCCGTCATAAACACCGTGAATAGAATCATATTTAAAAAGATGAGCGAGTGTTAAACTGTCGTGCAAATCATTGATAGCAACTATATTGATGTTTTTCTTCTGAAGCATTACGCGGCAAACAGTTCTGCCAATTCTTCCAAAGCCATTGATGGCAACTTGTATTTTTTTCATAAGTTTTTAAGAATGTGATTGTAAAGATAAAATGAATACATGATTTTTTTTGACTTTTATTTTTTCTTTTCCACTATTATCCTGTCTTTCCCATCAAACATTGGTGATTGAACCGAAAGAACTTTCAGTGGAGTTTGAGAAAAAACTTTTAGCGAATGAACTGTACATTTAGGAATGAAAATAATGTCGCCCTTTTTTACTGTGAATTTTTTATCTGCTCCATCGGTATTGATATCACTCATCGTCATTTCGCCTTCGCCATCCAAAATGTAAACATGCTCGGTGTGCGTAATATGTTTGTGTGCTTCTACTTCTTTTTTAATGAAAATGATGAAACTGCTTACGAGTGAATCGGAATAAAGTTTTCTTAGATAAATATTTTCGTACGGAGACAATGCTTTGACTGTATCCAGTGACTGCAAAGATTGTGCTTTGCAAAACAATGTTGCAACAACAAAAAGAAAAAGAAATATTTTTTTCATGGCAATTTTTTTATTCCACCGAAATATTGTAGTTACCGTGCTCTTATCTATTGGAGACAGGTTGCTATGATATTTATCGGACAAAGATAAACTTATAGTACACATTTTCGTTTTGCCCGTTATTCGTTACTTGTTTTTTCTGCAAGTATAGTTACCCAGTTCGTATGATAATTCCGAACAATAGTACTTTATTATTTTTGCACAAGAAAATAAGTAAACACTTTTAAAATTTTCAATACACATAAATCCAAGTACTGATATGTCCTATAATTTTCGTGACATAGAAAACAGATGGCAAGAATACTGGGCGGAGAATAAAACCTTTGCAGTTCAAAATCCCTCCTCTTTTGAAAGGAATGAGATGCCAAAATATTATGTATTAGATATGTTCCCCTATCCTTCAGGAGCAGGATTGCATGTAGGTCATCCACTTGGCTACATTGCTTCGGATATTGTTTCGCGATATAAACGGCTGAAAGGATTTAATGTCCTTCACCCGATGGGATATGATTCCTTCGGATTGCCTACTGAACAATACGCAATTCAAACCGGGCAACATCCTTTCATCACTACTGAAAAAAATATTCAACGTTATCGTAAGCAGATGGACAAAATGGGTTTTTCATTTGACTGGAATAGAGAAGTATGTACTTGTGATCCGAAATATTATAAATGGACACAATGGATTTTTCTGAAACTTTTTAATTCATGGTATAATCCTGAAGCAAACAAATCTGAACCAATAGAAACACTAATAAAAAAGTTTCATACTTCAAATTTTAAGTTTCAATTTGTTGGAAAAGAAAAAAGTTGGAATGAATTAAATGAAAAAGAAAAATCAGATGTACTGATGAATTATCGTCTGGCTTATTTAAGCGAAGCGTGGGTAAACTGGTGCCCGCAACTTGGAACTGTACTTGCAAATGAAGAAGTGAAAGATGGTATTAGCGAACGAGGTGGTTATCATGTGGAAAGAAAACTAATGTCTCAGTGGTGCCTGCGCATCACAGTTTATGCGGAACGTCTGTTGAGCGATCTGGAAAAAATTAACTGGAGCGAAAGTGTTAAAGAAGTACAGAGGAATTGGATTGGAAGAAGTGAAGGATGCATGATTGAATTTAAAATTCAAAATTCAAAATTCAAAACAGAAGTATTTACCACAAGACCAGATACACTTTTTGGAGTAACTTTTATGACGCTTGCCCCCGAAAATGAACTCATAAAAAAAATCACAACACCCGAATACAAGCAACAAGTTGAAACGTATATTGATATTGCAAAAAATCACAGCGAACGGGAAAGACAAGCAGATGTAAAAAATATTACCGGACAATTTACAGGTGCGTATGCAATTCATCCTTTTACCGGACAAAAACTTCCTATATGGATTGGAGAATATGTTTTGGCAGGTTATGGAACAGGTGCGGTGATGGGTGTTCCTGCTCACGATACCCGTGATTTTGCTTTTGCAAAATATTTCGGATTGGAAATAAAAAAAGTTATTCAATCTAATTCTCTTTCATCTTTAGAAAAAGAGCAGGCGTGTGAAGATGAATGTTTGGATACCTACGATGGCTTTGCAATAAATTCTGATTTTATCAATGGATTGCAAGTGAAGGACGCTATCAAAAAAATGATTTCAGAAATAGAAAAACGCGGACTTGGAAAAAGAAAAATACAGTACCGTTTGCGCGATGCAATCTTTGGCCGGCAACGTTATTGGGGCGAACCGATTCCGATTTATTACAAAGACGGAATTCCATATACAATAGATGAAAGCGAACTTCCGCTTATACTTCCCGAAGTGGATAAGTATTTACCCACAGAAACAGGCGAACCTCCATTAGCCCGTGCTTCTTCTTCGTGGAAATACAAAAATAAATATGAGTATGAAAAAACAACAATGCCAGGATGGGCAGGAAGCAGTTGGTATTATCTGCGATATATGGATGCACATAACGAAAAAGAATTTGTTTCAAAAGATGCAGTAAACTATTGGCAGAATGTGGATTTGTATATTGGCGGAAACGAGCATGCTACAGGTCATCTGCTTTATGTTCGCTTCTGGACAAAATTTTTATACGACCTCGGATATATTCCTTTTGATGAACCAGCAAAAAATTTGATTAACCAAGGAATGATTTTGGGAGAATCAAGATTTATTCATCAACTTACGATTAAAGAACCAATAATTTATCTTCATGGCATTTTTTTATCTGATGACGTAGTGTCGCAGTATAATAATGGGAAAATTGATTTTAGTACTTTGAAAGATCTAATATCAAAATCTATTACTTCAAAAGGTAATATATTACCCTTGTCTGCTATGTTTGATAAAAATTATGAAGAGAATCAAATTTCGTTTTCAAAAAAAAGAATACCAATTGAATTTGTGAAGGATGGGATTTTGAATATTGAGTCATATGATAGTCAAGGAGAATTTTATCGATTTACTACTAATGCAAGTGGACAAATGGTTACTTTTTCTGAGCCCGAAAAAATGTCCAAGTCAAAACTTAATGTTGTAATTCCAGATGACATTATTGAAAAGTTTGGCGCTGATACTCTCCGTCTCTATGAAATGTTTCTTGGTCCTCTTGAGCAAAGCAAGCCATGGAATACAAATGGTATCATAGGAGTTTTTAATTTTCTAAATAAGTTCTGGCGTTTGTTTCATCTCACATCTCCACTTTCCAACGGCAGAGGAGAAGAAGGCGAGAAGTTTTTTATTTCAAATGACGAACCAACAAAAGTCGAATTAAAAATTTTACACAAGACAATTAAAAAAATTCAAGAGGATATTGAAAATTATTCTTTCAACACGAGTGTGAGTGCATTTATGATTTGTGTGAATGAACTAACAGAATTAAAATGCAACAAACAAGCAATTCTACAACCATTAGTAATTTTACTTTCTTCTTTTGCCCCTCATATTGCAGAAGAGATTTGGAAAAAACTTGGTCACAAAAAAAGTATTTCTTTTGCAGAATTTCCAAAATATAA
>JAZDJJ010000146.1:0-12576 GCA_043804035.1 Bacteroidota bacterium
ATATCAAAATTACAAAATTTAAAACGCGAGATGAACAAGAAGTTGTAGGCTATTATGACACTTTGGAAACAATATATGATAATTATTTAAATATTGATTTAACTGAGAACACCATAAAACAACTTCATGGTATTTTATTAAAACATAGTGATAAAGATGGTAGGCATAGAGGTTTGTATAAAAATCTATCAAATAAAGTCGTAGCAAATTATCCAGACGGTACACAAAGAATGATTTTTAATACAACTGAACCTCATCTTGTAGAGCATCAGATGAGAGATTTAGTTAAATGGACTAAGTCAGAGTTAAAAAAGAAGGAGATTCATCCTTTAATTATTATTGGACTATTTATTTACGAATTTTTATCAATTCATCCATTTCAAGACGGTAATGGTCGTTTATCAAGATTATTAACCACATTATTATTACTCAGAAACGATTATCAATTTGTTCAATATGTGTCATTTGAAAATATTATTGAATCCAAAAAAAAAGAGTATTATCAAGCATTAATTGAGGGACAGAAAAACAGAAATAAGAAATCTGAAATAATTGATAAATGGGTATTATTCTTTTTGACTTGTATGACAATTTTAATAGAAAGACTAGAAAAGAAATACGATATATATAAATCAAAAGGAGGCTATTTGAATGTTAGACAGAAAAAAATTAGAGATTATATTAAAAAAAATCAACCTGTCAAATTAAATGACATATCAAATAATTTTGAGGATATATCAGCAAATACAATAAAAAAGGACTTATTATATTTAAAATCCGAGAATATTATAGAATCTATTGGAAAAAATAAAGGGACTGTATATATACTAAAAATCAATAAATAGCACAGGATATAACATCGTGCAAGCCGCATTTTTGCAGGGATTGACAATCTAAGGATTCGCTCCCGCTCGCTCGGATTTAGTGAAGTGGAATCCGAGTGTTCTTAAATATTCTTCTATATTTCGGCAAGCTCAATACGAGAACGGGATAAAAATAAAAAAGGATTTATAGAAGAAATGTAAACAGTATTCAGGACTAAAATAAAAGTGTAAATTTGCAGCAGGATTATCAACCAAAATGTGTTAACTTTTTTTAGAACGAATCAAAATAATTAACTATGCTAACAGATATAAAAACGTGCAGCAAATGCATTATGAATGCGAAGATAAAAGGAGTTCTAATCGGTGAAGATGGTATTTGCAATTATTGTAGAGAGTATTTAAAATTTACTCCTTATGGGGAAAGTAAATTATTGAGAATATTTAAAAATGCACGAAAAAAGAAAAGGATTTACGATGTTCTTGTTCCAATTAGTGGAGGTAAAGACAGTACTTATGTTTTGTATTTAGCCGTCAAGAAGTATAAACTAAATGTATTAACATATACTTTTGACAACGGATTTATGAACGCTCTTGCTAAAAAGAATATTGAAAGTTCCATTAAAAACTGTGGAGTTGATCATATTTGGGTTAAACATGATTTGAAATTAATTCAGGAACTTTATCGTACTGCTCTCATATATTCAGGTGAGATATGCGGTATTTGTGGGATAGGAATTGAAAGAAGTATGTTGAAAATTTCTGAAGCGTGGAAAATTCCAATAATTTTACTTGGAACTTCGCCTACGGAAGAAAATTCATTTACTTCTGAAAATATTTATGACCAGTTCAGATTAAAAGCAATACTACGGAATAACAAGAATATAAATAAAGAAATGACAAATAGATTTCTTATCTATCCGAAACTAAATTTTATTACCAGTTATTTATACACAAAATTAGGTCGTTTTGGAAAGAAGGTCAATATTCTTTATTATTTAGACATCCCTTCTGATAAGGAAATAGGAAATATATTAAAGAAAGAAATGGACTGGATAGAACCAGACCAATCAGAATATACCAGACATTTTGATTGTTTAGCAGAACCTTTTACTAATTACATACGGGAAAAACGTTTCGGCTCTTCAAGACGTTTGCCACAATTGAGTAATATGATTCGGAACAAAGAAATAACAAAAGAAGAAGCCATACAAATCTGTATTGATGACAATAAGAACCCTATCAATTATGAGTTTGTTATGTCGGCATTAAATTTAAAAGAAAGCGATATTGAAAAAGTTGAAAAAATTCCTCTCAATATATTTAGTGATAAGAAATCGTTTGCTAATATGATATTTGCTAAAATAAGGAGTATAATAAAAAAAATGTAAATATATATAATGACACTTTTCATTGGAAAAAATTGTATAGAGGTGGAAAAGACCGACTCCACAAATAGTTATTTATCGCGTTTGCTAAATGATGATTCGTCCGCTCTCTTACAAGATAAAAAAGAAAATAAATTACCCGAAGGAACAATAGTTATTACAAAGCATCAGCAAGCAGGAAGAGGACAGCGCGGCACAATTTGGGAAAGTGAGCCGAACAAAAATCTTACTTTCAGTATTTTGTTACGACCAACTTTTCTGAAACCCGATGAACAATTTATGCTGAACAAAGTGGTGGCAATGGGAGTAATGGAGTTTGTAACTTCATCACTTGATTCCATTTCACCATGGAAACAAAATGAAAGAGAAGTGAAAATAAAATGGGCAAATGATATTTACGTTGGCAATAAAAAAGTAGCCGGCATCCTGATTGAAAATTCTGTGAGTGGAAATCAATTACAGCAATCCATAATTGGCATTGGAATAAATGTGAATCAAAAAAAATTTTCTGCCGAACTTCCAAATCCTGTTTCATTCAAATTGATTACAAATAAAGAATTTGATTTGAAAGAATGTCTCTTTCAACTTTGTTCTTTCATTGAAAAAAGATATTTACAACTCAAAGCAAATCATTTTGAAAAAATAAATAAAGATTATCTGAATGCACTTTATTGCTTTGAAGAATGGAAAAACTACAAATACAAAGGCGAATTTTTATTAGCAAAAATTACCGGGATTACGAAAGTTGGTAAACTGATGCTTGAAACAAAGAGGGGAAAATTTTTGGAATGTAATTTTAAGGAAGTGGAATTTTTCTAAAACATAACATTTTCAAACCAAACTCAACCGGTAGTTGTTAGATGAAATATAATATTTAAGGACACTCGGATTATGCTTCGCTAAATCCGAACGAGCGGTGTATGAGGGTAGTCATATATATACGACCAAAAATGGGTTTATAGGTATGATTTTGTCATACATATAAACAAGTTGGCAGCAATAATAAGAGACCGAGCAATGACAAAAGATTTGACAAAAGACATTATACAATGGGACATAAAATCTTGGTCAAAAGTACTTGCATATTGGGACAGCAATGTTGACTGGGACAAAATTAAAAACGGACTTGAGTTAGGCGGACGACAAGGCGGACTTTCTCTCTGGCTTGCATTGAAAGGTAAGACGACAGTTTGCTCTGACCTAAAAGATGTAAAAAATATAGCGGAACAACTTCACTTGCGACACAATATATCTTCGCTTGTAAAATATCAAGACATTGACGCAACTAATATTTCATATGAAAATTATTTTGACATTATAGTATTCAAATCAATTATTGGCGGAATTGGAAGAAATGACAATATTGAAATTCAACAAAAGGTTTTCAAAGAAATTCACAAAGCACTAAAACCTGGAGGAAAACTTTTATTTGCGGAAAACCTTATTGCTTCTCCTTTTCATCAACGACTGAGAAAAAAATTTGTCAATTGGGGAAGTTCTTGGCGGTATGTTTCCATTGCAGAAATAAAAGGGTTTCTAAAAGAGTTTTCTTCTTATGACATACAGACAACAGGCGTTCTTGGGACATTCGGAAGAAATGAAAATCAGAGAAACGTTCTATCAACAATAGATAAAATAATTTTTAATAAAGTTTGCCCCAACAGTTGGAAATATATTGCTTATGGAATTGCAGAAAAATAAATTACTACCGCTAACAGCAAGTTTGCGATATGCGGGCTGACGTTTAAGTTTAAAAATTTATATCTTCGGTTTATGTTTGTAATGGCAGACAATTTTGTATTCCAAAATCTCGCACATCGCAAACTTTCAAAACGTTATCTGCCATTTTAAAAACCAACGCCAGCGACTATTTTCCAACGACAAAAAAATTGTAACTTTGACAACAAGAAAAAATAAAAATGAACAACACGGCACTTTTAGAACGGACAGTCCTCTCAACTATTCCCATTGATTACTCTTGGTCTTTCGCAGACAAGACAATCAAGGACACTTCTTACATCACGCACGGCTACTACACTTATCCCGCTAAATTTATTCCGCAACTTGCTTCACGACTGATAAATGAAAATTCCAAAGACGGAGATATTGTCATTGACACATTTTTAGGTAGCGGGACAACAGTTGTAGAAGCAATTATAAATAATAGAATTGGCATCGGGACAGACATCAATGACATTGCATATTTAATTGCAAAAGTCAAAACAACTCCAATTAAAACAGTGGAACTTTTGCAAGAGTTCAGTAAAATAGAATTTGATTTGCAAAGCAGATTAAACGGACAATATGATTTTTTTCTAAAAAAATCTTTAAAGGTTGTTCCTCACAATGAAAGAATTGATTACTGGTTTTTGCCACAGCAAAAAGAAAAGTTGTCAATCATATTCGCAAGAATTTTAGAAATAAAAAATAATGACATCCGAAATTTCTTTTTAGTTGCCTTCGCTCAAATTTTAAAATCGTGTTCAATCTGGTTACAAAAAAGTGTTAAACCAACAAGAGACCAAAACAAAAAAATTTACGAACCATTGACATTGTTTCTTAAGCAATCAAAAAAAATGATTAAGAGACATTTTGAGTTTGGCAAAATGTTAAACTCAAAAATAAAACAGAACATTGACAAATTCAGAGTGGTGCAATGTGGCGATTCACGAAATTTACCTTGCGAAAAAAATAAAGCGACACTAATCGTAACAAGTCCGCCTTATGTAACTTCTTATGAATATGCAGATGTGGCTGCTTGAAATAAAAATGATAAATTTGAGATAACTTATAAAATAAAAATAATGACACATAATGTTGAAATAGAGACAAAAAATAGAATAAAATATAAACTTCCTGACGAGAACTTTAATATACTTAACGATACTTCTTCCACATACAGACGAGAGTTTTTCAGACACAAGAATGTCATTTTATTTCAGGGAGATGTTTTGAATGAAAATTTATTTGACAAGGAATTTATTGATTTAATTGTTACATCCCCTCCCTACAATGTAGATATACAATACAACTCACATAAAGACGATTTAACCTACGAAGATTATTTAGAATTTTCTAAAAAGTGGATTTCTAATTGTTACAAATGGAGCAAGCCGCAAGCGAGGTTTATTTTGAATTGTCCATTGGACAAAAATAAGGGAGGACAACAGAGTGTTGGTGCTGACCTTACTGCTATTGCAAAAAAAAATGGTTGGAAATATCACTCTACAATAATTTGGAATGAAGGAAATATTTCCAAACGAACCGCATGGGGTTCTTGGCTTTCTGCATCTGCGCCTTATGTAATTGCACCAGTAGAATTAATCATTGTCTTTTATAAAGATAGTTGGAAAAAAACTTCTGGCTCAAAAATATCTGATATTGCAAGAGATGATTTTATGAAATGGACAAACGGTGTTTGGAATTTTAATGGTGAGAGCAAGAAGAAAATCGGACATCCCACACCATTTCCAAGAGAATTGCCCCACAGAGCAATAAAACTTTTTAGTTATGTTCGTGATGTTGTGTTTGACCCGTTTGCTGGTAGCGGAACAACTTTAATTGAAGCAACAAATAATAATAGAATTGGAATCGGAGTTGATATTGACAAAAATTATTGTGAGTTAGCAAAGAATAGAATTTTAAAAGAAACAGGAACATTAGAATTTGCAAATGGATAAAAATAAAAGCATAAGTGACTTAATCGTAGAGTATTTTAAGAAGCACCCAAACGAAGAAATGCAACACGCACCAGTTGTAGATTGGGTTGAAGCAAAATATTTAAAACTCTACAAGAAAAAACCAAGAGATACTTGGCGTGGAATTAGAAAACTTCATCAAGAAGGTTTTCTCATCAAAGTTAAAAAGGGCATTTACAAATATGATCCAAAATATGTTCATAAAAGGGAATTAGAAGATTTTACACTAGAGCAGAAAAAACAAATTTTTGAAAGAGATGGTTATCGTTGTGTGCAATGTGGTAGAAGACAAGATGAAGGATACGAATTGCACGCAGACCATAGAGTTCCAAAAGATAAAGATGGCAAAGCAACTGTTGAAAATGGACAAACACTTTGTGCCATTTGTAATTTCAGAAAGAAAAATTATGGTCAAACAGAAAGCGGTAAGAAAATGCTCATTCGGCTTTGGGAAGCGTCAATAAAAATTAAGGATGAAAAAACTAAAAAATTCTGTGAAGAAGTTTTATCTGTTTACGAAAAGTTTGACATCAACGGACATATTGAATGGAAAAGAAATCAAAATTAAAAACTATTAAAATAATGAAAGCAAATGAAACATTTATTTCTTTAAAAGAAATACGAGAAAATTATAAAAATGCCTGTGATGAAGATTCGAGAAAATTTTCGGAAAAAGAATTTGAACACTTTATTAATTGTTGTGAAAGGGATTTTCGTCAATGGATAAAAGATAACATTAGATATTTCGAAACGGAAGAATTGAAAAGTGTACAGCAAAAATTAAAAAATCAACAAGAATAAATACAACGAAACGGAGTAACACCCGCTTTTGTAATCTGGAATTTATTACAACGCTATACAAAAGAAAATGATTTAGTAGTTGACCCAATGTGTGGTAGTGGGACAACAATAGATGTAGCGAATGAACTAAACCGAAAAGTTATTGGCTACGATATAAATATTGTGCGACCAGACATAATAAAAAATGACGCAAGAAAAATTCCGCTTGACGACAACAGCGTTGATTTTGTTTTCGTTGACAGTCCTTATTCCGACAACATTAAATATTCCGACAACAAAAACTGCATCGGTAAAATTTCTTGCGAACAGACAGAATTTTTTGATGAGTTAGAAAAAGTTGCAAAAGAAATTCATAGAATTCTACGACAAGATAAGGTTGTTGCTTGGCTCATTGGCGACCAATGGATTAAAAAGAAATTCACACCGACTGGTTTTTTACTTTACCAACGACTTGAAAAACATTTTGAGCCAATCGACACTATTTGCGTAACACGACACAATCAAACATCTAACACTGGACTTTGGCATCACAGAGCAAGACAATTTAACTTTTATTTGAGAGGGTTCAAACACTTATTCATAATGCGGAAAAGATAATGAAAAAACTGCCTACAACAGGCGTTTGTTTTCAGTGGCGGGAGAGTGGCTCGTATGAAAAAAATAATCTTTGTGCCTCGCAGTTGCATCTCTCACACTTTAAGGATAAATTACTTCTCCCATTAAATCATATTCCGTAGCACGGGTGATTTTCACATCAGCAAAATCGCCAATGTGTATTTTATTTTTTTTCGCATCCACCAAAACCATATTATCTACATCTGGAGAATCAAATTCTGTTCTCCCGACAAAATAATGTCCTTCTTTCCTATCAAAAAGTACTTTTATTTTTTTTCCAATTATCTTTTTATTAAGCGAGAAAGAAATTTTTTGTTGAACTTTCATTACTGCTTCTGCACGTTTCTTTTTTATCTCAGATGGAACATCGTCCTTCAAAGAATGAGCAAAAGTATTTTCTTCATGTGAATAAGTAAAAACACCGAGCCGGTCAAACTTTATCTCATTGACCCAATCTATCATTTCGTTATGGTCTTTTTCTGTTTCGCCCGGATATCCACAGAGGAGTGTTGTGCGGATAGCAATGCCGTGAACTTTTTCGCGAATAGAATTAATAAGTTCGGTTGTTTTTTTCTTTGTAATTCCTCTTCGCATTGATTTTAGCATTCTATCAGAAATATGTTGAAACGGAATGTCAATATATCTACAGATATTTTTTCGCTCACGCATCACATCTAAAATTTCCATCGGAAATCCGCTCGGATATGCATAGTGCAAACGAATCCATTTTATTTCTTCCACATCAGAAAGTTGTCGCAAAAGTTCTGCTAACTTTTTTTTTCCGTAAATATCCAATCCGTAATAAGTCAAATCCTGTGCGATGAGAATAAGTTCTTTCACACCTTGTCTCACAAGATTTTTTCCTTGAGAAATTAAATTTTCCATCGGAATAGAGATATGTTTTCCGCGTATCAATGGAATTGCGCAGAATGAACATGAGCGGTTACATCCTTCTGAAATTTTTAAGTAAGCATAATGAGACGGAGTGGTAAGCAAACGTTCTCCGATAAGTTCATGTTTGTAATTTGCTTTGAGTGTTTTTAGCAATCGCAACAAATCGTGTGTGCCAAACCATGCATCCACTTCAGGAATTTCTTTTTGTAAATCGTTCTTATATCTTTCACTTAAACATCCCGTTACATATATCTTTTCAATCAATCCTTTTTCTTTTGCTTTCACAAATTTTAATATCATTTCTATAGATTGTTGTTTGGCATTATCAATAAAACCGCAAGTGTTAATAATCAGTATGTTAGCATCATTTATCTCATCTTTATGATTAACTTGAATATTATTTGCCGATAACTGCTTCATCAGCACTTCCGAATCCACCACATTCTTTGAACAACCAAGCGTGATTACATTGATTTTGTTTTTGTTAATAGTTTTAGTTTTCATTCTCAATAAATTTCATTAAAAAATATAAAATACGGGAACAAAAATAATCTTTATCTTTCGTTCCGAAATAAAATTGTTACTTATGGGCAGTTCCAAAAATTACTCCGATGAAATGCTGTGATTTTATTTTGCGGATAAATTAAAAGTTATGAGTTTGAAGAAAAAGTATTAGTATTGCATTGTCAATCTCAAAAATTGTCATTTAAAAAAATAATAGGAATGAAAATAAAAAATCTGTTTCAAACAAAAGTAATCCTGTTACTTTTCACTTTTCACTTTTCACTCCTTCGCTCAGAGTTCTCGTCAATGGGCTACTTACTATGGAGGACAAAATGACGATAGAGGTTCTGCTATTGCTACTGATATTTCGGGAAATGTTTATCTGGCAGGAACGACTGAAAGTCCTTCCGACATTGCATCAGGAGGATTTCAAAATACGTATGGTGAAAATACTGATGCTTTCCTTGTAAAGTTTGATGCTAACGGCAATCGTCTCTGGGCTACTTACTATGGAGGAATAGATGCTGATTATGGCAAGAGCGTTGCCACTGATGCTTTGGGGAATGTGTATTTGTCGGGATATACCGAAAGCACTTCAGGCATTGCCTCAAACGGTTTTCAGAATACTTACAGTGGTGGATTCTTTGATGCTTTCCTTGTAAAGTTTGACGCTAACGGCAATCGTCTCTGGGCTACTTACTATGGAGGAACAAATACTGATCATGGCAAAAACGTTGCTACCGATGCTTTAGGGAATGTTTATTTGTCGGGATATACTGAAAGTACCTCAGGCATTGCCTCAAATGGTTTTCAGAATACTTACGGTGGAATGTTTGATGCTTTCCTTGTAAAGTTTGACGCTAACGGCAATCGTCTATGGGCTACTTACTATGGAGGAACAGGAGATGAAGAAGGATTAAGTATTGCCACTGATGTTTCAAGAAATGTATATCTGGGAGGATATACATCCAGCCTTTCTGTTATTGCATCAGGAGGATTTCAAAATACTTACGGTGGAAGTTATGATGCCTTTCTTGTAAAGTTTGATGCTAACGGCAATCGTCTCTGGGCTACTTACTATGGAGGAACAGACGTTGAATGGGAAATAAATGGAATGAGTGTTACCACAGATGCGCTAGAAAATGTATATATGGCAGGACAGACCAGTAGCAATTCCAATATTGCATCAGCAGGTAGTTTTCAAAATACTTACAATGGTAATCGTGATGCTTTCCTTGTAAAATTTAATGATGCCGGCAATCGTCTCTGGGGTACTTACTATGGAGGAATAAGTGATGATTATGGTAAGAGTATTGCCACTGATATTTTTGGAAATGTATATCTGGGAGGATATACATCCAGCATTTCTGTTATTGCATCAGGAGGATTTCAGAATACTTACGGTGGAAATTATGATGCCTTTCTTGTAAAATTTGATGCTGCCGGTAATCGTCTCTGTGCTACTTATTATGGAGGGACGAACCCAGATGATGGAACAAGCATTGCCATTGCTTCGGGAAATATTTATTTAGCAGGAATAACCAACAGCCCTTCTGGCATTGCATCAGGCGGATTTCAAAATACTTACGGAGGAACATGGAGTGATGCCTACTTGGCGAAATTTTGCTCCTGTGAATCCACGGTGAATATAACCTCCACTTCTACCAACCTTGTTTGTAACGGGCAATGCACAGGCACATCTACGGTTACAGTAACTTCTGCATGCGGCATTAGCCCATACACTTATTCATGGAATACTATACCTGTACAAACCACACAAATTGCTACAGGACTTTGTGCAGGAACTTATACTGTAACAGTAACCAATGCTATTGCTTTCACAGCAACAGCAACAGTTACCATTTCTCAACCCATAGCTCTTACTACAACCGTTACATCCACAGGAACAACTTGTGGTAATAATAATGGAACGGCAACAGTAACTGCCAACGGAGGAACAAACTATACATATTTATGGGATCCATCCGGGCAAACTTCGCAAAATGCTACAGAACTTGAAGCAGGAGAATATACGATAATAGTAACTGATGCCAATGGATGCATAGCAAGTAATACTGTTAAAGTTGCTTCCTCCCAAAGTGTTACGGCATCAGCAGGTCTTGATAATACAATATGTATCGGACAAACAATTACACTCATAGCATCGGGTGGAGAAAATTATTTATGGAATAATGGTGCAACAACTTCTTCAATCGTTGTAACTCCTTCTGTTACTTCAACATATTCTGTAATTGCATTTATAGGAGTTTGCAGTGATGCCGCTTCTGTAAATGTTACTGTTTTGCCTCCGCCATCGGCTTATATTTCAGTAACAGCAATCTGCGCAGGACAAATTGCAACACTCACAGCAGAAGGAGGAGGAAATTACAATTGGAGTACAGGAGAAACCACTGAGTCAATAAGTGTTTCGCCAACAACAACTACAACTTATTCTGTTATTGTATCAATAGGAAGTTGTTGGGATACTGCATCCAGCGAAGTAACAGTTTATCCTTCGCCCTCTGTTTCTGTTTCAGGAAATACAATGCTTTGCACCGGAGATATCACTACACTCACAGCATCGGGAGACGGAAATTATTTGTGGAGTAATGGCGCAACAACTTCTTCAATCATTGTAACTCCTTCTGCTACATCAACATATTCTGTAATTGCATTTATAGATGTTTGCAGTGATACCGCTTCTGTAAATGTTACTGTTTCGCCTCCACCATCGGCTTATATTTCATTAACAGCAATCTGCGCAGGACAAATTGCAACACTCACAGCAGAAGGAGGAGGAAATTACAATTGGAGTACAGGAGAAACTACTGAGTCAATAAGTGTTTCACCAACAACAACTACAACTTATTCTGTTATTGTATCAATAGGAAGTTGTTCGGATACTGCATCCAGCGAAGTAACAGTTTCTCCTTCGCCTTCTGTTTCTGTTTCAGGAAATACAATGCTTTGCACCGGAGATATCACTACACTCACAGCATCGGGAGGAGAATATTATTTATGGAATAATGGTGCAACAACTTCTTCAATCATTGTAACTCCTTCTGCTACATCAACATATTCTGTAGTTGCATCTATAGGAGTTTGCAGAGATACCGCTTCTGTAAATGTTACTGTTTCATCTACGCCAATTGCTTCTGCAACAAGTACGACAATCTGTGCAGGACAAATTGCAACACTCATCGCATCAGGGGGAGGAAATTACAATTGGAGTACAGGCGAAACCACTGAGTCAATAAGTATTTCGCCAACAACAACTACAACTTACTCAGTTGTTGTATCAATAGGAAGTTGCTTGGATACTACCACTGCATCTATAATTGTAAATTCAAATCCAACTGCAAATGCGTGGAGCAATACAACGATTACAGCGGGAAACAGCACAATGCTTTCGGCTTCCGGAGGGACATCTTATATATGGAGTAACGGAGTAAATGATTCTGTGATTACGGTTTCTCCTCCGATAACTACAAACTATTGCGTTACCGTCAGCAACGGCAATTGCACCGACACTGCTTGTGTAACAGTTTTTGTTGAGCCACTTGATTGTTCAACAACAGGCAAACTTTATCTTCCCAACGCTTTTTCTCCCAATGGCGATGGCGAAAACGATGTGCTAAAAATATATTTCGGAAACTTACAGTGCATCAAAACCTTTCACCTCGTCATCTACAATCGCTTGGGCGAAAAGATTTTTGAAACCACAAATCCGATGGCAGAATGGAATGGTTATTACAAAAACATGTTAGAGAATACTGCTGTGTTTGTTTATTATTTGAAAGCCACACTAATAACAGAGGAAAAAATTACAAAGAAAGGGAATGTGAGTTTGATAAG
>JAZDJJ010000147.1:0-7139 GCA_043804035.1 Bacteroidota bacterium
ACGAACAACCATTAACCATTAACGAACAACCATTAACCATTAACGAACAACCATTAACCATTAACGAACAACCATTAACCATTAACGAACAACCATTAACGAACAACCATTACCCATTTAGTTTCCCCATGAGTTATTAAACTTACAATTTTTATAATCATCAGTAATTTTAATATATATTGCTGTCGCTTTTTTCTTTATCCATTCATTAGTAGTTTTTTCTTTTTTATTGTTAAGTGCTTCTTCCTGTATCCGTTGATAATCGTCTTTGAGGTTGGCTTTATGCGGTTCGGTGCGGCTCTTTACATATATAATATGGTATGCTTCTTTACCGTCGCGCGTTTGAGTAACGATGGGTTCTGATGTTTCGCCAACTTTCAGTTTGTCAATAGTAAAAATTAAGTTAGGATCTATCTGACTGAGTTGGCTCATCTCAAACTTTGTCATGCCTGTATAAGGATTCATGATAAGTCCGCCGTTATATTTAGTTTCGTTATCATCAGAAAATCGCGATGCCGCCTCTGTAACCGAAATAGAATCTTTTCTGATAATATTTACAATACTATCAAGAAATGTTTTTGCACGATACAAATCTTCGGGAGACGAACGCGGAACAATTAAAATATGACGGACATCAATTTCTTCGCCTCTGCGTGAATCAACAGTAAGAAAATGATAACCATAGTCCGTTTCAAATATTTCGGAAACTTCTTTTTCTTTCATTTTGAATGCTACGGCATCAAATTCAGGGACAAATGTTCCACGTTGAATATTTTTATACAGCCCTCCACCGGGAGCAGAACCCGGGTCCTGCGAGTAAAGAATTGCCGAAGTAGCAAAGTCCTTTTTCCCTGAAATAATATCCTGACGAATAGATTCTATTTTATCTTTTGTATATTTTTTTAGTTCCGGATGAATGTTCGGCTTTTTTACAATATGTCCAATTTCTATTTCAGCATTTATATAAGGAATGCTATCGGGTTCAATGTTGTTAAAAAAACTTCTTACCTCAGAAGGAGATACAGTAATAACATCAGTTATCTGCGATTGCACCTTTTGGACGAGTAGCACATCACGAAGTTCTTCACGAAATTCATCTTTAAATTTAGGTAAACCCTTACCATAAAAATCTTCAAATGCCTGAACTGAACCAAACTGATTAATGTAATAACGCAAACGTTTATCAAGTTCGCTTTCCACCTGCTCTTCGCTAACCTCCACACTATCTCTTGCAGCTTGCGCCAGTAAAAGTTTTTGATACAACAATTCTTCTATCAACTGGCATTTATCCTGTTTAGTGGAATCAACTTGTTTGTTTTGAATTATTTTTGATTGTAATTCACTTTCAAGGATAGGATTGTTGCCGACTATTGCGATAATGCGGTCAATAGTTTTTGGCTGAGCAAACACAGGAGAATGCAAAATGTAAAATACAAAATGCAAAATGCAAACTTTACGAAATACAAATTTGAAAATAATAAATGATTTCATTAGTATTTTATTGTTAGGAATAATCCGTAATCCGATTTCATTAGTTCCTGACCTTTTGTGGTTTGTGAATTTTATATTGAGTCTGCCGAAATAGCGGTAGTTTTGAAGATTAATTTCAGAACAACCTTGTGAGACATAACAAACAACATATTTGTAGGTAAATATACGCTCATTTTTCTTTATGAATTTATGCACTCATTTCAGAGGAATAGGTCAGGAGGTCTGAATCTATGGGTTACATTTGTCTGATTATTTCAGGATTGCGTTTGCAATCAAATACTTTCATTATGAATATTTCATTTTTGTCAGTTATTTTGTAAATCACTTTATAATTTCCCGTTACCAAATATCTGTATTCTTCATTTTTATGTTTTAATAATTCTTCTGCTTGTCCTTGTCTGGCTTGTTTATTCAAGGTTTTTGTTGAAAAAAGAATTTTATTTTTTAAGTTTTTAGCAATTCTAATCGAAGCATTATATTTATAATAATTGTAAATTTCTTTTACATCTACAAGCGCTTCTTTTGTCCAGATAACTTCCATAACCCAATTACCAGTTTTCAGATTCTTTTTCTACTTCTTCCTGAGAGTATATTCTTCCTGATTTTATGTCTTCTTCGGCTCTATCAATACTTGCATAAAATTCTTCAAAAGTCATTGGTTTAATGCTCTCTTTTGATATGGTAAAATAAGTCCTACGGATTTTGTCCATTTTACTTATAATATTAATATCATTGATTTGAGCAATCCACTCAATAAGTTTTAATTTTTTTACCTGTATATCCATCTTGTTGATTTTTAAGTATACTACTTGCAAAAATAGTAAAATAATCCTGATATTGATAAAATTACCACTTTCACAGTATTCCCTGTAGAGCAGGATAGGTCTCAAGAGGTATGAGTTTAGCAGGGTTAATAGATTTCAAAACTTTTATTTTGTATTGCTTCCCGATAAATATCATCACTCATTTTTCGGATAAGTTCAACTTTCCGTTTGTTAATAAGAATATTCTTGATATTTTCTTTTTCAAATGTCAGAGGCGAAATACTGTTTTTAATTTTAAATCCTTTTATGTTTACGAAATAAAAGAACAACGAATCCTGCGTTTCTATATGGCGGTTGTTTTGCAGAAATGCTTCTTTATCATATAATTTGATGGGAATTTCTTTCAGCACATCGTCAAACAACAACCATACATTATCATCCAGAAAAAAGTTTTCTGCATATTGATGACAAAATTCCAATAAGAATGTTTTGTCTTTTTCATTTTCGGAACGATACCAATCTTTTACCTTCTCAACTTTTGGTGCATTTTTTCTGACCTTAACATAAATCACTTTGATAATATTATCTATAAGGTCAAAGTTGTCTTTGTTCTCAATGTAATATTTTTCAATTTCTTCATCTGAAATAATTGTATCTAATTTCTGGCTTACCAACTCCTGCTCGTATGCGTGAGTGATAAGCGAGCTGCGGTAATCAGCAAGTAATTTATCAATGTCTTTTTGTTTTTCATTGAGGTTTTTTTCTGCTTTTTGAAACAACAACGTTTCACGAATCCAATTATTTATGTATTTGCGAACTATCTCTATGCTATCCTGCTTTGTGGTTTTCTCCGGAACAATATTTCTAATATCCGATTCGTATAAATAAATTTCATTTACGCGAGCAATGGATTTTCCTTTTTCGGATATTGTTTCTGTATTCCTACAGGAAATTAAAATAAAAAGAAACAAAACAAACCGATACGCAGGATACTGTAATGCGTAAAATTTTTTCATGTTGGGTTGATACTATTTTGGCTGGATAGAATCAAGTATCTTGCGATTAACAGTAACAGGATATTTTTTCTTCAACAAATCAATCCAATTCTTTTCAAGCCATAACTGATATTTATTAGTAACCAATCCGCGAGATTCCTGATAGGTCTTTGGAGTCGGCTTAATAATTTTATGAATATCGGCAAAAAATATTTTATCTTTCAAAGGTTTGTTCGGTGTAAATCCAAGTGCCCATGCCGTTTCATCTATCATAGCATTATCACCTTTCAGCAATAATTTGTTTTCAATAGAAACATTAATAACAGTATCCTTATTCAGAGCATTAAGAATATCTTTTTCGGTTTTCTTCTGTCCAATCATTTTTTTTACTTTCTCTGCAATTTTTTCATCTGCGCAATAATACATAGTAACATCCACACGTTCTTCCCACATGAAATTTTCCTTATTCTTCTCATAAAATTCTTTTGCTCCGGTAGTATCCTTAATGGCTTTTGACCACACTTCCTGATCACTTAAATTAAAAAGCAAAATGCCATCACGATATTCATTCATCACCGCTTTAAATTCGGGGTATTCAATTTCCAAACGACTATCATATATGTTCATACAAGTTTCGTCTACAAACTGTTTGTAAAAAAAGTTAACTAAATGTTGTATATCTTTTTTCTCGCCAGCATGTTGTGTTTTTTCAATGAACTTTGCGAAATCCTGCTGCGAAAAAGTTTGTGTAAGTAAAGAAAACATTTGTTTGTTCAGATTGGATACTTTGTCGGCTTTCCATTTTCCTGTCATAATTGTAGAGTCAATACTTTTGTAAAATTCATTACGGGCATTGATATCTTCTTTGAAATTATATTTGGCTTTTAACTTTATAATCATCGCATCTTTTGCTATACTGATACGTACATCTTTCTGTACTTTATTTTTTAAATCAAATTTCAAAGAGTCAAAAGGAGCCACGCCTTTTATAGCAGTTCTTCTGATAATATGCCATCCGAATCGGCTATTTATAGGAGCAGATATTGATCCATTATCTTTCAGGTTAAAACCAGCATCTTTAAACTCCACAGGGAAATTTGAAGTGCGAGACATCCAGCCCATGTCGCCACCTTTCTTTGCTGTTTCTTTATGCTCCGAAATTTTTTTGGCAAGTTCTGCAAAATCTTTACCATTTTTTAATTGCAGAGCGATGGAGTCAATACGGGATTTTAATTTTAAAGAATCATCTTTCGTCATTTCTTTTTTGAACATCAGCATAATATGAGATATATGAATTTCCTGATGAGGTTTTTTGTCAGTAACAAGAATAAGATGATATCCGAGTGAAGTACGGATTGGTCCAACTATTTCGCCTGCTTTGGATTTGTATGCGGCTGATTCATATTCATAAGGATAACCCGTTCCTGATAATGCAATAAAATATCCTAAATCTCCCCCACTAACTTTAGATGAATGATCAGAAATTTCTTTTGCTACAGAAGAAAAATCATGCCCTTTCATCGCAAACATTTTTTTTAGCGGATTAATTTTATTGGAATAGTTTAATGAATCTTGATGAGAAGAATTTTTTGAAATTTTCATGCTTGCTTTCAGTGATGTTTCATATTTTTTAAATGCAGAAAGATTTGTTTTTCCCTGCAAAAAATCGCGAATCATAATAATTCTCATATACGCATCTGATGTATCTTGCGACAATGCTTCAGGATTTATTTTTATTAGAATATGACTCGTGCGAAGATCCCATTGTATACGGTCATACACCTCTTTTACAAGATTATCCACTGCATTTTTTTCTATGAGATAAGGTTGTGCCAATGTTTTTCGGTATCCTTTTAATTCTTCCAGAAACGCCTTTGTGGTATCAACACCAATTTCTTTCGCTTCTTTCACTTTCAAACGAAAAAGAGTGTACAAATCAAGATATTCATCCAATGCTTTTTTATCAACGATACTTTCTTTATTGTTATTCTTTCGGTAAACATTTAAAAATTCGCCCACCGTAATTTTGTCATTACCAATAGTCAGGAGCACTGCATCATTCTGAGTTTGTCCGAACATGGATAAACAGCCGATACAGCAGGAAAAAATGAAAATAAATAGTAAGTTTTTCATGGTAAAAAATTATTGTTAATAATAATTTGCAAATGTAATATTATTTTAATAATAACATCAGTATACTTAAAAAAAATGAAAACTCTTGTAACAGTATAACTTTTCTATATTTGTTATTATGTTTTTTCAAAGAAATTTTTTTTCACTACTTCCTTTCCGAATTGCTTTTGTAATATGCGCAATTGCAAGTCAGTTTGCTTTTAGCCAGTTACAACATAGCAAAAATAACATTCTACAAAAAAAAGAAACCAGAATTATTGGGGATAAAGGATTTTATCCGGTTCATAATTACACTACCAAAGAATATCATTCTCTTCCTCAGAACTGGGCAATAGTTCGCGATAAGCGAGGAGTAATGTATTTCGGAAACAACGAAGGAATTCTTGAATATGATGGCGTAAGTTGGAGAATGATAAGAGTTGACAACGAAACCAACATCCGCTCACTTGCAATAAACGAGAAAGGAAAAATTTTTGTCGGAGCGCAAGGTGAGTTCGGATATCTTGAACCAGATTCTGTTGGCAACATGAAATACTATTCGTTGATTCTGAAAGTAGAAAAAAAAGATCGTGACTTTACTGATATATGGTCAATACAGACAACAAAAAACGGAGTATTCTTTCAAGCAGACAATAAAATTTTCAGATGGGATGGAAAAAAAATAAAAGTATGGAATGCACAAAGATCATTTCATCGGATGTTTTTTGTAAATGATCATTTATACATAAGACAAAGGGAAATTGGGCTGATGGAAATTTTGAATGATGAATTATTGCTTTTACGCGGAGGAGAAATTTTTGCTAATGAAGCAATTTGTGCTATGGTTCCATGCTTCGGTTCATCTTCGGGTACATATTCAGGCAACATCATAATATGCTCAGAGAAAAAAGGATTATTTCAACTCAATCCCATTTCCAAACAAAATATTTTACCGGGTGGTCCCATGTTCTCATTCAATTATTTTTCTACACAAATTGATAAGTTTTTGTTAGAGAACAAAAGTTACAATCTTATTAAATTAGAAAATAGTTATTCTATAGGAACATTGACAAAAGGTTTTGTAAATATTGATACAAAAGGCAATCTTCTTGACTATCTTAATAAAGGTGCAGGATTGCAGGATGAAACTATTTATGCACAGTATAAGGATACATCAGGAAATTTATGGCTTGCTTTGAGTAATGGTATTTCAAAATTGCATATCAATTCTCCTGTTACATTTTTTAATGCAGAAAATGGACTTAATGGCACTGTTCTATCAATAGTCAGGCATGATAATACAATTTTTGCAGCAACTAATCTTGGTGTGTTCTATCTGAGTTCTGCTAAAATCACAAATGGCTCATTATTTACCAATTCTTCTTTTCAGAAAATACAAGGTATAAATGAAGATTGTTGGCATCTTCTTTCTTTCAGTTCAGGAAAATATTCTTCACTGCTCATTGCTTCCAATATTAATGTTTTCTCTGTAGATAAAAATAAGAAAGTAAATGTAGTTGCACAATATGGTCCCTGGTGCATGTATCGTTCTCTGAAAAATCCAGCGAGAGTATTTATCGGATTAGACGATGGATTTGCTTCAATTTATTGGGATGGCAAACGATGGTATGACGAGGGACGATATCCTATGATCAAAGAAAGTATCCGATCTATTTCTGAAGATACCGAAGGAAATATTTGGCTTGGGCATCCCAGTGGTGTTATTAAGATAAAAAAATTTAAACACGAAAAAGGAATTTTTGAATACAGAAAAAAT
>JAZDJJ010000148.1:0-7371 GCA_043804035.1 Bacteroidota bacterium
GGGAGCGTCCGAATGGTAAAGGGGAGCGTCCGAATGGTAAAAGGGAGCGTCCGAATGGTAAAAGGGAGCGTCCGAATGGTAAAAGGGAGTGCTTTTTATGTTTCGTAGTAACCTTTTTGATAACAGGACACAGCTTTTTGATAACAGGACACTGCTTTTTGATAACAGAACGCTACTCTTTGTCTGTTTGATAAAAATTTGTAACTTCTTCATTATTTTTTTTTATATGATTCACGTTCTTTTTCTTCTTTTCCTTTTTCTATTTCTTTCACAAAGGTTCCTTTTTTATCAATATAAAATGCTTTTTCATTTTTCCATACTGCCACCATGCCTTTGAGGAACGAATGCGCATTATCGTATTGCATCGGAATTATCATTTCGCCTTTTGTGTTGATAAATCCCCATTTATCTTGCTTCACAGCAGCAAGTCCTTCTGAGAAATTTCTTGCATCGCTGTATTGCAGTGAGATAATTATTTTGCCTTCGTTGTTGATAAAACTGTACTTTTTGTTTTTGCTTACGCGAGCCAATCCACTACAAAAGTCATCAGCAAAATCGTATTCCATCGGAATAATTATTTTGCCTTCTTTGTTGATAAACCCATAATGATTGTTTTGCGTAACGCGAGCCAATCCTTCGTGAAAGACAGAAGCATCATCATAAATGAAAGGAATAATTATTTCTCCTTTTTCATTCAAAAAGCCACGCTTGTTGCCTTGCAACACTAGCGCTATGCCCTCGTAAAAATTGCTACCCGCATCATATTGCGGTGTAACAATAATTTTTCCACTTTCATTGCGGTAGCCAACTTTGCCGTTTTCGTAAAAACGTTCAGGGGATTGAGAGTAAGAAACTCCAACAGTCAGCATCCCTGAAATAATCCATGTAATTACTTTTTTCATAATAGATATTTTTTTTTTGATTTATATAGGACTTACGCATTGATGTCATTGCGTAGGAGGAATGATCGAAGTAATCTATTTTTTCATGTAGAAATGAAGATTGCTTCCTGCTTCGTGCCTCGCAGTCGCAATGACGATACGGATCTGCCTGTGCCGAACACGGCAGACAGGTTTGCGTAAGTCCTAGTTTTTTTTCGCCATTTAATTACTTTATCACATTCACATGCCCAATAAATGTAAACTCTTTGGAAAGAATATTTTTGAGTTTTACTTTCCACACATAGACATCTTGCTGCACTCGCTCATTGGAAATACCACCGCTAACTTTTCCGTCCCAGACGCATGGCGGTAATTGTGGTAGTTCATCTACATTGCAATAAAAAATCAGATTACCCCAGCGGTCAAAGATGAACATTTCATATTTCGTAACACCTGTTCCCTGTCCGAAGAAAAAATCATTGATACCATCTCCGTTTGGAGTGAAAGTATTTGGCATGTAAAAAACATAATCCTTTATCCGCAGAGGATGCTGAACCGTATCCCTGCATTCGCGATCCGACATAATATTGAGCGTTACAATATAAGTTCCTGTATCGTTATAAATATGTAAAGGATGTTGTTTAGATGAAGTATTTCCATCTCCAAAATCCCAATTCCACTGCACAACAGAACCAACAGAAAGATCTTTGAAAGTAATATCATCCGTCAATAAAATCATTGGACCAATAGGGTCAGAATTAAAATCCGCAACAGGAAGAGGAAATACCACAACAGGCAAAACAACAGAACTTATGCAGTTGTTGTTAGATGTTACTGCAAGTGTAACCATAAAATTTCCTGCAGATGAAAATACATGAGTGGGATTTTTTAATGTAGAAACATTGTTCGTGTCAGAAGCAGGATCCCCAAAATTCCAATCCCGATTTATAATGGACCCCGAAGAAATAAATGATAAGTCAATAAATGAAGTTGTGTCTTTTACGCACACACTGTCAGAAACAAATTTTACAACAGGAAGCATGAAAACAGTTACTGTATCAGTGATAGTATTCTTGCATCCTCCATTAGAAATTACCATGAGTGTTACTATGTATGTGCCATAGCCAAGATAAGTATTCGATGGATTTTGTGAAGTAGAAGTATTTCCATCTCCAAAATCCCAGTTCCATTGCGTAGCATTGATAGAAGTGTTCGTAAAATTCATAGCAGTATTTAAACAAACATCAGAAAAAGTAAACGCTGCTATGGGAATCGGATTAACTTTTGCCGATAGTATGCTTGTGCTTTGGCAACCGTTATTGGACGTTGTGGTGAGAATAACAGTGTAAGTACCAGAAGCAGTATAAGTAATACATGGATTCTGCAGATAAGAAATATTGCCCGGTAAATTAACATCACCAAAGTTCCAACTCCAAGAAGTGATACTTCCGTAGGTGATAGTAGATTTGTCAGCAAAACAAGTTGCACTTCCGAGACAAACCGTAGTAGAACTGAAATTAGCAACAGGCAAAGGATGTACGATTGTATTGAGAGAAACAGAATCCTTGCATCCGAAATTATTGGTAACAACTAAAGTTACATTGTAATTACCCGAAGCATTGTAAGTATGAGAAGGAGATTGTAGTGTAGAAAAATTTCCATCCCCGAAATTCCATTGCGTAGTTCCATTAGTAGAAAGATTAGTAAATACATTTGAATTGTTAAAGCAAACCGTAGTTACACTGAAACTGACAATCGGAACAGGATTAACTGTAACTGTTTGAGCAAAAATATTTGTACAACTAAATTGAGTAGTAGCAGTAAGCGTTGCTGTATAATTTCCGGCAGCAGTATAAGCGTGTGAAGGATTTTGCAAGACAGATGTATTGTTTGCAATGTCTCCAAAGTTCCAACTCCATAATGTTGCACCACTTGAAAGATTTGTGAACTGAGTTGATGGAGTATTAAAGCAAACAGAATTTGTGCTGAAGTTTACTATTGGCAGAGGATTTACTGATACAGGCAGTATGATTGTACTTTGGCATCCATTGTTGGAAGTTACTGTGAGCGTTACACTAAATGTTCCTGCAATAGTAAATTTATGACAAGGATTCTTTAAATTAGAAACGTTGGCTGAACTGGAATTAGGATCATCAAAGTTCCAACTCCACGCAGTAATAGTACCTGTAAGAATAGTTGACATATCAGTAAAACAAGTAGAGTCACCAAAGCAAACTGTTGTTGAATTAAAGTTAACAACAGGAAGTGGATTCACTACAACATTGTGTGAAATTGTATTCTTGCAGTTAAAATTATTTGTAGTTATCAAAGTAACAGTATATGAAGCGGGAGCAGTGTAAGTATGTGATGGATTTTGTGTAGTGTAATCAATGCTGCCGTTATTATCAACATCCCATTCCCATTGCGTAACTCCTCCTGTTGACTGGTCGGTAAATACAGTTGCATTATTAAAACAAACAGCAGTTGCACTAAAATTAGAAACAGGTAATGGATTCACATTTATAGATTGCGTTACGATATCCGTACAACCTAGATGGCTGGTAACAGTAAGTGTAGCAGTATAATTTCCGGCGACAGGAAAAGCAACAGATGGATTTTGTGCAGTTGAAAGATTTCCACCAGAAAAAGTCCAATTCCATTTTTCAATTGGATCACCTGTACCGGGTATGGAGTTATCAGTAAACCGAGTTGAATCGCCCTGACAAACCGTGGTGTTAGAAAATGCTGCAACAGGCAATCCGGTAATAGTTATCGGACGAACGATGGTGTTAGTACATCCCGATTGGGAAGTTACAGTAAGTGTTACTGTGTATGTTCCCGCAGGATAAGTTACAATAGGATTTTTGATTGTTGAAGATGAAGGCGAACCGCCCGGGAAACTCCAGTTCCATGAAGTCATCGGGCTGCCATCAGAAGAAGTGCTGGCATCAGTAAAAGTAAAATTACCGCAAGTGCCGGTAAAAGTAAAAGTTGGAGTAGTGATTATTGCCCGTGGTGTATGTACTAAATAAAAACTGCAATTCCCTATTTGTGCTTTCACTGAAAAAGTATCATTTGAAAGAGGTGTAGGTGTGATGCACTGTGCAGTACCGCTGGGAGGACCTGTATAAGGATGATGATTTTGGTACCACTGATAAGAGTAATTGATATTTGGATCAACAGGTCCGCAAAGAGTTGTTTGCTGCCCCATACAAAAAGGAGTATTGCTTCCGCTCAATGATCCGCAGGCAAAATCCCAATACGACTGTGCATAATGTCCGCCCTGAGAACAATCTACATTAGTGATGACAACATTAATAGTTTGTCCGATATAATTTGAAAGATTCACTCCTACAAGTGTCCATGGTTTATATAGTGAAGAACAACTAGATTCATAAAATCCCGGCAATCCATTACTTGCCACATATTTAAAACATCCGCAATTAACCACACCACCATTTTGGTCATACATACAAAATTCAACAAAAGGTTGTTCTGCAGATGAATGACCTGGATTTTCCATCAAGATAGCATAAGCATAAATAAAATTAGTATCCTGCGGAGTAACAGTGATTTGATAAGTAAGTTGTTCTGCTACTGCACCAGGTGTTTGATTTTGTCCAAGTTGGATGGAAGCATTTCCAAAGCCGGGAGCCACTCTGGGAATGGCTCCATTATTTGGTGGAAGCGGAGGATTAGGACCTGGCGTACAAGGAATATTTCCTCCTGTATTAATTGCAAAATTAGGAAATGGCGGAGGATTGGTGGAAGTACCAAAAGCAGGTCCTGAACTTGTTGCTACGCCAACGGCTCCTTTATATGTTCCCCATCCGTTTTCTGCACTCATGCCCGTGCAAATAGCGTTGATAACAGGCGGAGTTCCTCCCCGTTTAATGTTTGTCCATTCCACATTTTTTCCTTTCTCAAATAATTCTTTGCGCATCAGAATAAGTTTATCAATAACTGGTTCTGATAAACCCTCGTTCTTCATTTTCTTCCGAAGTTCTATTTCATCAAATCCATCTGTATTATTTTTTGTAACGATTCTTGGCTTGTCTTTATAAATTACTTCTTGTCCATTTGCTATCGGTGCGACAACAAAACAAAAAAATAGTAAACAGAAAAATATTTCTATTATCTGTTGCGAAATACGAACATTGTTTTTTATAAAAGAATATTTCATGTATTTACAAATCTACATAAAATTTTTAGTTACACATAAACGAAATAAAAATCAAAAAGAATTTTTAGAAGAAAATTAGTAACTGATGTTACGCAGAAACATATTTTGCTTATTATTATTTTTTTAAATTACTCGTCATTGCGAGGGTTGCCCGAAGCAATCAATCCATAACTTCTTCATATAAATCTTTCCATTCTGGGTTAAACGAATTTATCAATGCTTCCTTTTTCTTACGCGAACCTCCTTTTATCTGTTTTTCTCTTGCAATTGCTTCTTCAATATTATGAAATGCTTTGTAGTACACAAGTTTATGTAATTTATAAGTCGCCGTGAATGATTCGGGAAATAAATTGTTTTTATGATGATAAACTCGAATCTTTAAATCAGATGTAACCCCTGTATAAAGCGTGGTATTATTTTTATTTGTCATTTATATACATCCGCCTCGTTTCATTTTTTATAAGATTGCTTCGGTCGTAACCTCCCTCGCAATGACGTATTCCGTTTGCGTAACATCAGTTAACAAATAAAATGAAAATAGAGTACAACAACTAAAATAAGGTAATAAGGTTACAATGTTTAAACCATAAATTTTTTCTTTCTACTAAGGTTATCAAAAAGGGAATAAGGTGTTAAGAAAATAAGGTATAATTGAAAGAAATACGACATTAGATTACAGTTCCAAACCTTTCCAGCACCTTATCATAAGAATTAGCCAAAAAAAATACTAATTCATAGAAAAACAATTTTTACATTTGCATATTCAAACCCGCCTGCTGCGGGCAGGTCAGAAAATTAATTTAATAATTTGTCCAAATTTTAAGCTGGATTCAAGACAATATACAATTGCAGATTATTGAATTAAAATATTTTTACATTTGCGCTGTTAATCACAATTACAAAGCATATCATGTTAGAAAAAGAGTTTAAATATTATTTGGCAAATCAACTTGAGTTAGTAAAACTTCACTTAGGTAAATATCTTGTAATAAAAGATGAAAAAGTGATAGGATCTTATGATTCAAGAGAACAAACATTGACGGAAACAACAAAGACACATCCATTAGGTACATTTCTTGTACAACTTTGTTCTCCAGGGGATACAGCATATTCTCAAACATTTCATTCCAGAGTTATTTATTTTAATAATGTCTAATCCAGTTCATGCTCTTACCGTTAGAGGAAAAATAGCCGGACTGCTTAGGGTTATTGCATCCGATGATATAGAAATACACGGATTTGGATCTGGTACATCTATGAAAGTTGTTGGAATATGGGATACGGGAGCAACTGGTAGCGTAATAACCACAAAAGTTATTAATCAACTTGGAATTAAAGAAAGACGTTGGGAAGTCGTAGTGCCATTTGGAGACACAAATAAAAAGGACGAAAACAAACAAGACGACCATGAAATTCAAAAATAACCTTGCATAACAGCACCTACCCAAAAGTGGCGGTTTCGTGCTTCGTAGGACAGTTTTGTGGGTATATAAACTTTAGTACTTCGTATGAAAGTTAGTGCTAATAATCGCCACCTTCGGCAAGCCGCAAAACGTTGGTGGCAAGCGTTGACGATACTGCTAAATCAAACATTTTAGCCCAAAAGAAATGCAAATTGAAGGATTTTTTGTACCTTTGACAAATGAAAAATCAGAAAATAAATTATCTTGACTTTGAAGTTGACAAGATAACTCGTTCCATTGAAAACGCGGTTACAGGCGACAGTTTTCTCACTGAAATAACACATTTGACTAATGCGGACTTAAAATAGGTAGGCAAGAAAAATGGATGGGAATTTGACTGGAAGACAGAGATGAATTACAACGACAGAGAGGTTTACAAATTAACAATTTTAAACAATCCTAATATTATTCAAGGACTGATAAGTTTAAAAATTGAAGACAATTATATTTATATGCCGCTAATTGAAAGCGCTCCATTCAATAGAGGGAAAGATAAAATTTATTTGGGAACCCCTGGAAATTTAGTTGCTTATGCTTGTCGACTTTCATTTCAGAAAGGGTTTAACGGCTTCGTATCATTTCATGCCAAGACAAAACTTATTGAGCATTACACTAAGACATTAGGAGCAAATCATTTCGGTGGACTTTTAATGATTATTAACACTGAATCAGCAAAAAAATTAGTTGACAAATATTTTAAATCATAAATACTATGGGACTAGTAAGAGAACCTTTGGATGTTGACATTGTTTTTGATTCGCGTCCTTTGACAAAAAAAGAAAAGGAAGCTATCAGCAAGTATATCCGTGACTATAAAGTAAAACATTCATACAAAAAGAGGGCA
>JAZDJJ010000149.1:0-4210 GCA_043804035.1 Bacteroidota bacterium
ATAAAAAATGTCAGAAAAAAAGCAGTTCCAAATATCATTTTTTTAGTGTTATATGTTGAAATTATTGAAAGTTGAAAGTGTCTTTTTTATAGGAGAAATAAAAATATTCTGCCAAAAAATGTCAGAAGTTAAAATGTTAGAGGTTAGACACTAATGTAATTGAAAATTTTATGTATGTTTATACAAACTATTAGAACAATGAGAAAATTTTACCTATTCGTTTTTGCGCTTACCATCATCATTGGTTGTACTATTTCCAAAAAATTCCCTGAGACAATTCAAAATGATGAAATAAAAAAAGAAGACATATCAAGATATGAACCGACAGAATATCTTTCCGCTCCTACCCGCAGTATTGATATTATCCATACCAAATTAGAAGTGAACTTTGACTGGAAAAAACAATATCTCTTTGGCAAAGCAACGCTTACTCTCAAGCCATACTTCTATTCCACAAAAGAAATTATTCTTGACGCAAAAGGATTTGAAATAAAAAATGTTTCTGCTAATCATTCTCTTTCTCTTCCTTTTATTTATGACAAAACACAACTCACCATCACACTTGATAAAGAATATACACGCAATGATACATTATCAATTTTTATTGATTACATAGCCAAACCCAATGAACGCAAAATAAAAACAGGTAATACCATCACCTCCGATAAAGGATTGTATTTTATCAATCCGTCACCGTCAGCCAATGGAAAAGAAAAAAATAAACCAACAGAACTTTGGACACAAGGAGAACCCGAATCCAATTCATGCTGGTTTCCTACCATTGATAAACCCAACGAACGAATGACGCAGGAAATTTTCATCACACTTGATTCTGCACATTCAAATTTCGTTACACTTTCAAATGGATTACTCATATCTTCCACCAAAAACATGGATGGAAGTCGCACCGATTACTGGAAACAAAATCTTCCTGCTGCTCCATATCTTTCTATGATAGCAATTGGCGATTATGCAATTGTGAAAGATAAGTGGAGGAATATAGATGTGAATTATTATGCAGAGAAAGAATATGAACCCTATACCAAAAACATTTTTGGACACACTCCTGAGATGATGGAATTTTTTTCAACAAAACTCGGAGTAAATTATCCTTGGGAAAAATTTTCGCAAGTAGTAGTACGTGGTTTTGTTTCGGGAGCAATGGAAAATACAGGTGCAGTTGTTTATGGAGAATTTATGAATCAAACTAATCGCGAACTGCTTGATAATAATTACGAAGATGTAATTGCTCACGAACTTTTTCATCATTGGTTTGGTAATTATGTAACCTGCGAATCATGGTCAAACACTTCTCTCAACGAAGGATTTGCTACATATAGTGAATATTTGTGGAATGAATATAAGTATGGTCGCGATGCAGCAGACCAACACGGATACGAATCTATGATAAATTATTTTTCTTCTACAAGTCATACACCGAAAAATCTGATTCGCTTTTCTTACAACGACCCCGATGATATGTTTGATTCACATTCTTACAATAAAGGCGGCGCGATAATTCACATGCTTCGCAAATATATTGGCGATGATGCTTTTTTTACTTCACTAAAACTATATCTTGAAAAACATAAATTCTCTTCCGTAGAAGCACATGACCTTCGTCTTACATTTGAACAAGTAACAGGCGAAGATTTGAATTGGTTTTTTAATCAATGGTTTTTTTCCAGCGGATATCCGAATCTTCTCATTCAACATCAATATAACGACACTATTGGCAAATACTTTGTACAAATCAAGCAAACACAAGACCTGTCTAAATTTCCTATGTTCAAACTTCCGATTGATATTGACATTTATATGAATGGAAAAAAAGAACGCAAACACGTTTGGGTGAAAAATGAAATAGAAAAATTTGCTTTTGATGTTTCACAAAAACCTGATTTCGTAAATGTGGATGCAGAAAAAATGCTTCTCTGCATGAAAGAAGAAAAATTATCTGTAGAAGAAAGATTTTTTCAATATAAAAATTGTCCTTTATATCTTGACCGACTTGAAGCAATAAAAGAACTTTCCGTCTTTGCCAGCATTCCCGAAGCGGCTGATGTAATCATCTCGGCTTTGAACGATAGAAATGCAGACCTTCGCACCACAGCCATCGCCTATCTGGAAAAACTTCCTGCTGAATATAAATCCGTTGGAAAAAAAAATTTAATTCAATTGGCAACAGATGATAAAAAGCCGAGTGTTCGTGCAAGTGCTATTGATTATCTCACAAATAATTTTTCGGATGATAATTTAAATTCTCTTTATCGTAATGCTGTGAAAGACAGTTCATCTTTAGTTGCTACTTCTGCACTCTATGCTCTTGCAAAAAAAGATGAAAAGGAAGTAATGAAAATTGTCAAACAATTTGAAACAGATAAAAGCATGAGTATGCGTCTTGCTGTCGCACAGATATATTCTTTGTATGGTAATGATGAAAACCAAACTTTTTTTGTAAAACTTTCTAAAGAGATGAGCGGGTGGAATAATATTTCGTTTGCTATGACCTATACGAATTTTCTCAAACATTGTAGCGACTCTACAATAAATTCAGGTGCCATTATTTTAGAGAATATTGCTCATATCAAAGACAATAAATGGGTATGTTATTTCGGGCAGAAAGGATTGAAAGACCTCGCACAAATGTATGCCGACCGCGAGGAAGAAACATTAGAAAAAATTTCCGAATTGAAAAAAAAATCATCTTCTGCTATCACTGAATTATCAAATCTGAAAGAAGAACTCACTTACATTCAAAGTCAAAAACAAAAACTTACCATGATGCTCTATAATTCAGTAGTAGAAACAAACTAATATTGATTTTTTTTGGCACAAAAAAATTACGCCTCGCAAAGACGCGTTTGCTTTTTGAAAATCGCTATTATGCTATTTATATTTTTCGGCTTTTTCAGTTTCTCCGAGCCGATAGTATAATTGACGCAGCCGTTGTTTAACAGCACCATCGGGTTTTATTTGATAGTATTGTTCAAAATAAGAGATGGCTTTGATAAATAAATCATCACTTTTTGTTTCGTATTCTTTGGCTTTTACTTTTTCATTAGGCGGCAAATCATTGAGTTTTTTATTCCATTCATTACCTTGATTAAAATATAATGCTCCTAAATTAAATTGCGCATATTCATTTTTGGAATTTAATTCAATTGCTTTCAGGTATTCTTTTTCTGCTTTATCCATATCATTTAATTTCTCAAAGAGATTGGCTAACACTGCATGTAAAACATCGTTGTCGGGATTTATTTCTAATGCACTTTCTAATTTCTGTTTTAGTAAATCATTTTTTTTCTGCTTTAGCAAAATATCAACTTGCATAACGATTAAATCCATGTTATCATCAAAAATGGAGAGACCTTTGTCTAAATAGGATAATGCAGAGGAAGTATCCTGTTGCGATAAAGATAATTTTGCCATAGAAGAATAAACTGAAGGAAGTTTGAAATTGGTGGCAATAAGTTTATTTCCCATTTCTCTGGCTTTATCTAAATCATTTGCAGCACAGTAAGTTCGGTATTGAATATGCATTAAATTTCCTGCAGTTATATTTCTCCGTTTTAATGATTCGTCAAAATCATAAGGCAATGCGGTTTCTAATATCTTACAAGCGACTATCGCTTTATCAAATTGTTTGGTAGGAAGATAAAAATCCTCTACTTTATTTAATAAAGATGCTGCACTTATTGATAGTCCGCTTTTTACCTCTTTTTTATAGACACTGTCTTTATCTAATTGAATACATCTGACAAAACTTTCAAGGGCTTTTTCTTTCGCATCTGCGTCCAATTGATTGACTTTTGCAACTGTATCCTGAAAGATGGCTTGATATATTTGTCCTCTATAGAGCCATGCTTTAGGAATACTTTTGGTTTTGTCGCTTTCCACAGATGCATCAGCATTCAGTTTGGCTTTGTCTAATTTCTTTTCGCGAAGATACATATACGCATTCTGCACCTGAATGGATTGTGCAAAAGTTGAAGAAATAAAGAAAATAAAGAAAATAGGTGATAAGATAGTTTTCATTATTTATTGATTATTGATTACGTTTAAAGATTAAAGGGCAGTTCTAAAAATACAAATAAACGTCATTGCGAAGGAGGAACGACTGAAGCAATCTGTTTTTTCATGTAGAAATAGAGATTGCTTCCTGCTTCGTGCCTCGCAGTCGCAATGACGAAATCAATTTTTGGAACCG
>JAZDJJ010000150.1:0-6661 GCA_043804035.1 Bacteroidota bacterium
ATGTTATTACGTAACAACTCCTAAGACGCGCTATGCGATTTCTTGTTGTTCCGTTATACGAAGTAAAACTTCCTCCAATCAGAATTTTTCCATCTGTCTGAACAGCGAGAGTAAGAATAGTGCTATTTGCTCCAGTTCCAATATTAAAGGAATTGTCGTTGCAATGTTGCGCCATTGCTGATGTAACAACGAGAGCAGTTATAATTAAAGCAAAAAGTTTTGTCTTGTAATCCCAAATACTTCGGAACATAAGACAGAGATGTGATAAAAATGTTTGCATATAAAAAAATATGAATTTATATTATGGAATTTTTTTTTAAGGATAAATTGTCAAATTCGATTTCTTTGCGTTCTCTGCGTCTCTGCGAGAAACATATATATCTCATTTTTATTCACTCAATTTCTCTATGAAACTTTGTGTTAAAAAATTACATTAAATTTTCAATAATGATTTACAGAAGAAAAAATACTTACGAAAATTAAATTACTTCCGAGTTCTAAAAATAATAAAATTTTTTATAACAAAAATAGCTATTTTTTATGACGTACATAATTATTTTTATGATGAAAATAATCACTATTACCAAAAAGTCGCAAACGAATATCTAAAAAGGCTAATTCTTATTTTAACCCAACTTGGAAAGAATTCCCAAAAAACGCCCTCCAAAACACCCTTTTCAGGCACTTTTAACCCCCTCCTTCATAGTGCGGGATTTTCCGAAAATTGATTTGTAGTCCCTAAAAATAAAAATATCTCTTGACAATTCATTTTTTCTGTTTATCTTTGCACCGTCATTTTTTTTATATGACTTTATGTTCCTAAAAAAAATAACCATAACCAATCGCAATACACATAAACGGTACCATTATTACGTGCGGATAATGAACTCACAGAAAGTCACTACGACTTCTCTGCAAAACAAAAGCAAACAAGTTATTCGCTTGCGCAAATGCAGCGAGCCACAGGAGCCGGTGCGTGAGATATACGATGCCTTAGGATACCAATACAAGCCATACCATCTGAAAAAATTTGTGTTACCTAAAACGGAAAATTACAACATAGGATCCGCTATGAAACTGTAAAAAAATGTTCCAAGTTGGGTTAAAAGAACCGCCTCACGTTCATTTTTCAAAAAGTAAATCATGGGAAGATGCCGGAAAAATTTGGTTAAATAATTTGAAGATAGCCAAGAAAGGAAATTTTACTGCTAAAGAATTGAATGTTATACAAAAATTAGCAAATAAATATCAGAAACAATTGATGAATATGTACAGTAAATTTGGAAAAGAAAAAATCAAACCAATACATTTAACCTTAAAATGATAAACAAAATCTCATTCAAAAAAAAAGAAAAAATAATCGTTTATATGGAAGATGGAAGAACTATTATTATTCCTTTAAATCATTTCCCTTCTTTACAAAAGTTATCATTAAATAAACGAAAAAGATATACGATTGTTTCTACTGATAATAACCAGCAAAGAGGTATTATTTTCAATAGAAGCATACTTTTTGAAACGAAAGATTTCTTACAAGGAAAAGAAATTTTTGCCTGATTATTTTTTATACATTTCTTCTAAAAATCTTTTTTTTTATCCCGTTTTGGTATAATTATCAATTTTGTTTAGCATTTGTGATTTTAATATTTGTATTTGTTATTTGTTTCGCCTGCCTGCCGCAGGCAGGGATTTGGTTCTTTGGATTTCGGATTTCGTATTTAGTTTCTTCTATTAATCCTTTTTGATTTATATCCCGTGTACGTTTGTCTATTGCCTACTGCTGACTATTGCTTAATGTAAATTGATCCGCATCCATCCACGCAGGAAATGTTTTTCTCCACTCATCAAGTTCTTTTCGTGAAAGAAAAATGGACTCAACTGATTCCTGATGCGGCTCTGTTTTGCTGATGATTTCTCCTTTAGGATTTATCACTGCCGAATCGCCTGAATAATATACATTATTCCCATCATTACCTATACGATTTACTCCAACAATATAGCATTGATTTTCTATTGCCCGAACAAGCAACAATGTCTTCCAATGATAATTTCTTCGCTCAGGCCAGTTGGCAACAAAAATCAAAACATCATATTCCTCACATCCTATTATGCCTCTTGATGCAAAAGACGGAAGCGAGAAACGATTCCTTATCCATACAGGAAACCTTAAATCGTAACAAATCATCGGACAGATTTTCCATCCATTTAATTCAACAATGAGTTTTTTATTTCCTGCTGTATAAAAATTTTGCTCGTTGGCATAACGAAAAAGATGTCGCTTATCATATATTTCAAAACTTCCATCTTGTCTCATCCAAATCAAACGATTAAAATAAACCACACCATTGCTTTTTTTATCAGAGAGAGAATCTTCTATTATTATACTTCCTGTAACAACACAATTTTTTTCTTTTGCTATTTTTTTCATCCACTCAAAAGTTTTTCCTCCCATTCTTTCTGCTACTGTTTTGTTGTTCATCGTAAATCCTGTGTTGAACATTTCAGGCAAAACAATTAAATCGGTTTTTTCTTTAATGAGAGAAATTTTTTGGGAAAATAGTTCAAGATTTTTATTAATGTTTTCCCAATAAAGATTGGACTGAAGGATAGTTATTTTTATGTTTTGCATTTGATTAGGAAAAAAATCAAATCTTACATAATTTCTCTGTAGCTTTTTTTAATGTTTCTTCTGTTTTTGCAAAGCAGAAACGCAAAAGTTTATTATCAACAGGTTGATGATGAAAAACAGAAAGTGGGATGGAAGCAACTCCATTTTCTTTTGTGAGACGAACAGCGAACTCAGTATCTTTTTCATCAGTGATGGCGCTGTAATCTAAGAGTTGAAAATACGAACCGGATGTAGGAATAAATTTGAATCGCGAATCCGATAACTGCTTCAGAAAAAAATCTCTTTTCTGCTGATAAAATTCGGACAATTCTTTGTAATCATAACACTCTTTTATGTAATCAGCCAGCGCATGTTGAATCGGAGTATTGGAAGTGAACACGATAAACTGATGCACTCTTCTGAATTCTGTCATCAGGTTTTCAGGAGCAAAACAGTATCCCATTTTCCAACCAGTAGCGTGATATGTTTTTCCGAATGAAAAAATTATAAAACTTCTTTCTGCAAGACGCGGATATTTACAAACACTCTCATGCTTCAAGTCATCAAAAATAATATGCTCGTAAACTTCATCGCTGATAACAATGATATTTGTATCTTTTATTAATTTTTCTAACTGACGCATATCACTTGCACTCATCACCGAGCCCATTGGATTGTGAGGAGTATTTATCATAATTACTTTCGTGCGGGAGTTGATAACTTTTTTAACATCATTCCAATCAATGTTATGACGGGGAGGTTTCAGTTGCACATAAATTGGAATTCCTCCATTGAGTTCAATAGCAGGGATATAACAGTCGTAAGCAGGTTCAATCACAATTACTTCATCGCCTTCGCGTACGACAGCAGTGAGTGCAGAATAAATTGCCTGAGTTCCGCCCGATGTAATATTCACTTCTTTATCGGGATGATATTTTGCACCGTAAAGTTTTTCCATTTTCTCACAGAGACATTCACGCAGTTGCGGAACTCCCTGCATCGGAGCATACTGATTGAATCCGCTTTTCATTTTTTGATTTATCAGTGAAATCAATTTCGGATTTACATCAAAGTTTGGAAATCCCTGCGAAAGATTTATTGCTTTGTGCTCATTAGCCAAAGCCGACATTACCGCAAAAATAGTAGTGCCAACTTTCGGCAACTTTGACGAAATGGTATTTGGATATTTCATAAGGAGGCGAAGTTAATCATAAAATAGTGTTTCTTGATATTGAAACAAAATTACTTTTGTAATTCATATCAAATTAAAATTTTACTATGATAATAGACAAAAATAAAATAGTTACTGTGAATTACATTCTCACTGCACGCAAAGGACTTTCGCTTGAAGAAAAACAAATTGATGAGTCACGTTCGTTCGTTTTTCTTTCTGGTGCCGAACAAGTTCTTCCTGAATTCGAAAAAAATCTATTCGGAAAAAAAGCGGACGACAAATTTGACTTTTTTATTTCCGCAGAGAATGGCTATGGGATGCGAGATGAAAAATATGTAATGAACATTTCAATTGACGCTTTCAAAAATTCTGATGGTACATTTGACCTTAACAAAGTATGCATTGGCAATATGCTTACAATGGCAGACAATCAAGGGAATAGATCGGCAGGAAAAATTCTGGAAATTACATCTACTTATGTGCGAATGGATTTCAATCATCCACTTGCAGACCACGAACTTCATTTTGTTGGAAAAGTGTTAGATGTTCGTTTAGCCACTGCGGAAGAAATTTCTCATAAACATGTACACGATATGAAAGACCATCACCATTGTTAATTTTGAAAATTATTTTCTATTCTCCATTAAAAATTGTTTCACTTCAGAAAACAATAACAAGACCAATTTCAAACCTCCTGACCTATCCATATAAAATGTTCGTATTGAGCTTGCAAAAATATACGAAAGGTCAGGATGTCTGAAGTTAATAAAGCACTGCAGGACAACTCTTATATCTTCCCGGACGGTAAATTAATCCAATGCGAATTTCCCAAGCACAATTATAGATTTTAAGCATATCGGTTTCGTAAGCATATATGAAATTAAAATCAGGATTGTAATGAATTTCTATGATGGGTTTAAAATAATTATAAACAATATGTTCCCATCCAACGCCAACCGACCAACTGAAATTAAATTTATTGAAACTGTTTGTTATAGCAGGCGAGTTTATATTTTGCGTAAGCAAATATTCTACACGTGGACCAAAAAGTATATATGGAAATCCGTCAAAAATTTCGTATTGGAATTTCAAAAAATTATTCCAGCAGAGATAGTTTATTCTATTTTTAAAAGTAATGCTATCGGTTTTGTCTTTGCATCCTTTCTGATTAATCTGAAATTCAGTAACCCATCGCATATAATCGTTGTCAATAAATTCTAATCGTAATGAACCATTGAGTCCAAAAACATTTTTTTTCTTTTGAGTAGAAATAGATGAATCGGGCATAAAGAAAAACCATTTTTCTTTAGCAAGAGTTACTCCGCCTGTTATACCAATGCCACGGAAAAATTGAGCAGATGCCTCACATCCATTTATTCTACAAAAGATAGGAGAGAAAAAAAGCAAGAAACACAAATTGATTTGCAAAAATGAAATGAGAAATATTTTGTTATTTGGAAACATGATTTTTATTTCTTTGATAATGAACGAAAGGTATTGTTAAATAAGTATAGGGATGGCTTCTCATTTCGTTCCTCATGGTTCGCAGGGAGGAACGACCGAAGCAATCTAAAAATCTATACCAAATTAACAATGCCGAACGGAACAAAGATAAATTTTGTAAAGTAATGTTTTCACACAAATACTTGTAGAATCAGTTTGATAGAAACTTTATGAAAGAAAAAATATTTGACAATCTAATGAAGCGGATGGTAAACGATTCACCATGTACATATAAAAACATTATTTCTTAAGTGCCTAATTCATTTATATTAAATCCTTTCGGGATTATTTTATTTTGCCATTTTAATCTGACAACAATGATAATTTATCTATCTCTACGATGTCTTCCCGTTCCATGTCTTCTGTCGGTTCTGCGATCCTTATCTCTGCCTCTGCCTCTGTCGCGGTCATGCTCTCTACCATTCCGATTCTCTCGGCTACTAATTCCATCTCTGCTATCCCGGCTATTTCTTTCATTATATTTTTGGTTCATAGAAAGAATATTGTATGTGCTATTCATTCTGAATCCTTCCGAAACTTTTAATTTTCCTTTTGAAAGTTCTTCCATCTCCGATAAAATAATATTATCATCCACCGACTGCCTGTTCCATGTGAGGTAACATTTTTTCATAAGATTGGCAATAGCATGAATGAATCCTGTTTTTTCTTCACCATCTTTCATTTCAATGGCTTTAGCAATCAGTCGTTCCACTGCTTTTCCATAATGTTTGATATGAATATCGTTTGCCGGATATTTTACCCGTTCAGGTCGCGTGGCAAGAATTTCTTTTAACAGTTTTGGATATGGAGAGTCCACATCCAATTTAAAATCCGAAATAATAAACAAGTGGTCCCATAATTTGTGGCGGTAATCGGTAATATCACGCAAGTGAGGGTTGAGTCGTCCCATTATAGCAATGATAGCGTTGGCGATTTCGTTACGCTCTTTTTTGTCTTTGATGGTACAAGCGTACTCAATGAGTTTCTGAAGATTCCTGCCATATTCAGGAATTATCACGTGTGAAAGCTGTGTATTGTAGTTCATAAAAAAATTAGATATTTATCAATCCTAAATTCAAGTAACTAATGCAACTTTTATGAGGAAAGAAAGCACATAATATTTTTCAAGACAAAGGAGAAAAGAAATTGTTTTTCCCCTCGTGTCCTGATGGATTAAGTTTCATTTTGCTCGTCTGCCACGCAAAAAAATAATTGTCGGCAAATTAATGTTAGTGTCTAACATTTTAACTTCTGACATTTTTTGGCAGAATATTTTTATTTCTCCTATAAAAAAGACACTTTCAACTTTCAATAATTTCAACATATAACACTAAAAAAATGATATTTGGAACTGCTTTTTTTCTGACATTTTTTAT
>JAZDJJ010000151.1:0-13605 GCA_043804035.1 Bacteroidota bacterium
AAAAAAATAGCGTCCTTTGGTGTTGCTCATTTTACATGGGATTGGTTCTTTTCAAAATTGTATCCCTCTCCATTATCAAACCAAGTTATGAACAGAATGGTGAAGTTTGCAAACCATGCTAATGTGATTTATTTTCCACCATTCACTCCGCAGGAAATTCTCAATCATTATAAAAAGAAAGGCAAACAAGTTCCTCTGATTGTCAGAAAAATAAATTCTGTTGCTGATAATATAAATACTAAAAAGTTCAATATTCTATTCATGGATAGTGGAGCCGGAATTCTTGGACGATATATAATAAAAGCATTGAAACAAATAAATACACTACGTGATTTTCATTTCTTTGCTTCATCCGACAAAGACAAACTGCAATACGATAATGTAACATTGATTGATAAAGAAAAACTTTTTATTGACTATATTCCACGAATGAATTTAGTGATAGGACGAGCCGGATTTAATACTATTTCGGAATGTATTGCATACAGAGTTCCAATGCTCCTGATTAGCGAAGCAATGAATCCGGAGATGAATGAAAACATTGTGAATATTAAAAAAGCAGGACTTGGATCTTTTATTTCATTAGAAGATTTTTCTTCCCAACTCAACATATTTCTTCCGAAGTTTATTGATTCGGAATATAAAATAATATTAGAAAAAATGAAAAATCACGAATACAAAACAGATGGAGCCAGAGTGGTAGCAGAAGATATTTTGAACAGAATATCATAAGTATTTCAATATGAAACATTCATGATTTAGCAAACACAAAGGCGAGGAGAATGAAAAAATTATCTCGCCGAGACGCAAAGTCGCAAAGAAATTATGACAGAAAATGAAATAGCGAAAATAATTGTCAATGTAGAGTATCAAATTCATTATAAAACTTTGCGTCTCTGCGTCTTTGCGAGAAAGAACAACTTGAGTAATTATAAACTGAACCTAAAATAATTTTCACATGAGAAAAGTTAATTATTCGCACTGGGGAATTATCATTGTTATTTCTTTTCTTGTAATTGCACGATTTCTCTACTTAGATCAAGATGCTCCATCTTATATGATTAGCGGTATTTGTCAGGAAGATGAAGCAGCATATTGCTGGGATGCAATAATAAAAACAAAAGCAGATAATGGAAATGTCCTTAAAGGTTTTGAGCAAGCTAAATATCCCGGACTCATTATGGCATACACTCCTCTCACATATTTTTGCCTTAAACTTTTTGGATTTACATATTACGGTCTAAGAATTCCATCTGTAATATTATCGCTGTTGATATTTTTTTTTCTAGCAAAGTCGCTAGGAAGAGTATCAGGAAATAATCGCTTTGCCATATTGTTGTTTATTCTTTTTCTTCTTTCAGATTTTTATTTTTTGCTCTTCAGTCGTTTTCAAACTCCTCAAATATATTCTTTGTTTATCATAAGTATTATTTTATGGAGTTATTTTAAATATGGATACGAAAGCAAAAGAGGATTATTCCTTTTGGGACTGCTAACATCATTTGCATTTACCGTCGTGTATGTATATACCATATTCATTTTTGCGGCATTTGGTATGTTTGTTTTGTTGCAATCAGTTTTTACAAAACGAATATTCTTTTTATTATATTTTATCATAGGAGTTATTGCAAGTATTGCCATTTATTTTTTATTGCATTGGTTTGCCGGTGCAAGTGTTTTGGATGATTTTAATCTAATGAAAAATACCGGTGGAGGATTACAAGTTATAGAAGATTCCAAAGCGGGTTCTTTTACTTTATTCACAATAATAAATGCATCAGTTCAATTATTATTAACAAATTTTTTCAGATACAATTTAAGCATTCTTTTAATTTTTTTAATTGTTATCCCATTAGCCATTTATACTATAGTTACGAAAAAAGATAAAAATAATTTTATTCTACTTCTTTGCGTCCTATTTCTTTTACTTCAATCTGTTTTTGTAATCAGTTACCCTTTTAAAAAATTAATAGTATTATTTCCAATCGTTGTCATGTTGATAGCATATAACATTAAGTACATACATTATTTTACAAGAAATAATTTTTCAAAAATTATTTTTATTATTTGGATATTGATTTCTGCCGTGTTTTGTTTTTACAACTACAAAACCAATAATAATCCTATCTATTGGAGCGGATTTGATTATGGATATTATGTAAATACATCATCCTCTGCAAATATTTTTAATCTTGTTATTTTCATTACTATTTTAATTACTGTGGCAATCTGGGTGTGGAATGTTTCTTTGACAAAATATTTAAAATATGTACTTATCCTAATTATTTGTCCTGGTATCATTTACAGTATGTTATACATTTATAAGAATAAACATTTTGCAATGCGAGATGCGTTGACTTCGCTAAAAAAAGAAGTGAGCGGAAAAACAATAGTATTAGATTTATCTCCTGCCTACATTTTTTACAACGATGCAATACCTGTATTAAATGCTTATGAATATCAAAATATAAATGATACAACTATTACTCATCTTACAAATGAACTATTTGATTCAGGGAAAGGAAATTTTCGTATTATTAAATTTTTTAAACATCAAAAAAAATTCAATCATTTGAAACCAGGGAATATTTATGATGAAAATTCAAAACATTATTTAGTCGTGCATCGTATTCTTGAACTTCCATATTACAATCTATTAGTGCTAAAGAACCAGATAAAATAAGATTATTGAGTAGGGTTAAACCAATAGAAAATAGAAATGTGAAGTATATCTCAAATATATTTTCGAAAATCAATTTCTTTTGGGTATATTGAACAAAGTCGAAATATAGACGAAAATATTGTACCCCTATTTTAGCATGAAATATTTTATGACTTTTTTAGTAACGCATCCCATCCTTGCGCTGTGATTGGTGTGAGAGTATTTGTTCCTTGCAAAATCATATTGACGCCTTCCGATTTATCGGTGATATGTCCGATAACTGAAATATCGCGGTGGCTTTTTATTTTGTCATAGTCATTTCCGTTAATAGTAAAAAGTAATTCATAATCTTCGCCTCCACTCAATGCACAAACAGTAGGGTTCAAATTAATTTCCATTGCCTTTTGATATACTTCATTATCAATAGGAATTTTTTCTTCGTAGAGTTTGCATCCTGTATCTGATTCTGTGCAGAGGTGAAGAATTTCAGATGCGAGCCCGTCAGAAATATCAATCATAGAAGTTGGTTTTACTTTAACATCTTTCAAAAATTTAATAATATCTTTTCTTGCTTCGGGTTTCAACTGCCGTTCAAGTACAAAATCATTTCCTGTAAGGTCGGGCTGAATGTTTTTATTCTCAGAATAAATTTTCATTTCTCGTTCTAAAATTTGTAATCCTATATATGCTCCGCCCAAATTACCTGACACACAAAGTAAATTATTTTCTTTGGCTGTGCTTCGCAAAACGATTTCATCTTTATTGGCTTCGCCAATTGCTGTTATGTTTATCACCATCCCGATGCGTGAAGAGTTTGTGTCTCCTCCAACGATGTCTACTCCATATTTTTTACAGGCGAGTAAAATTCCGGAATAAAATTCTTCCACTGCTTCTAAAGAGAAACGATTTGAGATAGCAATTGAAACAAGAATTTGTTTCGGTATTGCGTTCATTGCGTAAATGTCAGAAAGATTTACTATTACAGATTTGTAACCAAGATGTTTCAGAGGGCAATAAGTCAGATTAAAGTGAACACCTTCAATCAGCATATCGGTGGTAACAACGGTTTGTTTTCCTTGCTCATATTCAATCACTGTTGCATCATCACCAATCCCTTTTATAGAACTTTCATTCTGCAATTTTATATACTGAGTGATATGTTTTATCAATCCGAATTCTCCAAGAGAAGAAATTTCGGTACGTGTGTTTTTGTTTTCAAACATATTATACGAATAACAAATGAATTGCAAATGTATGAATAGAAACTATTTGTAACTATTTAGCGGTTGTTAATGGCTAATTCTTATGATAAGGTGCTGGAAAAATAATTGTCTTGCAGTATCTTCGTCCGTCAGTTGGCTGATGATTTAAAAAACCTTATCTTTTTCTGATAACCTTAGGGCAGTTCTAAAAATACAAATAAACGTCATTGCGAAGGAGGAACGACTGAAGCAATCTGTTTTTTCATGTAGAAATAGAGATTGCTTCCTGCTTCGTGCCTCGCAGTCGTAATGACGAAATCAATTTTTGGAACCGCCCCTTAGTAGAAATTAAGATACGATGGCAATAATTCAACTCCGTTTATTGTAGTTTACAATAATATAACTGATGTTACGCAGAAACATATTTTGCTTATTATTATTTTTTTTAATTATTCGTCATTGCGAGGGTTGCCCGAAGCAATCTTACCAATCCATAACTTCTTCATATAAATCTTTCCATTCTGGAGGAACGACTGAAGCAATCTGTTTTTTCATGTAGAAATAGAGATTGCTTTCTGCTTCGTGCCTCGCAGTCGCAATGACGATACGGATCTGCCTGTGCAGAACACGGCAGACAGGTTTGCGTAAGTCCTAATATATATACATCCGCCTCGTTTCATTTTTTATAAGATTGCTTCGGTCGTAACCTCCCTCGCAATGACGTATTCCGTTTGCGTAACATCAGTAAGATAATAAGGTTACAATGTTTAAACCATGATTTTTTTCTTTCTACTAATGTTATCAAAAAGGGAATAAGGTGTTAAGAAAATAAGGTATAATTGAAGGAAATACGACATTAGATTACAGTTCCAAACCTTTCAGCACCTTATCATAAGAATTAGCCGATTTTTATTCCGTTTATGTGTAATTGAAAATTTTATGTAAGTTTGCATTCATTTTCAAAAAAATAAATTTATGTACGCTATAGTAGATATTGCCGGACAGCAATTCAAGGTTCAGAAGAACCAGCAGATATTTGTTCACCGCCTCAGCGGAAATGAAGGAGATTCTATTGAGTTTGATAAAGTTTTGCTCGTAGATAACGAAGGTAAAGTGGATGTTGGATTGCCCATTGTGCAGGGTGTTAAAGTTTCTGCCACAATACTTTCTCACATGAAAGCCGATAAAGTTCTCGTCTTTAAAAAGAAAAGACGCAAGGGCTATAAAACACTAAATGGTCATCGTCAGCAACTTACAAAAATTGAAATCCAGGATATTAAAATTCCAATCTTAATTCCTAATTCTTAATCCTTAATTTTTTTTAGTCATGGCACATAAAGCAGGACAAGGCAGCAGTAAAAATGGACGCGAGTCGCACAGTAAACGACTCGGAGTAAAAATATTTGGCGGACAAACTGCTATTGCAGGAAACATCATTGTTCGTCAGCGCGGCACTGTACATCATCCCGGCAATAATGTAGGTGTTGGAAAAGATCATACCTTGTTTGCACTTGCAAACGGTATAGTGCGTTTTAAAAAAAATGCAAAAGATCGTTCGTTTGTATCGGTTGAACCGATAAGCGAAATAGCCATTTAAATAATTTATCATCAGAAGATTTTAATTTTTATTGAATAAAAAAAAATTTGATTTCACTGAATATCTTTTTCATTTCGTTTTTCTTTTTATTCTTTGTAGGAATAATAAATGATGCATTTTCTCAGGACACAAAATCAAACATTGACTCACTTAAAAAAGATGCTATCAATATTTTTGTTGACTGCGATTGGTGCGATATAGATTTCTTCCGCAAGGAAATTACTTTTGTAAATCATGTGCGTGAAAGAAAAGAAGCGCATGTCCATATTCTTATTACTTCACAATCCACTGCTTCAGGCGGAACAGCATATTCGTTTTTTTTTATTGGGCAGAAAAATTTTACTGGTGTAAACGATACGTTGATTCACAATTACAAAGCTGATGCTACTAATGATGAAATTCGGCAGGGACAGATTGCTACATTAAAGATGGGATTGATTCGCTATGTTTCCAAAACACCTTTTGCAAAATACATTGACATAACAATGAACAATCCGCCTTCTACAGAAAATGTGAAGGATAAATGGAAGAGTTGGGTTTTAACCCTTAATGCAAGTGGATATTTCAACGGCCAACAGATGTATCAATCCATTTCATCATGGTCATCTTTTTCGGCAAATAAAATTACAGAGGAATGTAAAATTCAGTTTGACATCGGCAGCAATTATCAAGAAAGTGTTTATGAAATTGACGATACCACGAAAATCCGAAGCATCAACCGTTCAAAAAATTTCTTCTGCATTTTTGTGAAAAGCATCAGTAACCATTGGTCATCTGGCGGTTTTGTAGATGTGGAAAATTCCGATTACAATAACACAGATATGAAAGTATCTTTTACTCCTGCCATAGAGTACGATTTATTTCCATATTCTGAATCCACACGCAAACAACTCAGATTTTTGTACGGTGCAGGTTATTCATATTCTTTTTATCACGACACTACTATCTTTAACAAAATAGAAGAAGGATTATGGTTGCATAAACTCTCTATTGCTTTTACGATAAAACAAAAATGGGGTTCCATTTCTTCCTCACTTGTCGGCTCAAATTACTTTCATGATTTTTCATTAAATAAATTGTATTTTAATCCATGGATAGACATTCGTATTTTCAAAGGAATGTCTATTCGTCTGGGCGGTAGTTTATCTCTGATTCACGATAAAATTTCCCTGCTAAAAGCAAATGCATCAAAGGAAGAAATTCTTTTGCAACAGCGCCAACTTGCCACTCAATATTCTTTCTGGGGGAACTTTGGAATTTCTTACACCTTCGGCTCTATCTATAACAATGTGGTGAATCCAAGATTTGGGAATTGATGTGTCAGGGATTTCTATTTTTGTACTACAAATTTGTATTATCTCCACATGCTTCAAATTAATTCTATCCGCAACAATAAACAAAAATTTATAGATGGACTTGCTATAAAAAATTTTGACGCAAAAGAACTTATAGAAAAAATTCTTTCCATTGACAACGACCGCAAAAAATTTCAAACCGAACTTGACACGTTAAATGCCGAAGCCAATACTCTCTCCAAACAGATTGGAGAATTATTTAAATCAGGAGAACAAGCAAAGGCAAATGATTTGAAAAACAAAAGTACAACACTGAAAGAAGAAAGTAAAAAAATAGAATCGGCTCTTTCTTTGACGGAAGAAGAATTGAATAAAGTATTAGTGCTTCTTCCTAATCTTCCAAACGAAAGAGTTCCGAAAGGAAAATCTGCCGCTGATAATGAAATTGTTTTTTCTTCTGTAGAGATACAAGATTTTGTGCCTCTGCTTTCTTCCGATGCAAAACCACACTGGGAACTTGCTGCTAAATACGACATTATTGATTTTGAACTCGGAGTGAAACTTACCGGTGCAGGATTCCCTGTTTACAAAGGAAAGGGAGCAAAACTTCAACGTGCTCTCATCAATTTTTTTCTTGACAAAGCAACTGACGCCGGTTATCTTGAAATAGAACCGCCTGTCTTGGTGAATGAAGCATCGGGTTTTGGAACAGGACAACTTCCCGATAAAGAAGGACAGATGTATCATATTACATCCGATAAACTTTATCTTATCCCCACTGCCGAAGTTCCTATTACAAATATTTATCGCAATGTGATTTTAAAAGAAGAACTATTGCCAATAAAAAATTGTGGCTACACACCTTGTTTCCGAAGAGAAGCCGGTTCCTATGGAAAAGATGTTCGTGGATTAAATCGTCTTCATCAATTTGACAAAGTGGAAATTGTACAAATCGTTCATCCCGAAAAATCTTATGACGCGTTAGAAGAAATGAAAACATTTGTGATTGAATTATTGAAACAACTTGAACTTCCGTTTCGCGTATTAAAACTTTGTGGTGGAGATATGAGTTTTGCCTCCGCATTCACTTACGATTTTGAAACATACTCTGCTGCACAACAAAAATGGTTAGAGGTAAGTTCGGTTTCTAACTTTGAAACATTTCAGTCCAATCGTATGAAAGCACGTTTCAGAGACAAAAACAATAAAATCAACTTTGTACATACTCTCAACGGCAGTGCGCTGGCATTACCGAGAATTGTCGCAACTCTTTTAGAAAATAATCAAATAGAAAAAGGAATAAAAATTCCAAAAACACTTGTCCCATATACAGGATTTGCAATGATAAATTAATTTTATATTAAGAGTTAATAGAGAAATTGTTAATCGTTAATAGGAAGAGTTAATAGAGAAATTGTTAATCGTTAATAGGAAGAGTTAATAGAGAAATTGTTAATCGTTAATAGGAAATACCATTAAATAGTAAATAGTAAATAGTAAATAGTAAATAGGAAATAGAAAATTGTATTTAATAGTCAATAATAAATAGTCAATAATAAATTCTCAACAACCATTAACGATTAACAATTAACTTTTCAGATGAAACAAAATATTATTCGTCAGAATTTCGCAGAAGCAACCGACACTCTCGCCAAGTTTGTTTCTAATCCAAAAAATTTTTCTGCCATTGAAAAAGCAGGAAAGATTCTGATTGATGCATTCAGAAAAAAAAGCAAAATTATTTCCTGCGGCAACGGAGGTTCTATGTGCGATGCTATGCACTTTGCAGAAGAACTCAGTGGAAAATTTCGTGAAGACAGAAATCCATTACCTGCTATTTCCATTTCAGATTCTTCGCATATTTCTTGCACTGCTAATGATTACGGTTACGAAAAAGTTTTTTCGCGTTTTATAGAAGCAGTTGGAAACAAAGGCGATGTTCTGCTCGCTATCAGCACCAGCGGAAATTCAAAAAATGTAATCAATGCAATTGTTATCGCAAAGAAAAAAGGAATGAAAGTAATCGGGCTCACAGGAAAAGATGGAGGCAAGATGGCACCACTTTGTGATGTTGAAATTCGTGCACCATATTCAAAATATTCCGACCATATTCAAGAAATTCATATCAAAATAATTCACTCGCTGATACATTTTGTAGAAATCAATCTTCATCACATTAGCAAACCTTAACTTTATATGTTAGTAAAAACTTTTGGCTGTGCAGTTTATGGAATTAAAGCAACATTAGTTACAGTTGAAACGAATATTTCCACAGGTATAAATTTTTTTCTTGTAGGATTGCCCGATAGTGCAGTAAAAGAAAGTCAGCATCGCATCAATGCTGCTCTGAAAAACATTGGATATAAAAGTCCCGGCAAAGGCATTACCATTAACATGGCACCTGCTGATATTAAGAAAGAGGGATCGTCTTATGATTTAACAATTGCCATTGGAATTCTTGCTGCTAATGAAGACATAAAGGCCAATGATATTTCTGACAAACTCCAGCAATATGTAATTATGGGTGAACTCTCGCTTGATGGAGGATTGCGTCCCATCAAAGGCGTATTGCCAATTGCTATAGAAGCCAAAGAAAAAAAAATTCAAAGGAATTATTCTTCCGAAACAAAATGCAAAAGAAGCAGCATCGGTTGGCGAATTAGAAGTTTACGGAGCAGAAAACATAAAAGAAGTAATTGATTTTTGTGAAGGCAAGTTATCACTTAAAAAAACAGAAATAAATATTGCCGATGAATTTTATTCTCATCTCGGAAAATCGGAATTTGATTTTGCCGATGTAAAAGGACAAGAGAATATCAAACGTGCTTTGGAAATTGCAGCAGCAGGCGGACATAATGTAATTATGATTGGTCCTCCTGGTTCAGGAAAAACGATGCTTGCAAAACGCCTGCCGACTATTCTTCCACCACTTACTATTGAAGAAGCACTTGAAACAACCAAGATTCATTCGGTTGCCGGCAAAATGACAAAAAATACTTCGCTCGTTACTATTCGTCCGTTTCGTTCGCCACACCATACCATTTCAGATGTTGCATTGGTAGGTGGAGGAAGTTTTCCTCAGCCCGGCGAAATTTCGCTTGCACATCATGGAATTTTATTTTTAGATGAGTTGCCGGAATTTAGCAGAAATGTTCTGGAAGTTTTGCGACAACCACTTGAAGACAGGGTGGTAACTATTTCCCGTGCAAAATTTTCTGTAGAATATCCAACAAGTTTTATGCTTGTGTCAGCAATGAATCCTTGTCCATGTGGATATTACAATCATCCTGAAAAAGATTGTGTCTGTGCTCCGGGTGTTGTACAAAAATATCTCAACAAAATTTCTGGTCCTCTTCTTGATAGAATTGACATTCACATTGAAGTTACTCCTGTTGCGTTCAATGAACTTTCAAGTGAACGAAAAGCAGAATCAAGCGAAAAAATACGAGAGCGGGTAATAAAAGCAAAAGAGATACAACAACTTCGTTTCAAAGAAAGTCAAGGTGTTTATTCTAATGCACAAATGAGTTCCAGAATGCTTCACTCTATATGCAAAATTGATGAAGATGGACAAACGATTCTGAAAAATGCTATGGAGAAACTTGGACTTTCTGCCCGTGCTTACGACCGCATCCTGAAAGTTGCCCGCACCATTGCTGATTTAGATTTTTCTGAAGAAATAAAAACGCATCATCTTGCCGAAGCCATTCAATACAGAAGTTTGGATAGAGATAATTGGGGTGCATGATATGAGGAGTCATTAACTACGTTTTTTAAGTTTGGGAATGGTAACTTCTCCATTTGCATGAAAAATCAAATAATAAATTTTGCAATGTAGCAGTTCGCAGATATAGAGAAATTACATATTATTCAATTAGAAAATTCGGATTGAATTTGGTTTTTCATTTCTTTGTAAATCATTCTTATTCCTTCTTCTAAATTTATTTTATGCTTCCATCCGAGGGAATGTATTTTGGAAACATCCAAAAGTTTGCGTGGAGTGCCATCCGGTTTATTAGTGTCAAAAAGAATTTCGCCTTTGTAGTTTACAATCTTTTTTATCAGCAGTGCAAGTTCGTTTATGGTGAGGTCGGTTCCCATTCCGATATTAATCAAGCCGTGTTTGTTGTAGTTTTGCATCAGAAAAAGAGCAGCATCGGCAAGGTCATCCACATGCAAAAATTCTCTTCGTGGGCATCCTGTTCCCCATACCACTACATGTGATTCGTTTTTCATTTTTGCAATATGAAATTTTTTGAGAAGAGCAGGAAGCACATGGGAATTTTCTAAATCGTAATTGTCATTGGGTCCGAATAAATTTGTCGGCATCACAGAAATGAAATTGCATCCGTACTGTGAGCGGTAAGCATCGCACATTTTGATGCCTGCAATTTTTGCGATAGCGTAGGATTCGTTGGTATGTTCAAGCAAACCGGTGAGCAAATATTCTTCTTTCAAGGGCTGTGGTGCGAGTTTGGGATAAATGCAAGAAGAGCCAAAAAATAAAAGTTTTTTTACTTTGTTTTCATAAGCAGAATGAATCACATTATTTTGAATCATCAAATTGGTATAGATAAATTCAGCACGAAAAATATTGTTGGCGTGAATACCACCTACTTTTGCAGCGGCGAGAAAAACATACTCAGGTTTTTCTTCAGCAAAAAAATCATTTACTTTATTTTGATTTCTCAAATCAAGTTCCTGCGAAGTTCGTAAAACAAAATTCTCAAACCCCTCTTGCTGTAATTTTCTCAGAATGGCAAACCCAACCATTCCACAATGCCCGGCAATATATATCCTGCTGTTTTTATTCATTAAAATTCATGATTTCATGTCCGCCTGATAATAGATATTTATCTCGTTCAAAAAGTTTCAAATCACTTGCAACCATTTCTTTCACCAATTCTTCAACAGTACATTTTGCTGACCATCCGAGTTTTTCTTTTGCTTTGGATGTATCGCCAATAAGCATATCCACTTCTGTAGGACGAAAATATTTTTTATCCACTTCCACAATTATTTTTCCTGATGCAACATCAAATCCTTTTTCTTCTATTCCTTTTCCTTTCCATTCAATTTTCATTCCTACTTCGGCAAAAGAAAGTTCAACAAATTTCCGAACGGATATTTTTTTTCCCGTTGCCAAAACAAAGTCATCCGCTTCTTTTTGCTGCATCATCAGATACATTCCCTCCACATAGTCCTTAGCGTGTCCCCAATCGCGTTCGGCATGAAGATTTCCGAGAAATAATTTTTTTTGCAAACCAAAATGAATTTTTGCTGTGGCTCTTGTAATTTTTCTCGTTACAAAAGTTTCTCCACGAATAGGACTTTCATGATTAAATAATATTCCATTGCAGGCAAATATTCCATAAGATTCGCGATAATTTTTAGTGATATAAAACGCATACGCTTTTGCCGCACCATAGGGACTTCTCGGATTAAAAGGAGTGGATTCTTTCTGAGGAGTTTCCAAAACATCTCCATAAAGTTCAGAAGTAGATGCCTGATAAAATTTTGTTTTCTTTTCAAGTTTTAAAATACGAATAGATTCAAGAAGACGAAGAGTGCCAAGTGCATCTGCATTAGCAGTATATTCAGGACTTTCAAACGATACCCGCACATGCGATTGAGCTGCAAGGTTGTAAATTTCATCCGGCTGAGTTTCCTGTACAATACGAATAAGATTTGTAGAGTCAGTCATATCTCCATAGTGAAGAAAAAACTTTATACCTTTTTCATGCTGATCCTGATAAAGATGATCAACGCGCTGTGTGTTGAAGAGAGAACTTCTGCGCTTAATACCGTGAACGATGTATCCTTTTTGTAACAGTAATTCAGCGAGATAAGCACCGTCTTGTCCGGTAATGCCTGTGATAAGTGCAATTTTATTCATAATGATTTGTATAATACGATTCAGGATACAAACGTACATTAAATTTTTAATGAATACACAGACCGATAAAAATCAAAAAAGATTTATAGAAGAAATATACTAATGAAAAAATCCTTTAATTTTTTACTCTCCCAGCAAACTCAGAATTGATTCAAACAAAAACTTCCCATCCGTATTTCCAAGTTCAGTATCTGATGCACGTTCGGGATGAGGCATCATTCCAAAAACATTTTTTTGTGTGTTACAAACTCCTGCAATATTTTCAATAGAACCGTTGGGGTTGGTTTCACTAGTAATGTTTCCATTTTCATCACAGTAGCGAAAAAGTATTTGTCCGTTGTCGTTCATTTTTTTCAATGATTTGGCATCATTAAAATAATTTCCTTCTTCGTGGGCGATGGGAATTTTCAATACTTTATTTTCTGGAATGGCAGAAGTGAGCATCGTATTATTATTCTGTGCTTTGATGAAAACATTTTTGCAGATAAATTTTTGTTCTGTATTACGAAGAAGAGTGCCTGGAATAAGTTTTGCTTCGCACAAGATTTGAAATCCATTACAAACTCCAAACACATATCCACCTTTGTTTGCAAACTCAATTACTTTTTCCATAATTGGAGCGAATCTGGCAATAGCACCTGAACGCAGGTAATCGCCATAAGAAAATCCACCGGGAAGAATAACCATATCGCAGTTTTGCAGGTTTCTTTCTTTATGCCATAGTTCAACAACTTTTTGCGACATAATTTTGCGAAGAACATAAATCATATCTTGATCGCAGTTGGATCCGGGAAAAATTACAACTCCAAATTTCATAGTTAATGGTTAATGGTTAATGGTTAATGGTTAATGGTTAATGGTTAATGGTTAATGGTTAATGGTTAATGGTTAATGGTTAATGGTTAATGGTTAATGGTTAATGGTTAATGGTTAATGGTTAATGGTTAATGGTT
>JAZDJJ010000152.1:0-4793 GCA_043804035.1 Bacteroidota bacterium
CTTTCAACTTTCAATAATTTCAACATATAACACTAAAAAAATGATATTTGGAACTGCTTTTTTTCTGACATTTTTTATTTGTAATTTGAATTTGTTTTCAGATTTCGGATTTATGTTTTCCTGTTTGGTTCTGGCTTGTCCAGGTTAGGAGATGTTGTTTTTTCTTTGTTGGCTCGCATTTAAAATTGTCATTCCGATAATTTCTTTCTTCTCATAACGAACAATAATTTCGTCTTCGGTCATTTCAGAGTCGTCAGAGTGATTGGGTTTTTTGAAATGCAAACCTACATAAAATTTTCAATACACATAAACGAATAAAAATTTAAACTAAAGTTTCAAGTTTATCATAGTTCATCAACCTATCAACCTATCAACTAATCATTTATCATTTAGGGTATAAAGAAGTTACATTATTCCTTCTTTTAATCGTTCTGCATTCTCTGCTATTTGCAATGCATCTATCATCTGTTGTATATCTCCATCCATAAACACAGGAAGATTGTGAATACTCAATCCGATACGGTGATCTGTTACGCGACTCTGTGCATAATTATAAGTACGGATTTTGGCTGAACGGTCGCCTGTTGAAACCATTGTCTTTCTTTTTTTGGCAATTGCATCAATGTGTTTTTTATATTCCATTTCGTATAATTTTGTGCGAAGCATCTGCATTGCTTTTTCACGGTTTGCATATTGGGAACGTTCTACCTGACAAACAACAACAATACCAGTTGGCTTGTGTGTTAACATTACTTTTGTTTCAACTTTATTTACATTCTGACCACCAGCACCACCCGAACGTGCAGTTTGAATTTCAATATCAGCAGGATTGATAGTTACATCCACTTCATCTGCTTCCGGCATCACAACTACTGATGCTGCCGAAGTATGAACTCTTCCCTGTTGTTCTGTTTCCGGAACACGTTGAACACGATGAACTCCGCTTTCAAATTTCAAAATACCGTAAGCATTATCTCCGATAACATTAAAGACCACTTCTTTGAATCCTCCCATAGTGCCAGAATTAAAATTTACCATCTCAACTTTAAATCCTTTTTGTTCGCAATAGCGAGTGTACATTCTGTAAAGATTTCCAGCAAAAATACTTGCCTCATCTCCTCCTGTTCCTGCACGTAATTCTATCACAGCATTTTTTTCGTCATCAGTATCTTTGGGTAAAAGCATGTTTTTAATATCGCTTTCCATTTTTTCTTTTTTAAATTCTAATTCATGTAAATCAATCTTTGCCATTTCTTTTAACTCTTCATCTTTTTCGTTTATGAAAATGTCTTTACTAGAATCAATATTACCGAGAATGTTTTTGTATTTTTCAAATGCATCTACTATCACTTTCAAATTTTTATATTCTTTGTTCAATCGGGCAAAGGACTTTATATCCGAGAGTACTTTCGGTTCAGCAAGCAAAGTTCCAATTTCTAACCAATGCTGTTTTATAGATTGAAGTTTATCAATCATGATTTATTAATTCTTTCGGCTTTGTATATTAATGATAATTATTTTACTCTTACTCCAATTACTAATGGGCAGTTCTAAAAATACAAATTAACGTCATTGCGAGGGTTGCCACCCGAAGCAATCTCTGTCCTTGCTATTTGGTTACTGAGCTTGCCGAAGTAAGAGATTGCTTCCTGCTTCGTGCCTCGCAGTCGCAATGACGATACGGATCTGCCTGTGCCGAACACGGCAGACAGGTTTGCGTAAGTCCTATAATAATAATTTTTTAATACGCAAGAGAAAAAATTAAAAAAGTTTTGCGTAAGTCCTGTCAATAAGTAATAAATTTTCCGATAGAAAGCACAGAATTTTCGTACGAAACAGTAAAAAAATATAATCCGCTTGAAAGATTCTTTTTGTAAATTATAAATTTATCTGCATTACGAATAAAGTCAGTCATCACTTCTCTGCCATACAGGTCATAAATTTTTAATTCGTAATCTGTAATCTGTGGATTCGTAATTTGCAAAATTGCGCTTTCGTGAAATGGATTAGGATAAATTTGAACAAAGGAATTTGAAATATGTTCTTGTATTCCAAGCGGTGAAAGAGTTGTATCCTTGAATTTATTTATCACAAGTGAATAATCCATTACGATGGAGTCACTTTTCATTTTGATGAGATAAACATCTTGCATCCCTTGCCCGTAAGATGTAGTGGAACCGATAAAGGCAACTTCTTTTTTTGGTGTAATGATTAGTGCATATCCTTTTTCATCACCCGAGCCACCAAAAGCGGGCCCACTTTTCCACCATCCTCCGGAATTAAGCATTTGTATATGAAGTCCTGAACCGCCCATGCCACTTGGATTGATGCTACCACAAGTAAGTAAATCGCCATTAGTTTTTTCTTTCACTGCTCTACCGATATCTTCGCCTGCACTTCCTAAAATTTGTGTCCATTGTAACATTCCTTGAGCATTAAGTTTGAGAAGTAGTTCGTTTTTACCCGTTATTGTCGGTGCTGGTATACTGTCTGTCTCTCCGAAAATCACCACATTATTATCAAATGTTTTTTCTATACAGTAGCCCTTATCAGATTTTGTAGTACCAAAAGTATGAGTTGAAAAAGTTCCTTGTTTATTTATCGTGCCGAAATATACATCGCTGCTTCCTTTGCCAAAACTATTAGTTTCTCCTGTGAATAAATAAGTAGAATCGTTGTAGATGATAATTGAATAAGCAATATCTGTACTATCTCCACCTGTAGTGCGGGTCCAAAGAGTATCTCCATTTTTATTTGTCTTTACAATATAACTATCTTCGTTTCCATTTCCGAAACTAAATGTTGAACCGCAAAGTACAAAACCACTGTCAGATGTTTGTTGAACACAATAAGCAAAATCCCAATTCGTTCCGCCATAAGTTTTTTCCCAAAGAATATTTCCTGCCGAATCAGTTTTTACAAGATACATATCATATCCACCATAACCAAAACTATTTGTGTATCCTGCAACAACAAATCCTTTATCAAATGTTTGCTTCACAGAAAATCCCCATTCAATACCGATTCCACCTATGGCTTTTGACCATTGGTGTGTGCAATTGGAATCAACTTTTATAAGATATATTGCTGTATTGCCAGAACCGTAAAAATTCGTAGTACCGGCAATGATGAATCCGCCATCGGAAGTATATTGAATATCTCTGCCCTCATCCATTCCTGCTCCTCCATAAGTATAAATCCATGCAGTATCAGGAAACGAAAATTGTCCATAACTAATCAGAGAAAATAAAAAAGCAATTAAGGAAGATTTTATTTTGCTATTTTCGGAAAACATTAAATAAAAAATTATTGATTGCAGAGATTGTTTTTTTTAAAGGTAAAAACAAAATTCGTAATTAGTAATTTGACCATCAACCATTAGTAATTTATAAAATGCTATGATTCACAAAGAAGGATACCTTACCATCGTTATCACAATAATTTTTATTGTCATCCTCAATTCTGTAATTTATTTTTTTGGTGGAAATGAAATTGTAAAGTGGATTGGATATTTGCTTTCAGTTATTCTTTTCATTCTCATTGTGCAGTTCTTTAGGAATCCACACAGAAGAATTATTCTTAATGAAAAAAATATTCTTGCACCTGCTGATGGAAAAGTGGTGGTGATTGAAGAAATTTTTGAAGAAGAATATTTTCACGACAGAAGAATTCAGATTTCCATTTTTATGTCACCATTTAATGTACATACGAACCGTTATCCTGTGAGTGGAAAAATTTCGTATTACAAATATCATTCAGGAAAATATTTAGTTGCATGGCATCCAAAATCATCTACGGAGAATGAAAGAACAACTGTATGTCTCGCTAACGTCGCTTCTTTTTCAGGAGAGAGTGATAAGAATACGGAAATACTTTTTCGGCAAATTGCAGGAACTCTTGCTAGAAGAATTGTTTTTTACGGAAAAGAAAATGAAATCGTAAAACAAGGCGAACAATGTGGATTCATAAAATTCGGCTCGCGCGTTGATGTGATTCTTCCGCTTGGCACCAAAGTGAATGTGAAGTTGAATGATACGGTAATAGGGGGCAAAAGTGTGATTGCAATGTTTCATGCTTTCAAATGAAATCAATGGAAAACAAAAAATATTTTACAGATATTGTAATTCTCGGAGCAGGATTAACAGGACTGACCATTGCTTACTATCTTAATAAAGCCAAAAAAAATTTTATTATTCTTGAACAAAAGGAACGGGTTGGCGGAGTAATAAATACGGTAAACGATTCTGGTTTTATTTACGAAGAAGGACCTAATACAGGTGTAATATCAAATGCTTCGGTTGCAAATATTTTTGAAGAATTATCTGATAAATGCAATATAGAAATTGCTGATAAGAATGTTGAAAAAAGATATGTGTTGAAAAATGGAAGATGGAATGCTTTGCCAACAGGTTTGATTGATGCAATTAGTACACCTTTATTTACTTTCAAAGATAAATTATCATTATTGAAAGAACCTTTTTGTAGACCGGGTAAAAATCCTGATGAGGACTTGGCTTCATTAGTGAAACGGCGGATGGGAATAAGTTTTTTGAATTATGCTATAGACCCATTTATTTTGGGTGTTTATGCCGGCGACCCATCAAAACTAATAACCAAATATGCCTTCCCGAAACTTTACAATCTTGAACAAAAATACGGTAGTTTTATAGGAGGATCCATAAAACGAATGTTTGAAAAAAAATCTCCTGATGAAAAAAAAAATCACCAAAAAAGTTTTTTCTTGTACAAACGGACTATACTCTTTGATAAATGCTTTACATAAATCTATTGGA
>JAZDJJ010000153.1:0-27855 GCA_043804035.1 Bacteroidota bacterium
TAGTTTATTGCGTCATTACTTGGCAAGATTAAGAAGAAAGACAAAATGCTATAGCAAAAGCAAGGAAATGCTTGAATACTCTATAAAACTATTAATGCTAAAGCGGAATAATCAATTGTGTATACTTAGTTACTAATGCCAAATATTCTTTTATAAATCCTTTTTTGGATTTTATCCCGTTAATTTGTAATTGAAAATTTTATGTACGTTTGTACAGCAGGAATTTATTTAACAAAAACCACAACATCATTCTAATTTATTCAGATAGCAAAACGTATTAAAATCCATCTTAATAGAAACTACAAAATCATTTATGATAGCATTCATTACAGGAACAACATCAGGAATCGGCAAGGCAACTGCTGAAATTTTTGCTCTTAACAAATGGGATCTCATTATCACCGGCAGAAGAAAAGACCGGCTTGAAATGATTTCTTATGAACTGAAGAAAAAAAATAAAATAAAAGTTTTACCCCTTTGTTTTGATATACGTCATTTGAAAGAAGTGGTGAAACATATCACTGCACTTAATTCAGAATGGAAAAATATTGATTTGCTCGTGAACAATGCCGGACTTGCCTCAGGACTTAATCCAATACAAGATGGCAGCATTGATGACTGGGAAAGAATGATTGATACAAACATAAAAGGATTACTCTATGTTACTCGTCACATTGCTCCGCTGATGATTCAAAACAAGAAAGGACATATCATCAATGTTGCTTCGCTTGCGGGAAAAGAAGTGTATCCAAACGGAAATGTTTATTGTGCCACCAAATTTGCTGTAGATGCACTCAGCCGTTCTATGCGTATTGATATGCACCAGCATGGAATTCGTATAACTAATGTTGCTCCCGGTTTAGTGGAAACAGAATTTTCATTAGTGCGTTTCAAAGGCAATACAGACAATGCAAAAAAAGTTTACCAAAATATTACACCGCTAACGGCTCAGGATATAGCGGAAATAATTTACTGGGCTGCCACACGTCCCGCTCATGTAAACATAAGCGATGTAACCATAACTCCAACTGCACAGGCAAATACTTATCTTGTTCATAGAAAAAATTTATAATATGAAATGTATCCGTAAATATTTTTTTATCATGCTGTTTTTTTTCTCATTCTGTTCACCAAAAAAAGAATCTGCTGACATAATTGTGCATAATGCAATTGTTTACACAGTGGATTCATCTATGTCGGTAAAAGAAGCATTTGCAGTGAAGAACGGAAAAATTCTTTCCATAGGAACTAATAATGATATTCTTTCAAAGTATGATGCGAAAGAAAAAATTGATGCACAAGGCAAATCTGTCTTTCCCGGATTCATTGATGCTCATTGTCATTTTTTGAGTTACGGACTTAATTTGCAGAAGGTAAATTTGGTGGAGACAAAATCTTTTGACGAAGTTATTAAGCGTGTGGTAGAATTTTCAAAAACAAATAAATCGGAGTGGATTACAGGAAGAGGATGGGATCAAAACGACTGGGATATAAAAGAATTTCCGAACAGAGTAAAATTGGATTCTCTCTTTCCGAACACTCCTGTTTTTTTGAAACGTGTTGATGGACATGCTGCCCTTGTAAATTCTGCTGCACTCCGTAAAGCAAACATTACTGGAAAAACAAAAGTAAATGGTGGAATTGTGGAAATGAAAAATGGAAATCTCACGGGTATTTTAATTGACAATGCAGTTGATTTGATTGCGAACATAATTCCTCCACCTTCAAATGAAAAAATAAAAAATGCTCTTCTCTTTGCACAAAAAAATTGTTTTGCTGTCGGCTTGACAACTATTGATGATGCAGGATTGGAAAAACAAGTTGTTGATTTGATTGACGAGATGCAAAAAAATAATGAATTAAAAATGCGCGTGTATGCCATGCTCAGTGATTCAAAAGAAAACTTGAATTACTATTTACAACATGGTACTTACAAAACTGAACGTCTGAATGTTCGTTCATTTAAATTTTATGCTGATGGATCTCTGGGTTCTCGCGGTGCATGTTTGCTTCAACCATATTCCGATAAACCGAACCAACAGGGATTTCTTATTAGTAAAAAAGAATATTATAAAGAGATGGCACAAAAAATGTTTGAAAAAGGATTTCAGATGAATACGCATTGCATTGGAGATTCGGGTGTGAGATTGATTTTGGATACATATAAAAAAATATTTATTACTTATTTAGATTCAAGATGGAGAATAGAACATTTTCAAGTTACTACAAAATCTGATATTTCTTCATTGGCATTTTTGAAATCAAAAAATAACATCATTCCTTCCATCCAACCTACTCACGCAACTTCTGATATGTATTGGGCAAAAGACAGATTAGGAAATGAACGAGTGAAATACGCGTATGCTTACAAGGATTTATTAAAAGCTACAGATATGGTTGCACTTGGCACAGATTTCCCTGTGGAAAATATTAATCCGCTGTACACTTTTTATGCCGCAGTAGCAAGAAAGGATTTGAAAGGATTTCCCGAAGAAGGGTTCCAAACAGAAAATGCTTTGACACGTGAAGAAACTCTGAAAGGCATGACTTTATGGGCAGCATATTCTAACTTTGAAGAAAAAGAAAAAGGAAGCATTGAACGCGGAAAATTTGCCGACTTTGTAATTCTTGATAAAGACATTATGAAAATAAATATTGATGAGGTTCCGAAAACAAAAGTAATTTGTACATATATCAATGGAGAAAAAGTTTATCCCGTTAAATAAAAACCTATAAGAGAAACACTAACAATATGAAAAAAATTATTTATTTTATCCCGGCAACACTGTTGTTTTTATCTTTCGGAAAACAATCCGGCGATTATCCTTTTTCAAAATGGGATGCAGCAACATTAGAAAAAGCAAACTCGGCAAAAGACATTTCTTCTCTTTCTGCTGAGGAAAAAAAGGTTATCTATTATGTGAATCTCGTTCGGCTAAATTCCGATCTTTTTGCAAAAACATATTTTCAGAAATACATGGATTCAACTAAAACCAAACTCACTACTTTTTCCAGATCTCTTCAGCATGACCTTACTGCCAAATACAAACCAATGGATATATTAACTGTGAAACAGGATCTTTTGGAAGAAGCATTAGAGCATGCAAAAGATTTAGGGAAATCCGGCAAGACGGGACATTTTGCTTCTGACGGCAAGAGTTATGACTTTCGTGTAAAAAAATTTAAAAACATATATTCTTCTGTAGTAGAAAACTGTGGCTATGGACATCAAGATGCGATTTCTATTGTTATCAAATTGCTTATAAATGAAGGACAGGGTTCAATTGAATACCGCAAAAATATTCTTGATAAGAATCTGAAATACATTGGCGTTTCCATTCAGCCGCATAAAAAGGAAAAATGGAATTGTGTGATGGATTTTGCCAAGTAAAAAATCAACTGCTCCGATGAAATAATTAGTAACTTCTCCCCAAAAATCATTCACTTTTTTTCTCTTCAGAGTTTGACGTTGGTTGTTCCGCTATTGGTTGTTCCGGTGTTGATTGTTCTGATGTCGATTGTTCCGCTATTGGTTGTTCTAATGTTGATTGTTCTGCTGATGATTGTTCTGGTGTTGATTGTTCTAATGTTGATTGTTCTGCTGATTCTAATTTCGTTTCATTTTTTTTCTTACCTCCACCGCGTCTGGTTCTCTTTGTTGTTTTTATGTCTTTTGTTTTTTTGCGTCAAGCATGATTTGATTGAAGTCCACTAGTTCCATGAGACACATTTCGGCATTATCGCCAAGACGAAATCCGGTTTTTAGGATACGTGTATATCCTCCGTGCCGTTCAGCAATTTTTGGTGCCACATCACGAAATAAAGTGGCTACCACTTTATTATTTTGCAACTGACGAAAAACCATTCTGCGGGAGTGAGTAGTATCATTTTTTGATCTAGTGAGAATTGGTTCAACGAATTTTCTCAATGATTTTGCTTTCTGCACCGTAGTGTTAATTCGCTTATGCAGAATAAGTGATGCAGCCATATTTGACAGCAAAGCATAGCGATGCGAATTAGTTCTACTTAAATGATTTATCTTTTTTCTATGTCTCATCGTTAATATTATCTATTGATTGTGGTTGTTTTTTTTTCCTTTATAAAACCGTATTTAGATACATCCATTCCAAAATGCAGCCCTTTTGTGTTTACAAGGTCTTCTAATTCAGTCAAAGATTTTTTTCCAAAGTTGCGGAATTTCAATAGGTCCATTCTATTAAAAGATACCAAGTCGGCAAGTGTTTCAACATCTGCTGCTTTCAAGCAGTTCAACGCCCGAACGGAAAGATCCATATCAATCAATCTTGATTTGAGCAGTTGACAAAGATGAAGTGAGTGTTCATCAAAGCTATCATTTTCTTTTTTCTCTTCTGCATTGAAAATAATTTTTTCATCAGAGAAAAGAACGAAGTGCTGAATAAGAATTCTTGCTGCTTCTTTCAATGAATCTTTTGGATGAATGGAGCCATCAGTTTTGATATCCAGAATAAGTTTTTCATAGTCAGTTTTTTGTTCAACGCGGTAATTTTCCACCGTGTATTTTACATGACGGATTGGTGTATAGATGGAATCAATGGGAATAAAACCAATAGGGCTATTCAGAGGTTTGTTTTCTTCGGCAGGAACATATCCCCGTCCTTTATTAATGGTGATTTCAAATTTTAATTTCACATTTTCTTCCATATTGCAAATTACCAACTCCGGATTAAGTATCATAAAATTTGAAGTGAATTTTCCAATATCTCCAGCAGTAAATTGTTTCTTTTCGCTAAGAGAAATAGTTATCTTTTCAGTATCAACGCCATTAACCTGTTGTTTGAAACGTACCTGCTTTAGATTTAAAACTATTTCAGTTACATCTTCAAGGATCCCTTTGATAGTAGAAAATTCGTAATCAATATTATCTATACGCAAGCCCGTAATAGCATAACCCTCCAGAGATGCAAGAAGAATTCTACGAAATGCATTTCCAATAGTAACTCCATAGCCATGTTCAAGTGGGCGAAATTCAAACTGTCCTTCTGTGTCAGTAGAATGGAGCATGATTACTTTTTCGGGTTTTTGAAATAAGAAAGTTGCCATAGTGATTTAAGATTTAAGATTTATGATTTACGATTTACGATTTACGATTTACGATTTACAATTTACGATTATCAATTTACGATTATCAATTTACAATTAACGATTAACGATTAACGATTTACAATTTACGATTTACAATTTACGATTAACGATTAACGATTTACAATTTACAATTTACAAATAACGAATAACGCTTTACATAGTCAGTGTTTTTAAAATGCAATAAACAACTGACACTATTTTTATTTAGAATACAATTCTACTATAAGTTGCTCTTTAATATTTTCTGGTATCTGCGTACGTTCGGGCATAGCAAGAAACCGCCCTTGTAACAGATTGTTGTCAAACTCAATCCATGGATACTTTGTATTACCAGATGCTATAGAGTTGCGAATAGAATTCATGTTTTTTGAACGTTCTCTTACGCCAACAATATCACCGGGTTTTAAAGTATAAGATGGAATATTTACAACTTTTCCATTTACAATAATATGTTTATGAGAAACCAATTGTCGTGCAGCTCTGCGGGTGGGAGCAACGCCCATTCTGTAAGTAGTGTTGTCCAAACGCGATTCCAAAAGTTGAAGCAGTACTTCTCCTGTAACTCCTTTGTGGCTGGCAGCACGATGGAAAATGTTTTCAAACTGACGCTCCATAACACCATAAATATATTTGGCTTTCTGCTTTTCTGAAAGTTGAACAGAATATTCTGATTTCTTGGTATGTTTTTTTGTCATACCATGCATACCGGGAGAATATGCTTTTTTCTCTAATGTTTTTCCGCCACCAAGGATGGGTTCGCCAAATCTTCTTGAGATTCTTAATTTAGGACCAGTGTATCTTGCCATTTTTAATTTATTGTTTGTAAAAAATTTATTCTATAATAATTTTATTTCTATATTCTTCTCTTTTTAGGAGGACGACAGCCGTTATGCGGAATAGGTGTCAGATCTATAATTTCCAAAATCTCTAATTTGTTCATATGTAAAGTACGGATAGCATTTTCTCTTCCTGCTCCCGGTCCTTTGATATATACCTTTACTTTACGTAATCCTAATCCATAAGCAGTACGAGCACAATCGGCAGCAGTTATCATACCTGCATAGGGAGTATTCTTTTTTGAACCGCGAAATTTCATTTTTCCTGCTGATGACCAAGCAATTACCTGTCCACGACTATTGGTAATGGAAATGATGATATTATTAAAAGCCGCATGAATATGCGCCTCTCCAACAGCATCAATTTTTACAGTTCTCTTTTTTTTCGTTTTAACAGATTTCGCTACTACTTCATCGCCTTGAGTTTGTTGTTGTGATTTTTTTTCTTCTGCCATTTTTTTTTGATTTAACGATTATTTATTATTTAAGTTATTTGCCCTATTTCCTATTTTTGCAATGCCATTTAGATAACTACTAAAATCAATATATAATATTAACCTTTACCTGGCGCTATTTTTTTATTTGCAATAGTTCTTCTTTTTCCTTTACGTGTACGTGCATTACTGCGTGTACGTTGTCCGCGAACAGGAGCACCTTTTTTGTGTCTCATTCCGCGGTAGGTACCAATATCTATCAATCGTTTAATGTTCAGTTGAACTTCAGAACGAAGTGCTCCTTCTACTTTAAATTTTTCAGTAATGATGCTGCGGATTTTGTTCAGGTCGCTATCGTTCCAATCCTGAACTTTTTTGTTAACATCTATATTAGATTCTTTAAGAATCTTGCGGGCAGAACTTGGACCAATACCATAAACATATGTAAGTCCTATTACTCCGCGTTTATTTTTTGGAATATCAATACCAGCAATACGTGCCATTGTTTTTTTGTTTAGAGGTTGGAATCACTTTTTATTTTTGTCGTTGTTTGAACTTTGGTGTTTTTTTATTGATAACATACAATCGTCCTTTTCTGCGAACGATCTTGCAGTCAGTACTACGTTTTTTTATGGATGTTCTTACTTTCATATTTATAATTATTTATGTAAGTATCATTCTCACTATATATGATTATTTTATAAACAGATTCAATATCAATCTGATAATTTCTAATGTGTGTGATATTAAAATAATATTCAATTTTATTGTCAATTTATTTATATCTAAAAGTTATTCTTCCTTTTGTTAAATCATAAGGCGACATTTCCAAATGTACTTTATCTCCCGGTAAAATTCTTATGTAATGCATCCGCATCTTACCTGAAATATGAGCCGTGAGGATGTGTCCATTTTCTAATTTTACACGAAACATAGCATTTGATAATGCTTCTATAATAATTCCATCTTGTTCTATCAACGATTGTTTTGCCATACTTTTACGAATTACAAAAATTTTGTAAATTAAATTTTTTACAAAATCACAAAATGCAAAACTACAAAAAAAGTAATACCAATATGACAAAACTATTTTCTTTATACTTTCTTCTATCCAATGGAACAAGTTTCCTTTTTTCTTGCTTCTTCTTTTTCTATCAGTTCAAATGATGTAAGTATTTCTGCTTTGTTATTTTTTACTGCTACCGTATGTTCAAAATGAGCAGATGGTTTTTTGTCGCTTGTTGAAACCGTCCATCCATCATCTCCTGTTTGCACATCTTTTTTTCCCATGTTGATCATCGGCTCAATGGCTATTACTAATCCTTCTTCTAATCGTACTCCTGTTCCGCGTTTTCCGTAGTTTGGTACTTCAGGTGATTCGTGTAAACTTTTTCCGATTCCATGTCCCACTAATTCGCGTACTACGTTGTATCCGTATTCTTTTACATAACTTTCCACAGCACTGCTAATATCACCAATTCGTTTTCCTATTATTGCCATTTCAATTCCTTTGTAGAGCGATTCTTTTGTTACCCGAATCAATTGTGATAATTCTTTTTTTATTTCTCCTACTGCAAATGTATAAGCCGAATCGCCATAAAAACCATTTTTCAGAACTCCGCAATCAATGGAAACAATATCGCCTTCTTTCAGTTGATATGTTCCGGGAATTCCATGAACTACTTGCTCGTTTACCGAAATACAAAGTGAGTATTCAAAAACATCTTTTCCTCTGCGGTATCCTTTGAATGCAGGTTTTCCGCCATTATCGTTAATGAATATTTCTGCTATCTTATCAAGTTCTATTGTGCTAATTCCCGATTTAATATTTTTCGCTACTTCGGCAAGTGTTTTAGAAACCAGCAAACAACTTTCACGAATCAATTCTATTTCTTCTCCAGTCTTGTAATATATTTTTTTACTCATTGGGCATTTGGCATTACTAATTAGGGTTTGATTATACCCATTTCTATCTTCTATCTTCTATCTTCTATTTGCTATCTTCTATTTTCTATTTGCTATTTGTTTATGCTGTTGCCATGCTCATAGATGTTCTTCCTTTTATTTTTCCGGATTTCATCAATCCATCATAGTGTCGCATCAATAAATGACTTTCTATTTGTTGCAAAGTGTCAAGCATTACACCAACTAAAATAAGCAGTGATGTTCCTCCGTAGAATCTTGAAAATTGATCATTGATATCTAAAAAATTTCTTGCAAGAGCAGGCATGATGGCAACGAGTGAAAGAAAGATAGCGCCTGGCAAAGTTATTTTTGACATTATATCATCAATAAACTCTGCGGTTTTTTTTCCGGGTTTTATACCGGGAATAAATCCGCCATTGCGTTTCATATCATCTGCCATCTGCGTTGGATTTATCATGATAGCGGTATAGAAATATGTGAATACAATATTTAACAGTGCGAAAATAAAATTATAGACAAAGCCGTTGTGATTAGAAAGAGCAGCAATTGCTCCACTCATTTGATTGGAAGAAGCAAAGCCGGCAATAGTTAAGGGAATGAACATAATTGCTTGTGCAAAGATGATTGGCATAACTCCGGCGGCATTTACTTTCAGCGGAATGTATTGGCGAATTCCACCATATTGTTTGTTGCCGACAATTTTTTTTGCGAACTGAACCGGTATTTTCCGCGTTCCCTGAACGAGCAGAATGCAAGTAATGATGACAAAAAGCAAAAACACTAATTCAAGAAGTAGCATGATAAGTCCGCCTCCTTTTGCTTCCATGCGTGTGGCAAATTCAGAAACAAAAGCAAAAGGAAGGTCAGCAATAATTCCAATCATAATGATGAGTGAGATTCCGTTTCCAAGTCCTCTGTCAGTAATTTTTTCGCCGAGCCACATTACAAAGATGGTTCCCGCTACAAGAATGATAACAGTAGTTACCCACCAAAGAGTGGAAGGATCCGGAACAACGCCCGGATATCCTGTAAGTTGTGAAGCAATATATCCCGGTGCCTGCAAAACGGTAATCATAATGGTAAGAACGCGCGTATACTGATTAATTCTTTTTCTGCCGCTTTCGCCTTCTTTTTGCATACGTTGAAAATAAGGGAGTGCCATGCTTAACAATTGCATCACGATGGAAGCAGAAATGTAAGGCATGATTCCGAGAGCGAAAATGGATGCACGTGAAAAGGCACCGCCTGCAAACATGTTAATGAGTCCGGCAAGTCCTTCGGCATCACCTTTTGCTTCCATAGCATCTCCATTAACACCGGGAAGCATTACAAACGAACCAAGCCGATAAATGAGAATGAAAACAAGAGTATAAATAATTTTGAAGCGAAGGTCTTCAATCGTAAAAATGTTTTTTATGGTTTGAATTAAGTTTTTCATAATGTATTTGAATGTTTAAAATATATGGTATAAAATATCACTGTTATTCGCCTAAACATAAAAACGCAACATTGTCCATTATAAAAAGGATACGACTTTATAAAAAGTATCTCCCCTGTTTTATTTTATCTTCTAATTTTCATAGATAAAACTATGATTTACGCAAAAAAAGATAATTCTGCCACAAAGATTCACTAAGAAAATTCACTAATTTATTGATTAGCAATAAATTTGTGATAAAACAAACTTCTATGTAAGTCCAATAATCAATAGTTCGGCTTCGGCTCACTACCTGTCTGCCGTCTGCACAGGCAGGCAAGTAATCAATATTCAATATTCAATAATCAATTCTCAACCAACAGGCGGCTTTCCCTTTGGTCTGCCCGGAGATCTTTTGTATTCCGATTTTTTTTTTTCTGCCTAAACTTTGAAGTTGATTGCTATCACCACCAAATTGAGCAATCACTTGTTCAATCGCTCCCAAAATATAATTGTGAAAATCCCATTCGGCTTTCACTTTATTATCACGGGCGGCTTTAAGCATATCAATAGCCACTTGTTCTGCATCTGCTGTGGTTTTGATACTGCCCTGAATCTTATCACCATTTGCAATGGTGTATGCTGTGTTCATAGGTATATAACCTACTGTTGCTTTAAGAGAGATAAATGTGTTTTCGTCTTCTTTAAGCTTTTTTGGAGACAATTGTATGGTTTGGTTTTTTGCCATTTTGTTTTTGTTTTTAGTTTATATTATGAATGTTTTTATTATCAAAAGCGGTTTCTTGATATACTAAATAACATTGTGTCATAAATAATGCCGATCTTGACACCTGTATGTAAGAGAAACAGAACTGTATGTAAGAGAAACAGGACTGTATGTAAGACATAGGCATCTGTAAGCAATCTTTATTTGATTGTAAATAAAAAGTCGCAAACAAAAATTGATTATTGCTATAAAAACAGTATGTATTTAATTTTCCCCTTTGAGTAAAGATTGAAAATTTATGTTTCATAGAGGGGAAGATATTTTTTAGATATTCGTTTGCGACTTTTGCTTAATGAGTACTTCTGCTTTTCCGCCTTTTGCTTCAATAGATGTTTTTGCAGAAGCAGAAAAAGCGTGGGCTTTCACATTCACTTTTGTTTTCAGTTCTCCCCGTCCGAGTATTTTCACTAAATCTTTTTTTGATACCAAGCCATTCTCTATAAAAGTGGCTATCTCAAATGAATTTATATTTTTTTCATCGGCAAGTTTTTGAATAGTGTCAAGATTTACAGGAGTATATTCTCTTCTGAAAATATTAGTAAATCCAAATTTTGGCACTCTTCTTTGCAAAGGCATCTGTCCGCCTTCGTGAGCTCTTTTTTGTTGATAACCAGCGCGTGCTTGCTGTCCGTTATTTCCACGTGTGGATGTTCCTCCTTTTCCGGATCCTTGTCCGCGTCCTATACGTTTGGATTTATGAATTGCTCCTTTGGCGTATGATAAGTTATGTAATTCCATATTATGCTAACATTAATTTGTTTTTGTAAATTTTCTTTTAATTTTTAATTGACATTATCCTCCAAAAACTTTATCAAGTGTTATACCGCGATTTTTAGCAACTGTAGCGGGGTCCCTTAATTTCATCAATGCATCCATCGTTGCTTTCACCACGTTATGCGGATTTGATGATCTCATTGATTTAGCCAGCACATCAGTAACACCAGCACTTTCTAAAATAGCACGCATAGCACCTCCGGCAATAACACCGGTACCATGTGATGCAGGTTTTAAAAAAATACGTGAACCACCAAACTTTCCATACTGAATGTGAGGAACAGTGCCTTTAATAAGAGGCACTTTTACTAAATTTTTTTTGGCATCATCAACTCCTTTGGCAATAGCATCAGCTATTTCGCGGGCTTTACCGAGTCCGTAACCAACAACACCTTTGCCGTTTCCTACAACAACAATAGCGGAGAAACTAAAAGTGCGTCCGCCTTTGGTAACTTTTGTTACACGTTGAACCGACACAAGCCGATCTTTTAATTCCAACTCACTTGATTTAACTCTTTTAATTGTTTCTTTTGTCATTTTTATTTTTATTTATTTTATTTAATTCAAATTACATTTTCAAAGCAAACTATATGTCCTGAGTGCTTCGGCTATTTTATTATCCGTCTTTGCCAGTTCTCGCCAAACATGAATACTTTGAGATGTTTTTTTAATTTGGTCTTCTATTAATGATCTGATGTTCTCCATAGAGGATTCTATTTCTTTTACTTTGGTTTCAAAAGGACGAATCATCGTACGTCTGTCCCATATAGCAAAGCCAATAGTAGATGCAGTGATAGCACAAAACAATACTATTAACCAGCCAATGTAAGTATTGGTTTGTTCAAAACGGTTATTTATATCTGCTCGTAATTCTTCAAAACGTTTGTCATGTTGTTCTAATATTGCTTCCATTCTGATAAGACGATCTCTGTCTGCTTGAGTAAAAGTATTTTGAGCAGAAGAATTATCAGTAAAAAATCCGAAATTAAAAGTTAGAATTATTGCAATTAAAATACTTTTTGTTTTCATATAAAAAAGTTTATCATATCATTTTCAAAGCAAACTATATGTCCTGAGTGCTTCGGCTATTTTATTATCCGTCTTTGCCAGTTCGCGCCAAACATGAATACTTTGAGATGTTTTTTTAATTTGGTCTTCTATTAATGATCTGATGTTCTCTATAGAGGATTCTACTTCTTTTACTTTGGTTTCAAAAGGACGAACCATAGTGCGTCTGTCCCATATAGCAAAACCAATAGTAGATGCAGTGATGGCACAAAACAATGCTATCAACCAGCCAATGTAAGTATTGGTTTGTTCAAAACGATTATTCATATCGGCTCGTAATTCTTCAGAACGTTTATCAACGGATTCAAAACGTGCATTCATATCTGCTCGTAATTCTTCAAAACGTTTATCAATTTGTTCAAAACGTTTGTCATGTTGTTCTAATATTGCTTCCATTCTGATAAGACGGTCTCTGTCTGCTTGAGTAAAAGTATTTTGAGCAGAAGAATTTGATGTCCAAAATCCAAAAGTTAAAAACAGAACAATTATCAATATTAATTTTTTCATAAAATTTATCATCAATTATTTTTCTGTATAATATCAATTATTAAAATTTTAATCCCGATTCGCGTGCAGCATCAGCCAATGCTTTTACTCTGCCGTGATACAAATATCCACCTCGGTCAAAAACAACATTGCTGATTCCTTTGCCGATAGATTTTTTAGCAATTTCGGAACCAATTACTTTTGCCTGTTCTGTTTTATTTTTTCCTGATAATTCTTTGATAACAGATTTCCCGAGTGATGAAGCGGCAACGATTGTTTTCCCTGTTGAGTCGTCAACTAACTGGGCATAGATTTCGCTATTGCTTCTGAATACCACCAGTCGTGGTCGTGCAGTATTGCCGCTTATTTTACTGCGAATTCTTTTTTTTATTCTAATCCTACGAAGAGCTTTTTTATTCATTTTAATTTTTTGTTTTTTAAATTTTCTATTTTCTATTTTCTATTTAGCAGCTGTGGCTGCTGTCTTTCCGGCTTTTCTTCTCAATCGTTCTCCAGCGAACTTAATACCTTTGCCTTTGTATGGTTCAGGAGGACGGATAGAACGTATTTTGGCGGCAACTTGCCCGAGCAATTGTTTATCGGCACAATGTAAAGTGATGATAGGGTTGCTGCTTCTTTCTGTTTTTGTTTCTAATTTTATTTCTTTGGGTAATTCAAATACAACGTTATGTGAATATCCCGTACTCAGTTCTAATTGTTGTCCTTTGTGCGTGGCTTTGTAGCCAACACCCACAAGTTCTTGTACGATTTTATATCCTTCACTAACACCTTTTACCATGTTTGATAAAAGAGACCTGTACATACCGTGCATGGCTTTGTGACGTTTTTGTTCAGTCGGACGTTTAATCAAGATTTTCCCATCTTCTATTTTTATCATAATAGAAGGATCAACCGTTTGAGTAAGTTCGCCCATTTTTCCTTTTATGGTAACTACATTTTTGTCCGATACATTTACATGTACATCTTGCGGAATATTAATGGGTATTTTTCCTATTTTTGACATGATTTTAAATTTTTAATAAATATAACAAATTACTTCACCACCCACATTCATTTTGCGTGCTTCTTTATCGGTTATTACACCTTTTTCGGTAGAAAGAATTGCAATACCGAGTCCATTTAACACGCGTGGTATTGTTTCAACTTTAGAAAACTTTCTGAGTCCGGGTCTGCTCACACGTTGAATTTTTTGAATGGCAGATTTTTTAGTAACAGGATGATACTTTAATGCAATCTTTATCGTATCCTGAACTTTATTTTCTTTTATTTTGTAATCAAGTATGTATCCTTTGTCTTTCAGAATTTTTGTAATTTCTTTTTTAAGACCGGATGCAGGAATTTCCACTATCCTGTGATTTGCTTTTATCGCGTTTCTTATCTGCGTTAAAAAATCTCCAATTGTATCCATTAGTTATTGATTATTGATTATTGATTACTTGTAGTGAGCCGAAGCCGAACTATTGATTATTGATTATTGATTACTTGTAGTGATCTTGCCAAACTATTGATTATCAACTGCATTTCATTTATCATTTATCATTATTTTAGTTTTACCAACTTGCTTTAGTTACACCGGGAATTTTTCCGTTCAGCGCCCATTCTCTGAAGACGAGACGAGAAATTCCAAATTGACGTGAATAAGCGCGTGCCCGTCCTGTTATTTTACAGCGATTATGCAATCGTACTTTGGACGAATTACGTGGAAGTTTACTTAATCCAATGTAATCACCTGCTTCTTTAAGAACTTTGCGTCTTTCAGCGTATTGCTCTACGAGTTTTTCACGTTTTCTTTGTCTTGCCTTGATACTTTCTTTTGCCATGAAAAATAAATTTAATTGTAATTTGGTTGTATTATTTTTTTTATTTCCGTATAGATTACGTTTTTTCCTTAATAATTTTTTTAGTTGCTACAATAGGAGCAAAAGCATCTACTCTTTTAATCTTTCTGCTTTTTTTGTCGTCATCTTCTTCTTTTTTAAAAGGCATTCCAAATTCTCTGAGCAGTGTATATGCTTCATTGTCGTTGTTAGCATTGGTAACAAAAGTAATGTCCATTCCTCTTATCTTATTGATTTTATCAAGATTGATTTCCGGAAAAATAATTTGCTCCTTGATGCCAAGTGTATAATTTCCTCTTCCATCAAATCCTCTTTTACTGATGCCCTTGAAATCACGAATACGTGGAAGGGAAGCAGAAATAAAACGGTCAAGAAATTCGTACATCTGATTTCCGCGAAGTGTAATTTTTGTTCCGATGGCTAATCCTTTACGAACTTTAAAGTTTGAAATATCTTTTTTTGCATGTGTAGCAACCGGTTTCTGTCCGGTAATGATAGATAATTCACCAAGAGCAGCATCAATTATTTTTCTATCCGCAACAGCATCTCCAACGCCTTGATTGATAGCAATTTTTTGAAGACGAGGAACACGCATCGGACTTTTAAAAGCGAACTCTTTCATTAAGTTTGGAACAATTTCGCTATTAAATTTTTCTTTTAAACGAGGAATATAAATTGCCCGTTTATGTTTGCCTGCCGATTCTTTCTGAATAGATTCCTGTGGAACAGATGGAATAATATTTATTTCTGCATCTGCTTTCTTCTTATCAGGTGCCGATGCACGAATCGGTTTTTTAGCACTGACTTTTTTTTCCTGACCTTTTTTTGATGGATTTTTTTTCTGTTCTTCTTTTTTCATCACTGATATTTTTTTATTTTATTAATTCATTGGATTTTTTTGAGTAGCGAACTATCTTTCCGTCATCTTCTTTAATTCGCCTTCCTACGCGAGTAACATTTCCCTTTGCGTCCACTAACATTAAATTAGAGATATGTACCGATGCCTCTTGATGAATGATTCCGCCTTTTGTGTTTTTAGCAGTAGGACGTGTGTGCTTAATTGCTATGTTGATTCCTTCTACGATGGCGCGATTTTTTTTTCTATCCATAGAAAGAATACGTCCCTGTTTTCCTTTGTCGTCACCTGCAATCACTTTTACGGTATCACCTTTTTTTATTTTTAGTTTAGTAATCATGATAAAATATTTTTTATAGTACTTCTGGTGCCAGTGAAATTATTTTCATAAATTGTTTTTCGCGCAGTTCTCTTGCTACTGGTCCAAAGATGCGCGTGCCTTTTAGTTCATCGGTTTCAGTAAGCAGAACGGCAGCGTTATCGTCAAAACGAATATATGAACCATCAGGTCTGCGGATTTCTTTTTTAGTGCGCACCACAACTGCTTTGCATACAGCATGATTTTTTACAGCACCCCCCGGTATTGCCTTTTTTACAGCAACGATAATCTTGTCGCCTATAGAAGCATATCTGCGCGTACTGCCGAGTATACGAATGCACAATATTTCTTTTGCTCCACTGTTGTCTGCTACAATTAATCTTGTCTCTTGTTGTATCATAGTCGTTTGTTGGTTTATGGTTTGTGTGCTTTTCAGTAAAAACCGAAATAGCAATTTGTCAGTTAAATAACAAATGACAAACCATGAATTATTTTATTTTATTTTACTTTTTCTAATACTTCAACTAATCGCCAGCATTTATTTTTGCTCAGCGGGCGAGTTTCTATAATGCGAACAACGTCACCAATATTGCTTTCATTTTTTTCATCGTGAGCCATAAACTTACTGGTACGTTTAATGAATTTGCCATACTTGGCATGTTTGATCTTTCGCTCTACTGAAACAACAATGGTTTTACTCATCTTGTTGCTCGTAACAAGTCCTGTTTTTTCTTTTCTTTTAGTTTTTCTTTTCATTTATATTAAAAATTATTTTGAATTTTTTTTAGAAGCAATTTCCCGTCTTCTTATTTCAGTCATCATTCTGGCAATAGTTTTCCTTGTTATGCGGATATGTATCGGATTTTCCACAGGAGAAATAACATGATTGAAATTCATTTTTGAATAAATGTTTTTTTCATCATTCAGTTTCTCATTGAGATCGCTGTCTGATAATTGTGATAGGTCGACTTTTTTCATTTTTTATTTAGTAAATATTTTTTTTAATTAATAAAATCATAGTCCATTTTGAACAAACTATTAAATTAAATTTTTGATTTGAGTATGCAAATGTAAAAATTATTTGAGGATTATGTTATTTTTCGGACAAATATTATCTGACTATTTTTATTTTTCAACATAATCTCTGCTTACAATAAATTTACACATCACCGGAAGTTTTTGTGATGCAAGACGAACGGCTTCTTTAGCATCTGCTAGTGAAACATCATCTGTTTCAAACAAAATTCTTCCTGCTTTAACAACAGCCACCCAATATTCCGGATTTCCTTTTCCTTTTCCCATACGTACTTCTGCTGGTTTTTTAGTGATGGGTTTATCGGGGAAAATACGAATCCAAACTTTTGCATCGCGTTTAAGATGACGAGTAAGGGCAACGCGTGCTGCTTCAATTTGTCGTTGTGTTATCCATGCAGTTTCTAATGATTTTAATCCAAAAGAACCGAATGCCAATTCAGTACCACTTCTGGCATTTCCGGATGGAACCATCTTGTGCATCTTTCTGTACTTTGTCTTTTTTGGCTGTAACATATTGATTTAATGTTTGTAGGTTATATATTTTTATCACAAACTTTTTATTTTCCTCTTCCTTTTCCTTTTCCTCTTCCTTTTCCCCTTATATCATGTTTGTCAAAAATGTTAGGGGAAAGATCGCGTTTTCCAAAAACTTCTCCTTTGCAAATCCAAACTTTTATTCCGATTCTTCCCATAGTTGTATGTGCTTCAGTATTTGCATAATCAATATCGGCACGGAAGGTGTGAAGCGGAACTCTTCCTTTTTTGTATTCTTCGCTTCGTGCAATTTCTACTCCGCCGAGTCGTCCGCCAGCACGAATTTTAATTCCTTCTGCGCCCATTCGCATAGCAGATGCAATTCCCATTTTCATGCAACGTTTAAAAGAGATACGGGCTTCTATCTGCCGTGCAATACTATCAGCAACTAATCGTGCATCCACTTCTGGTCGTTTAACTTCAAAAATATTTATCTGTATATCTTTATTCGTTATCTTTTTCAATTCTTCTCTCAATTTATCAACTTCCTGTCCTCCTTTACCAATAATAATTCCCGGACGAGCTGTGTGAATTGTTACTGTTACAACTTTTTGTGTTCTTTCAATTACAACTTTTGAAATGCTGTTTTTTTGCAAACGCACTTTCAAATAATTGCGAATCTGTTCGTCTTCAACTAATTTTTCGGAATAATTTCTTCCGCCATACCAGGCAGAGTCCCATCCGCGAATAATACCGAGACGATTACCTATTGGATTTGCTTTTTGTCCCATTCAATGAATTGATTAGTAATTGTTAATTGTTTATTGTTAATTTATTATTTTCTTCTTTAAATTATATCTACTATAAGAGTAACATGATTAGAACGTTTGCGAATGCGATAAGCTCTTCCTTGCGGAGCAGGGCGAAAACGTTTGATAGTAGTACCAACATCCACACGGATTTCTTTCACATACAAATTATCGTCTTCGGCTTTTATTCCTGTTTTTGCTTCGTAATTTTTTATAGCAGAAATCAAAAGTTTTTCCAATGGCTTGGATGCGTGTTGTTTATGGAAGCGAAGAACATTTAACGCATCTTCCACTTGCTTGTTTCTGATAAGATCGGCAAGCAATCGCATCTTACGCGGTGAAGTAGGATAGTTGTTCAACTTTGCAAAATAAGTACTTTTCATTTCTTCCTTTTTTGCATTAGCCATTTCTCGTTTGCGAACACTCATTGTAAAAAAAATTAGTTTTAAGTTTAAATTAAAAAATTAATCCGCAATATTATACATTAATATCATTTCAGGTTTATTTCTTTTTTGATTGTGCCGATGCATCAGATACTGGTGCAGCAGTAAATGTTGATTCTGTTGGCTTACGAGCCGGTGACGATTCTGCTTTTACATGACCAGTATGACCACGGAAAGTACGGGTAGGAGAAAATTCTCCCAACCTGTGTCCAACCATATTTTCAGTTATATAAACCGGAATAAATTTATTTCCGTTGTGAATCGCAAATGTCATTCCAACAAAGTCAGGAGATATCATTGATCTGCGTGACCATGTTTTAATAACGGCTTTTTTCTTCTTACCTGTTACAACATCCTGAACTTTTTTATTCAGTTTGAAGTCAATGAAGAATCCTTTTTTTAGTGAACGTGCCATTTCTTTAGTTTAATATTTAAAGTTTAAGATTTAAAAATTCATAGTTAACATCAATGCACCATTCAAAGGCGACATACTGAATCCATTCACTTTTAGTTCATCGTTAGCATACGTATTATTATTTCCATAATCGTTTTCAGTAATAATTATTTTGCCACCCGCTTTGGTATAACCAATGCCATAAGAAATTTCTGTTCCTATAGCAAATTTATCAGTGATATAAAAATTAAAACCTGCAAAACTTTGAAAGCCGAAACCAAATCCTCCAGGAACTTCAAAGGTATTTTCATAAATGTCAGTACTATTAGGATTTACATAAGTATAAGTATCTTTTACCGAAGCAGTAGTTTTGCCTATTATACCGATTGGTAGTCCAAGTCCAGTTAATATTTCAAGTTTATTATTTTTAAAATGTCTTTCAATTGCAGGCATAAAAGTTAGTCGGGTTTGTTTAAGATTTCCTTCAAACAAATCTGTATCTCCATTAGAATGTGTATCGGTATTATAAAATTTAAGTTTTAAAGAACCCATCCCTATTCCAATTCTTGCAGATAATTGTTCACTCAGAAAATACCTGCCAATAATGTCAGCAGTATAAGAACCAGTATTTAATTCTGCATTCATCTTATCGCCTACTCCTTCTACTATGAAATCTGATAATCCTAAAAAATTTATTTTAAAGTTTGAAGTTGGGCTATATCGTACGCTTACACTGACTTTATTCGTTGTGTCTTGCGCGGTTGTAATTATTGACAAGATACACAAAGCAATAATACAAGTTACTAATTTGTTCATGATTATATATTTTTATTCTCTTTGTTTTTGTTTGAATGTTATTTCTTCAAAAAATGAATCAAGATTAATAAATTTTACACCTATCATTTTTTTGAGTTCAGAAGATATCTGTCCCCAAAAATAAATTTCCACATCCCACTTTTTCTTTAAGCACCTCTGTAAAGTAGGAATATAATCTTTATCGCCTGCTACAATAGCAATTGTTCCTGATTCCTGATTATCTTCCAAAGTGTCTCTAATGGCATTACTTAATTCAGCATCTACTCCCTTTTCTCTATTTGTAAAAATACTTCTATCAAAAATTCTGGGTTCTATTCCAATCTGTTTTAATTTATCCCAAAGCGAATCATTCTGAGGAGGACGTGAACCTACCAAAACTGTTTCCATTAACTTTCTTTCGTTTCTGATTTTATCTAACAAATTACCGTAGTTTATTCGTAAACGAATAACAAGTTCATCATCGTAAAAATATTTATCTCTGGCTACTCTTTGCGCCTCTATAAATATGTTTGAATTATCTATAAACAGATGTAACCCGTTCATACTATTTTTTATTTTGCTCCATATCCTTTAGTTCTTCTTTCAATGATATAGCGATTAGATGATTTTGTTTTGTTGCGTGTTTTTGCTCCTTTGGCTTTCTTACCTGAACGTGAGCGAGGATGTCCTCCTGATGCTCTTCCTTCACCACCACCCATTGGATGGTCAACAGGATTCATTGCTACAGCACGGTTGCGTGGTCTTCTGCCAAGCCAACGTTTGCGTCCGGCTTTGCCGTGAACTTCAAGAATATGATCTGCATTTGAAACAGAACCAACAGTTGCCATACAAGAGGCAAGCGCCATACGTATTTCGCCCGAAGGCATTTTTAATGTAACATATTTCCCTTCTTTAGAAGTAAGTTGTGCATAAGCACCGGCACTGCGAATCATTTTCGCTCCTTGTCCCGGATTTAATTCAATGTTATGAACAATAGTTCCCAAAGGCATATTGCCGATGGGCATTGCATTTCCAACATTCGGAGCAACTTCTTTTCCCGAAATTATTGTTTGCCCAACTTGTAATCCTTGTGGAGAAAGAATGTATCTTTTTTCTCCATCTTTATAGGAGAGCAGAGCGATTCGTGCTGTACGATTTGGATCGTATTCAATACTTTTTACCACTGCCGGAATGCTGTGCTTATTTCTTTTGAAATCAATTATTCTGAAACGTTTTTTGTGTCCGCCGCCCATGTATCGCATGGTCATTTTTCCAGTATTGTTACGTCCGCCACTCTTTTTGTAAGGTCGCAAAAGACATTTTTCAGGTGATGCCTTAGTGATATCGCTAAAGTTACTAATGACTTTATTACGTTGCCCCGGTGTAAGGGGTCTGAATCGTTTTACTCTCATTTTAGTTTTTGTTTTTTATATGTTTCCGTAAAAATCAATTGTATCTCCTTTCTTGAGTGTAACAACTGCTTTCTTTGCTCGTTTCACGGTACCTGAAAATATTTTTGTTTTTGTATGTCTGATTTTTGTTTTTCCAATATAATTCATTGTGTTCACAGATTCTACGGTAACCTGATATGTTTTTTCCACAGCTTTTTTAATTTCTATTTTATTGGCATTTTTGTTAACGATAAAGGCATAACTGCTTTTACCTGCTCTATTTTTTGTAGCGGGGTCTGCCATTACAGAAAATTTTTCGGTTATGACTGGTTTGATGAGCGTTTTCATTTTATTATTTTTTTATTGTTCCTATTAAAAACGAATTTAAAATTCATAAAATCACATTATCGGCATAGCTGTATAATATTATTTTACTTCCTCCAGCAAATTCTTTTGCTTTTTCATCTATCATTGGTGAAATAATTATGCTTTGAAATACTTTTTGTTTGTGTCGTTTTTCATAATATTTTACTTTTCGTAAAAAGATAACTATATCTGCTTTGCTGATAGATGATTTTATTTCTATAAGATATATTTTCCCATTTTTAATAATTACATCTATTTCAATTGGACCAGGTTTGTCAAAGACAATACCTTCATTATCAAACTCATCATAACGAATAACTTCATATTGTGGATTCATCTCACGAAGTATTCCTTTGAGCGCATTTCTGAATGATGCCTCGCTATGCAATCCCCAACGAGAACCAATAGCACCAATTGATTGATCATGCTTTCTATTACTAGCTTTTATTTCTTCTAATATAGTATTTATTGTTTTTTGGTTTTCTTCCCATTTCTTTTCCTGTGTTTCCCATTTCTTTTCCTGTGCTTCTTTATAATCAGCAAGTTCTTTTAGATAATTTTCCCATTTCTTTTCTTGCGTTTCTTTATAATCAGCAAGTTCTTTTAGATAAATTTCCCATTTCTTTTCCTGTGCTTCCCATTTCTTTTCCTGCACTTCTTTATGATCAGCAAGTTCTTTTAGATAATTTTCCCATTTCTTTTCCTGCGCTTCTTTATAATCAGCAAGTTCTTTTAGATAATTTTCCCATTTCTTTTCCTGCGCTTCCCATTTCTTATCCTGCCTTATTCTTTCTTCAGACATTCCTAATAACATTTTTTCAAACTTGTCATCAGTTTCCTTTTTTGTCGGATGTTTCGTTTGGACAAGTTTAAATACAGCATTCTTCACTGCTTCATCTTTTTTTATCCATAGCAGAAGTTGATTGTTTACAACATCAAGTATTTGTTGTCTGGTATATTGCATAGTTAAGTGATTTATGTTTTAACAGACAAAAATAACAAGTTCAAAATTTCACTTTTTAATAACTGATTTTCTAATTCTTTAACTGATGATTCTGATAAAAGCAAATTGTTTGCATTCATTATATCATAAGTATTTAAATTGCTCACAGTAATAACTTTTGCACGTTGAATATTTTTGGCAGACAATACAATGTTCTTATTATTTTTCGGAAGAACAAATAATGTTTTTTTTCCTGTTTGTCCAAGATTACTGAGAAGTTCAGAATAGTTTTTGGTTTTTGGTGATTCAAAATTAAAATCTTCCAGAACAGTGATGGAATTATTTTTTGCTTTGTAAGTAAGTGCGCTGATGCGTGCAAGATGTTTAACTTGCTTGTTAAGTTTAAAAGAATAATCTCTTGGGCGAGGTCCGAATACTCTTCCTCCGCCTCTAAGTAGTGGACTTTTGATATTTCCTCTGCGTGCTCCACCGGTTCCTTTTTGCTTGTGTAATTTTTTCGAACTTCCTGCAATCTCATTTCGTTCTTTTGATTTATGAGTTCCTTGTCTTTTATTGGCAAGAAATTGTTTTACATCAAGATAAATGGCGTGGTCGTTCGGCTTGATGTTAAAGATAGCATCATTCAAAATAATATTACGTTCTGTTTTATCTCCTTTTATATTATATACTGATGATTCCATGATGTTTTATGTTTTTAAATTTTTATGTTTGATTTAATACATCCTGTTGTTTTGTAATTATTTTTGTATCAGCACATAAGATCCTGCCGCACCGGGCACTGCGCCTTTTACAATCAATAAATTTTTTTCTTTGATAAGTTTCATTACTTGCAGATTTATTGCTTTTACTCTGTTGCCGCCCATTCTGCCACCCATTCGCATTCCTTTCAAAACCCGTGAAGGGAAAGAAGAAGCACCAATTGATCCGGGAGCTCTTTTCCTATCGTGCTGTCCGTGAGTTGATGGACCAACGCCACTGAAATGATGTCTTTTTACAACGCCTTGAAATCCTTTTCCTTTGGAAATGCCCACCGCATCCACCAATTCTCCTTCAGTAAATATTTCAAGTGTGATAACATCACCGGTTTTTTTCTCTCCATCAAAATCATGAAACTCAACAAGTTTACGTTTGGGAGTTGTACCCGATTTTGCAAAATGACCTTTCATGGCAGAAGTGGTATGCTTTTCTTTTCTTTCTCCGAATCCTAATTGAACAGATTCGTAACCATCTTTATCTTTTGTTTTTATTTGTGTTACCACACAAGGACCTGCTTCAATGACTGTGCAGGGAACATATTTTCCTGTCGTGTCAAACATACTGGTCATTCCGATTTTTTTTCCTATGATTCCTGACATTGTATTAAGTTTATGAGTTCATTCTATAATTTATTTTTTATATTTTTTTCATCTCCTTTCCATTTGATAAGGACTAATAATTGGCTTCTTTTTATTTTATACTTTTATCTCCACTTCCACACCGCTGGGCAATTCTAATTTACTGAGTGCGTCAATTGTTTTTGGACTAGTTGCAGTGAAAATATCAATCAATCGTTTGTATGTGCAAAGTTGAAATTGTTCTCTTGCTTTTTTATTTACATGGGGAGAACGAAGTACAGTATAAATTCGCTTGTTAGTAGGAAGAGGGATAGGACCACTTACCACAGAGCCGGTTGCTTTTGCTGTTTTTACAATTTTTTCTGCTGACTTATCCACAAGGTGGTGGTCGTACGATTTTAGTTTAATGCGAATTTTTTGTTGACTCATAATAGTTAATAGTTAATGGTTAATAGTTAATGGTTAATGGTTAATGGTTAATGTTGTTATTTCCTTATATCTTATTTTGCTTTTTTTCCTTTTACTTTTGCAATTACTTCTTCAGAAATATTTCTAGGTGTTTCGGTATAATGAGAAAATTCCATAGTAGAAGTTGCACGCCCCGATGTAATAGTACGAAGTTGCGTTATGTAGCCGAACATTTCACTAAGTGGAACTTTTGCTTTTACTGCTTGTGCATTTCCTTTGTTATTCATTCCTTCAATTTGTCCTCTGCGTTTATTCAAATCACCAACCACTTCACCCATATATAAATCAGGTGTAATAACTTCTATTTTCATGATTGGCTCCATCAAAACAGGTTTGGCTTTTGGTAATGCTTCGCGGAAAGCAGTTCTGGCGCAAATTTCAAACGAAAGAGAATCAGAGTCAACTGCGTGATACGAACCATCTGTCAATTCTATTTTCATGCTTTGCATAGGAAATCCAGCAAGCACACCATTTACCATAGCAGCTCTAAACCCTTTTTCAACTGATGGAATATATTCACGCGGAATATTTCCACCCTTAACTTTATTTTCAAACTGCAAACCACCATTCTTTTCTGTAATTTCAAAATCAGCATCAACTGGAGATACTGTAAAATAAATATCGGCAAATTTACCACGGCCACCGGTTTGTTTCTTGTAAAGTTCGCGATGTTCAACAGTTCCTGTAATTGCTTCTTTATAATTAACCTGCGGAGCGCCTTGATTTATTTCTACTTTAAATTCGCGTTTCAGTCGGTCAACAATTATTTCAAGGTGAAGTTCTCCCATTCCACTGATGATGGTTTGTCCTGATTCTTCATCTGTTTTAACGCGGAAAGTCGGGTCTTCTTCCGAAAGTTTAGCAAGAGAAGCTCCAAGTTTATCAAGGTCTGCTTGTGTTTTTGGTTCAACGGCAATACCAATAACAGGTTCAGGAAAATTCATTGCTTCCAAAACAATCGGAAAGTTCTCATCACATAATGTATCTCCTGTTTTAATATCTTTAAATCCAACAGCAGCGCCAATATCTCCGGCTTCTATATAATCAATAGCATTTTGTTTATTAGCGTGCATCTGAAAAATACGCGAAATACGTTCTTTGTTTCCGCTACGTGTGTTCAATGCATAAGAACCGGCATTAAGTCGCCCGGAGTAAGCACGGAAAAAACACAAACGTCCAACAAATGGATCGGTTGCAATCTTAAATGCAAGAGCAGAAAAAGGTTCTTTCGCATCGGGTTTGCGAGATATCTCTTCATCGGTATCAGGGTTGGTACCTATAATATTATGTTTATCAAGAGGACTTGGCATTAGTTCTATCACATAATCCAGCATTGTTTGAACACCTTTATTCTTAAAAGCAGAACCACAAACCATAGGAATAACTTTTCCTGATATACACGCCTGCCGAAGTGCCGCAAGAATTTCTGTTTCGGTAATTGAATTGGGATCTGCAAAGAATTTTTCCATCAGGTGATCATCAAATTCAGCAATTGATTCTAATAGTTTTGCTCTCCAGTGTTTTGCTTCTGTAATCATTTCAGCAGGGATAGGAACTTCTTTAAAAGTCATTCCTTTATTTTCTTCATTCCATTCAATAGCACGAAGATTTATAAGGTCAATAACTCCGCGGAATTTTTCTTCAGCACCAAGAGGAAGTTGAAGAGGCACCGCATTTCCTCCGAGCATTTCTTTTACCTGTTTGCAAACATTAAGAAAGTCAGCACCCGCACGATCCATTTTATTTACGAAGCCCATGCGTGTTACATTATAATTATTTGCAAGATGCCAGTTTGTCTCAGATTGTGGTTCAACACCGTCAACGGCAGAGAAAAGAAATACTAGTCCGTCTAACACACGAAGAGACCGATTTACTTCCACAGTAAAATCAACATGACCGGGAGTATCAATGATGTTTATTTTATATTTATTATTGCGATAGTTCCAAAAGCAAGTAGTAGCAGCAGAAGTGATGGTGATACCGCGTTCTTGTTCCTGTATCATCCAGTCCATAGTAGCAGCGCCATCATGCACTTCACCAATTTTGTGATTAACACCTGTATAATATAGTATACGCTCTGTGCAAGTTGTCTTACCCGCATCAATGTGTGCAACAATTCCAATGTTTCTTGTATAATGCAAATCCTGACTCATAGTTATCAAATTATTTTTTTTATTTAATCTTGAAATGTGAATATGCTTTGTTTGCTTCAGCCATGCGATGAGTATCTTCTCTCTTCTTGAAAGCACCGCCTTCTTGTTTTGATGCAGCAATTATTTCTGAAGATAATCCTTTACTAATAGAATGTTCTTTTCTTTCTGTTGCATAATGAATTAACCATTTCATTGCGAGAGCAGTTTTTCTTTCTGCGCGTACTTCCTGAGGAATCTGATAATTTGCGCCACCAATTCTACGGGTTTTTACTTCCACCTGAGGAGTAACATTTTCTAAAGCTTTTTTCCAAACTTCCAATCCGTTTTGGGTAGTTTTTTCAGTTACAATATCAATAGCATCATAAAATAATTTATATGCTTTGTTTTTTTTACCGTCAACCATCAGATTGTTTACAAAACGTGTAACCAATGGCTCCTGAAATCTTGGATCAGGAAGCAGGTATCTTTTTTTTGATTTTCCTTTTCTCATGTTATTTTATTTTTTGGATTCTGTTGTATTAGGAACTTCTTTTTTTGCAGAAGGAGTTGACGAAGGAACTGCACCCGCTTTAGGTTTTTTTGTTCCGTATTTAGAGCGTGCCTGACGTTTTGTTGCTACGCCTGTTGTATCTAATATCCCTCTTACAATATGATAACGAACTCCGGGTAAATCTTTTACTCTGCCTCCGCGTACAAGCACAATAGAGTGTTCCTGAAGAGTATGTCCTTCACCGGGAATGTATGCAATAACTTCGCTTCTGTTTGACAGCCGAACTTTCGCAACTTTTCTCATCGCGGAGTTTGGTTTTTTAGGAGTGGTGGTGTACACTTTTATACAAACACCTCTGCGCTGAGGGGAACTATCAAGAGCAATGGATTTACTCTTGTTGCTAAATTTTTTTCGCCCCTTACGAATCAATTGTTGTATTGTTGGCATTTTTTAAAAATTATTTTTTTAATAAAAAATCATTAATTGATTTTCTGAAAAGGGGCAAAGATACATAATATTTAATACGAATAAAGATTTTTAAAAAATATTTTTCTACTTGTCTATTTATTGCGTAACATTAGTCAAAAAATATTTTATCTTTACTTTTTTATTTACAAAGCAATCCGAAGTCACAAAAAAAATAAATCAAACTAAAAATAATTTTGTTATCAAAAAATATTTTATCTTTACTTTTTTATTTACAAAACAATTAATAAAGGGCGGTTCCAAAAATTGATTTCGTCATTGCGACTGCGAGGCACGAAGCAGGAAGCAATCTCTATTTCTACATGAAAAAACAGATTGCTTCAGTCGTTCCTCCTTCGCAATGACGTTTATTTGTATTTTTAGAACT
>JAZDJJ010000154.1:0-4710 GCA_043804035.1 Bacteroidota bacterium
TCACGGATTTTTTCATCGGGACTTTATTACGCCAAAAGGTGAAAAAGAGAAAATGAGAATTGAAATCTTCGACTTAAAAACATCAGCGACATTTGCAGAGCAAGACATAAAAGATAAATGGGAATTTTACAAAATAAAATATATGAAAAACTTAAAAAGAAATAGAAAAATGACAAATCGGGAAACTATTAGAAAAAATATTGAACTGACATTTGACTTTGTCAGGCACCTTATTGACAACCCACAACTTGCAGAACAACTTCCGGACAAGTGCGAAATTGACTTTATCGAAAGCGACTTTTCTTCCTTGACAGAAAAGGAATTAACTGCGAATAAATTGGTAAAAGTTAACCGTACTTTTGACCTTATGACAAAAAGAAAAACACGCATAACAAAGGATAAAATCAAGCGGGCAGATAGTTCAAAATTGAAACAAATGGCAAGTAATAAACACCGGTACGGTATGAAAGTGAAGGGATATTAAATTCCCGCCAGCTTTTAGCCTTGGTCCGTTTAATGTTGTTAAGAAAATGCGGAAATGAATTGATTTATTTCAGAACTTACGCAAGAGATATCACGAAAGTCATTTTTAATAATATACTTTGCACCTGCCTGCGCAGGCAGGGATTGATGTTTATAAATTCCAACAATTTAAATGGTTTGCGTAAGTATCGGAATTATTTTTTTTACACCATCTTTTGCGAAAAGTTCGGCAATATCCATTACATCAGTATTTGAAAATTTACGAAATGTTTTTTTACATAAAGGACAGGCGGTTACCAATATATCTGGTTCGGATGCAAGTAAAATTGATAATGCATCTTTAGTTATTTCATCACGTTCATAATACGATAGTTCGGTGTTTCCGATGCTACCGCCACAACAAAGCGAATAATTTTTTTCGCAACTAACTTTTTTAATTTCAGCAAGAGTATTCAAAAGCTGACGGGGTTGATTGTAAATGTTGCTTCCTCGGCCTAATTCACAAGGGTCGTGGAATACAATTGTTTTTCCTGTATGAAAGTATTTTATTTTATTTTCTTCAACAAGTTGTAAAAGATATTCTGAATGATGCTTAACAGGAATAGAAAGTTTATATTCTTCATTAAAAATTTTATAACAAATAGGACAAGAAGCAACAAGTAATTTTGCCTGTGTATTTTGTATCAACAGTTTGTTTTTTTTAATTAGTTCTTCAGCTGCATCAATGTTGCCTGCCATCATCTGTGGTCTCCCGCAACAAATACTGCCATCTGCATCAAGAAAAATATAATTGATATTTGCTTCATTGAATATTGAAGTCATTGCTTTTTTGATAGCAGGTGTTAAGTGTGTCATACATCCTGCAAAATATATCACATCTGCTTTTTTCGTTTCAGGTATATTAAGATATTGATAAGAATATTTTTTATTGCTTTGATAAATATTTCGTTGCACGATTCTCTGATTGTTAATGTCAATGCCTACGGGACAATATTCCATGCATCTTCCGCACAACAAGCAATTAAATGTTTTGTTTTCGTCTTGTGTTTTTTCTCTGATTGATTGTAAAAAATATGTCGGCTGTATTGTATTAGTAATTGTTGAAGAACTCAATGGACATTTATCAATACATATTCCGCAACGAGAGCATGAATGAACTTCAATAGCGGTAAAACCATTGTATTTTTGTTTTGGCTTGATGCCGAAGTTCCGTAGTAATATCAGCACTGCTTCAGTAGGAATGTGCATGTATCGTGAATATGGAAGAGCAACAAAAAACACACACAATACAATGGAATATCCCCACCAGAGCGGATAAGTCAATAATTTTGTTGGAAGAAAATAAGCAAATAACTCACCTGCTGTACCTGTTAAAAATCCTCCATTGTGATAAATACTTGATGTAAAACTTTCGGCTAAAAATCGCATAGGAAAAATAAGCCATAATGCTATCAATGCAAATTTGTCGCCCGATTTTAATTTAGTGGTTTTTTTAATTCCAAATATTTGTGAACGGGTACGTTTGATTACTGCGAGTAACACACTAAAAAGAATTATCAATAATAAAAAATCCGTGATAAATGCGAATAGATTAAAGGGTAAAAAATGGGAAACATCGTAATTAAAAAAACGAAAAAAGATTGGCTTCCAGGGAGCGTTAAATGCTTTGTGTGAATATGTCTTTGATTCTATTGTGCCGACAATAATCAAAAGAACCCATCCAAATGCAAAATTCATGTGCATAAAGCCAAGCACTGGATTAACTTTAAATATTTTGCGATGAATAAGACATTCTAAAAATATTTCTTTCAATGAGATAAATAATTTTACGCTGAATATTCCTTTCCATATTTTTTTCTTTTCATCTTCTTCTATATTGCTAATCCATCTGAAATATTTTACTACAAGAACAACGAATAAAAATATTACACCAGCAGAAAACGGTATTACGAAAGGATCAAAAACAGAAGGTGGTGGAAGGTTCATAAAATAGAATTTGCAACAATCAAGAATTATCTAATTCTTTTATTTTTAAAATAATTTTACGTGTATTAACACCTCTCGGACACACAAGAAAACATTTTCCACACAACATACATTTTTTTATTTCTTCGTTAATATTTTCTATTTCGCCTCTGCGGATAAGAAGCATCATTCTTCTGAAATTAAGATCGGTAAAATTTCCTGCACTGCAAGTAGCTGTGCAAGTACCACACGATATGCAAATATTAAACGATGGCTCAGCATGTTTCAAATAATCCGAAACTTTTACATTGCCATTTTCAATGACTATCTGACGGTCTTTATTGATTTTATATCCGAATTTTTTCATGACGAATAATTCATTCTTTTTTCTATTTCATAATTATTAAGATAACTGGCAACCATAATGGCTACTGCTCTTGCATCAACAAAGACATTATCAATTGTTCGCGGTGCTACACAAGTGCCGGCAAAAAAAATGCCCGGAATATTAGATACGGTAGTTAATGTATGCTGATCTTGACTTTTAAGAAACCCATTCACACCAAAATTTAATCCAAGCATTCTCCCGATTTTTTTTGTTCCTTCCGAAGGCATTAACCCTACCATCAATACTAACATATCAACATTCATACGTAATGGTTTTCCCGCTAATGTATCTTCTACTTTAACAAGAATACTTTTATCAATATTTTCGCATGCTTCCGACAGGCGTCCTCTGATAAAATTCACACCCCATTTTTCTTGGGCTTGTTTATACAATGCTTCAAAGTGCATTCCAAACATACGTAAGTCCATATAAAAACAATATACATCTGCATTAGGAATTTTTTCCTTGATTTCAATTGACTGTTTAACGGCAGTTACACAACATACTTTTGAACAATATGTATGACCAACTTTTTCATCACGCGAGCCAACACAATGCACAAATCCTATTTTTTGTGGGATGCGACCATCAGAAGTTTTTATTTTTTCTCCACTATTAAATTTTTCTTCCAGTTCAGCCGATGTAATAACATTATCATAAATACCATAACCGTATTCTTCTTTCTTTCGTGCATCAAACAAATCGTAGCCCGTTGTAAGAATAACAACATCAGATTCAAATTTTTTTCCATCGTTTAGTATAATTGAAAAAGTGTCGCCTTGTTTTTTGGCTTCAACAATATCAGCATTCAGGACAACATTTACTTTGGCTAATTCAATTCCTTTATTAAGAAAGTTGACGACATCTTTTCCTAAACTCATTGTCGGAAAAAGTTTTTCCCACTTTAATAATTTTCCGCCAAGTTGATTGGTTTTTTCAAGCAATGTAACATCAAAGCCCATTGAAGTAAGATAGGTTGATGCCTCCATTCCCGCGATGCCACCACCGATAATAATAATTTTTTTCTTCATAGTATTAAAAAAAATAATATGAAAAATACAAATAATTTACAAACTCCCGACTTTTGATTTTTTTCATACTTTTACACTTCATAAATGAACACTACCAAATACATATTCGTTACAGGAGGCGTTACTTCTTCACTCGGCAAAGGCATTATATCGGCATCAATTGCCAAACTTCTACAGGCACATGGCTACTCCATCACCCAAATGCCTTACGGCACTTCGTATATCCGCAAATCGTTATGTGCCACCTTAAAACGACAGTGTTTCAAATAAAATTTTCGGTATGCCAGACGGAATTTCTATCTTTGACAAATGGAAAATAAAAACGATACGAAATTTAAAACCGTAATTGACAAGAATACTTTCTATTTCTACAATCCTGTTTTTCAAGAAAAGTATGAAAGTTACATCAACTCTCTCAAAGAAACGTTGCTTGTTCTCAAAAATAAGATTGAAACAGACGGACTGAAAAAAGAATTTTTTGAAGCCCTACTCTTAGATAAAGAAAATGGACTTCGTGCCTTGCTCGCTCTGACTGGTTTTGCAAATGAAAGTTTGAAACGATTGCTGACTGTTGTGCGTGTTGCCGATAACAAAGAACTTTCAAAACTTCTTTACAAGGATAAATGGGCGAAAAAAGAAGATCGAATAGAACTTTCAGAATGGGGCGACACAAAAATTATCAAACTACTTAAAGACAATTCTGATTTCAGAAAAGGAATTGTAAATCTTTTTTTTGAAGGTTCAACAATCCCGTTTTTAGCACAGACACTTCCACTTTTTGAATTAAAAAAATTAAGTATTTCAAAACTGAAATTTGAAATGCCAGCGATGATTGACACTCTT
>JAZDJJ010000155.1:0-8462 GCA_043804035.1 Bacteroidota bacterium
AACTCACTTTAATTTACGATGGAAGACAATTACCGGGAATAAAAACTATTCATACGGGGAATGCACAGGTGAGAGCGTTTTTCTAAATAGCACAAAGCCAACCGGCTGTGTTTGGATATATGTAGTTTTATCACATATATATAACGAGTTATGGTGCATTGTGAATTACATAGCGGATACGGACAGACAAAAGAACCACCGAAAGTTTTCATTGACACATCGTGACAGCAATTTTCTACAACAAACATTAATTTTTGGGTCTTGTGTCAGTGCAGAGATTTAGCAGTTTGAAAATTTTATGCACATTTGTCAATTTAATTAATGGGCAGTTCCAAAAATTGGTTTCGTCATTGCGATATGACTCGTATTGATCTTGGTAATTGAGCTTTGCCGAAATTTGCCGAAATAAGTGAAGCGAAATGGAAGCAATCTCTTACTTCGGCAAGCTCAGTAACCAAATGGCAGAGACAGAGATTGCTTCGAGTTGCTTAAAGCAACCCTACTGATGAACTACCTTCGGTTCATCTTTTGTTGATTTTTTTTGGCACAAAAAATTATGCCTCGCAATGACGTTTATTTGTATTTTTAGAACTGTCCTAATATCTATCTAAGAAATCATCGAGAGACATTGGCTTTATGAACAAACACTAAATAGTGTAATTTTAGTTTATGAATTTTACAGCAAAACAAATAGCACAACTGCTCAACGGGAAAGTGGAAGGTGATCCCGATACTGCCGTAAACAAACTTTCTAAAATTGAAGAAGGTGTTCCAAATTCGCTTTCGTTTCTTGCTAATCCTAATTACACACAATACATTTACACCACTAATGCAAGTATCGTCATCATCAATAAAAATTTTATCCTTGAACAGCCCGTAAAAAAAACTTGCACTCTCATTCGCGTGGAGGATGCTCGCATGGCTTTTGCGAAACTTTTGGAGATGTATCAAAAAATAAAGAACAATAAAACAGGAATTGAACAGCCGTCTTTTGTTTCCAAATCATCTGTGCTTGGAAAGGATGTTTACGTTGGAGCATTTGCATACATAAGCGAGAATGCTAAAATAGGAAACAACGTAAAAATATTTCCTAATGTTTTTATAGGAGAAGATGCAGCGATTGGAGATAACACTGTTATTTATTCAGGGGCGAAAATATATGCCGGAAATATTGTCGGAAAAAATTGCATTATCCATTCAGGCGTTGTTATTGGCAGCGATGGCTTTGGATTTGCATCAAGTAATAATACGGATTACAACAAGGTGATTCACATCGGTAATGTGATTATTGAAGATAATGTAGAAATTGGGTCCAACACTACAATTGACCGCGCTACTCTTGGTTCTACTATCATCCGCAAAGGAGCAAAACTTGATAACCTCATTCAGATAGCGCACAATGTGGAGATAGGCGAAAATACTATGATTGCTGCTCAGGTGGGAGTTGCTGGTTCGGCTAAGGTAGGCAAGAATTGTATGATTGGCGGGCAGGCAGGAATAACCGGACATATTACTATCGCTGACGGAGTAAAGATTGCTGCACAATCAGGTATCGGTAGCAGCATCACAGAAGAAAATACAACTGTTCAGGGATCTCCCGCTTTTGTCATCGGTGATTACAGACGCTCGTATGTGTTGTTTAAAAATCTGCCCAAGTTACAAAACAAAATAAAAGAATTAGAAAAATTATTTAAACTATGAAACAACGAACCATAAAAATTCCTGTAACCATTTCAGGTGTTGGATTGCATACAGGCGAAAAAGTTTCTCTCACTTTTAAACCTGCTCCTGAAAATCACGGCTATAAATTTCAACGTATGGATTTGCCGAACAATCCTGTTGTGGATGCCGACATAGATTATGTTGTAACTACTGAACGTGGAACTTCGCTTGAAAAAAATGGTGCTCGCATAAACACCACCGAGCATGTGCTTGCTGCTCTTGTGGGGATGGAAATTGATAATGTGTTGATGGAAGTTACTAGATCAGAAATACCCATCATGGACGGAAGTTCTTTGCCTTTTGTTGAAGCATTGGAAAAAGCAGGCAATGTGGAGCAAGATGCAGAACGTGTATATTTTGAATTGAAATCAACTCTCAGTTATGAAGATAATAACAGATATGCGGAGATACTTGCCGTTCCACAAGATGAATTTCGTTTGACAGTGATGGTGGATTACAATTCTGAAATACTCGGGACGCAACATGCATCTATATATAATGTGCGTGAATTTAAAACCGAAATTGCCAAGTGCCGCACTTTTGTTTTTCTTCATGAACTTGAGATGCTTTTGCAGCATAATCTTATCAAAGGTGGTGATTTGGATAACGCAATTGTTCTTGTAGATAAACCAATTCCTGCAGAGCATCTTGCTCACCTTCGCAAAGTGTTCAACAAGCCGAATGTGGAAGTAAAAGGAAAAGGCATACTCAATAATACTACTCTGCATTTTTACAACGAACCAGCGCGTCATAAACTATTAGATATTGTGGGCGACCTTGCTCTGATAGGTGTTCCAATCAAGGCACATATTCTTGCAGCACGTCCCGGTCATAGTGGGAATATTGCATTTGCCAAAAAGATAAAAGAACTCATTAAGAAAGAAAAAGGCAAGAAAGTAATTCCTCATTATGATACAAATAATTTCCTTTATGATGTGAATGAGATTATGAATCTGCTTCCTCATCGTCCTCCATTTTTGTTGATAGATAAAATTCTTGAGATGGACGAAACACATATAGTAGGAATAAAAAATGTTACGATGAATGAAGATTTTTTCCGCGGTCATTTTCCGGGTAATCCCGTGATGCCGGGAGTTCTGCTTATTGAAGCTATGGCGCAAACTGGTGGAATACTTGTTTTAAAATCTGTCCCTGACCCTAAAAATTATCTCACTTACTTCTTAAAAATTGATAATGCACGTTTCAAAAACAAAGTAGTTCCCGGCGACACTGTGATTTTTGTTCTTCACTTGCTTGAGCCAATCCGCAGAGGTCTTTGCCACATGAAAGGAACAGCATATATTGGCAATAAGATTGCGATGGAAGCAGAAATGCTGGCGCAAATTGTGAAAACAAAAAATACTATTACTGCTGACGGCAGTTTTGTAAATCAATAATTAAAAAAACGACAATAAACATACACCTTTGAATAAAAATATTTTGAAATGAAATCTGACTTTGAATTTAATAAGGTTTATAATTCAGATTGTATTGAGGGGATGAAACTAATTCCACAAAAGACAATTGATTTAGTAATTACCGATCCGCCTTTCGGTATTGATTTTAAAGCAAAGCGAAATAATTATAATCGCAAATCATCAAGAGTTTTAGAGGGATACAATGAAATAAAAGGAAACAATTATTATCAATTCACTTACGATTGGTTGAGCGAAGTGAAAAGAATTTTGAAAGACAGCGGAAGTATGTATATTTTTTCAGGATGGAATTATTTGAAAGATATTTTAAACGCTTTGGAGGAGTTGAATTTTATTACCATTAATCATATTATCTGGAAATATCAGTTCGGATTAGTTACCTCCCGCAAATATGTAACCTCGCATTATCATTGCCTTTATGTTTGTTTGGATGATAAAAAAAGAAAGTTTTATCCTTACACAAGATTTGCAAAAGATGCGAAAAATAAAAACGGTAGTTCTTTGCATTATCAAGATAAAGAAGATGTTTGGGTGATTAACCGTGAATATTGGAATGGAGATATTAAAACACCGACAAAATTACCCGCAGAAGTAATTAAAAAAATTCTTGCTCATTCAAGCCAAGATGGAGATGTAGTGCTTGATCCATTTCTTGGTTCGGGACAAGTGGCAGTGGTGAGTAAAATGGAAAACAGACAATTTGTAGGATTTGAAATTGTTAAAGATTATTTTGATTTTATCAATGAACGGTTGGAAAAAAATTTATACAGAATTAAAAGCGAAGATAAAATTTACATTCAACAAAAAACAGAACCGTTAATGTTATTTTGATAGTCAATCAAAATATGAGCACAAAAATAAATTACAAAAAAATATCAAGTTATCTAAATACTATTCTACCTGAATGGAACGCACAAAAAGCAATCTTGGAAATGAAGGAAAGTGATTATCCACATTGGAAACAAATGGAATGGATAGGATTTTATTTTCAATATCTCTGCGAAAAACATTTGAAAGATATTTTTGAATTTCAAACACCGAGATATGGCAATGTTTCATTTGATGGGCTTTATAAAATTCCTTTTGATTTCAAGGCACACGCAACGAATACGAGTAATCATCAGATTATTGTAAATGATAGTGAAGCAATTTTAAATGCAATAAAAGAATACGGAGAAGTTGGATTAATATTGGCATTGGGAAAAGTAGAATACAATGATGAAGCACGGACTTTTCAAAAGTGGCACGAAGAGATTAAAGGTGGCTTGTCAAAATATTCGAAGAAAAGAATAAAACGTGGTGCTTGGTCTCGGCTGAGAAAAGTGAATTTTGATTTACAACAAATTTCTTTGATACAAATAACCGATAAAACACTTATGAAGTGTGGAATTTTTCAAGAGGACTTCAGAAACTCAAACGGAAAACCGAGAAGAAAAAAGGTCTTACTTGATTTAGAAAAATTAGATGACGAATTAGTGCAAGTAATAGAATTTTAAGAATGAAAGATATTATAACAGATGACGGCAGTTTTGTAAATCAATAATTGAAAAAATAAATTCATTACGTATATGGATAAAAGAGATGCAATTAAAATAGTAAAAAAATACTTAAAATTCGTTAGTACAAAATACGATATTCATAAAGCAATTTTATTTGGTTCTTATGCAAAAGGAACAAATCATATTGATAGTGATATTGATGTTGCTATTATAATCGGCAATGTTGAAGATATTATAGATACACAAATTGAACTAATGAAGTTTCGCAGAAATATTGACTTGCGAATAGAACCACATCCGTTTATTGAAAGTGATTTTGATAGAACAAACCCTGTTGTTAATGAAATTATTAAATACGGAATTGAAATAAAATGTAATTACGCATAACAAATTCTGTATTTATACTTTAATATGACTAACACATTCATTCATCCCGGTGCCAAACTCGGCAACAATATAACCGTTGATCCTTTTGCAGTCATCCACGGCAATGTGGAGATTGGAGAAGGAACATGGATAGGTTCTCACGTCACTATTATGGACGGAGCACGCATCGGAAAAAACTGCCGCATCTTTCCTGGTGCTGTAATTGCAGCCATTCCACAGGATATGAAATTTTCGGGCGAAGAAACCATTGCCGAAGTGGGAGATAATACCACCATCCGCGAATTTGTAACACTTAACCGCGGAACAAAAGATAAATTCAAAACTGTTGTGGGAAACAACTGCCTGTTGATGGCTTATGTTCATATTGCTCACGATTGCATTATTGGCAACGGCGTTATTCTTGCCAATTCGGTAAATCTGGCAGGACATGTAATAATTGAAGATTATGCCATTTTGGAAGGATTAGTTGCTGTTCAACAGTTTATTCACATTGGAGAACACTCGTTTATTACAGGCGGCTCATTAGTGCGAAAAAATGTTCCCCCTTTTGTGAAAGCCGCACGCGAACCACTTTCTTATATAGGTATTAACTCTGTAGGTCTGAGAAGGAAAGGGTTTTCTAACGAAAATATTTTACAGATAGAAGATATTTACCGCACCATTTACTTAAAGGGCTACAATATTTCAAACGCCATCACTATTGTGGAACAGGAATCTCCCGCTTCTGCTGAAAAAGAACAGATAATAAAGTTCATCCGCGAATCCAAGAATGGAATTATCAGAGGAATTTAGTTCATCCGCGAATCTAAGAATGGAATTATCAGAGGAATTTAGTAATACCATTTAGAAATAGGACTTATGCAAAAAACATAATAGATAATGGTCAACATATTGAAACTTATATTTTTTGCTTATAGATGAACTTTCTGTCCTTGTGGATAGAGTTTCTGTCATTAGTGCTGGAGTTTTATTTTCCACTCCGAAATTTTTTTTGTAAGTATAGTTTTTTAATATCAATTTATCATTTTCTTCTATAAATCCTCTTTGATTTTAATCTCGTTTTGGTATTTGAGCATTTGCCGAAAATATGTATAATTGAAAATTTTATGTACGTTTGTTCGCGAAATGATATTTTTAGATGGCACGAAGAAAAACGAAAAACAAAACTGGTCTTGCACGAATTGAAGGAATTCCTTACCACGATGCGTGGGTCGGATTTATTTGTTTGAATTGTAAAGAACTTAACAATGTGAGAATTGGAAGTGTTCTGTTAGACCCTACAACTGCTTACGAAACTTGTGAGTGGGAATGTTCAAAATGTAAATATGTTCATTCAAAGGATTCTGACTTGCCGTTTGAACACTGGGATGAAAAATTCACTATAGCAGAATCAATAAAAGCGCAAAGATTTTGGGAAGCATTTTTTAGAATCGCAACTGAAAATTCTGATGTGTACTGGAAACAATGTAACACTTGCGGAAGAGTTCTTCCGTTTGCAGCATTCAGTAAACATTCTGGTTGGGGTCCACTTGAAAGACAAATGGAATGCAGAAGTTGTAAAGGTGCAATCAATGCAGTCCTGAACCCGAAAAGAACGAAGCAACAACTTCACGAATCATCTGTCAGAAGGAGAATTGCCGATTTACTTGTTGAGGGAGAAAATGAGAAAGCAGATATTAAAGATTTGTTCAAACGGTTCGGAAGCAAGTGTTTTAAAACAGGAATTAATCTTGATATTAAGAAACGGTCGTCATATGAGATTGACCATATTCTTCCGTCCAAATGGTTGTATCCATTGAAAAAAGAAAATGCTTGTTTGTTGTCCGCTGATGCAAATGGAAATAAAAAAGGAAAGTGGCTAAGTGAATTTTATACAAACAATGAGTTGATTGAACTTGCAAAAATTACTGGAGCAGATTTGACTTTGATTTCAAATAAAACTCCGATAATAAATACAAATATAAATGTCAATAGTTGTGTTGAACGATACTTGCAAGTCAGAGAAAAATCACATTTGCCAAAGCGTATAACTGAACTCAAGAAAATTATTACGGACTATAATTTAGTTGGCAAACTGTCAGCAGCGAACAAGAAACTTTTAGGTTTCAAGTAAGCTACACCAACACCAAATATTGATGTGAAGTAACTGTTCCTTTGTCTCGGATTCCGTGAGATTCACAATGTTCAACACTTTCGTCAAATAAATCGGCTGCTTTAAACCATCGTTTACTTATTTTCTGTAATTCTTTTGCCATATCGCATTTTACACTCTTACCTAAGTGTAAAACGCAAACTCCGTCTTTCTTCAATCTCTCTTTTGACTGACGGAAAATACTTTCATAAATCGCAAAATCTTTTTTCTGTTTTTCTTCAACGAAAGAATTGACTTGAAATTTAAAATCTTTTTCTGACCATCCCGAAAACCAAATCCGAATCCAATTTGCTAAATAAAATCTTGTGCTGTCAAAGAATGGCGGTGATGTAATTACTGCGTCAAGATTATTTATTTCCTGTGGCCAAATTATCGTGGTGTCCTGATTGAAAACTTTTCCGTTCTTAAAATTGATTGGCAACTCTTCATTGATTGCTCTCTCAACTTTCTCGGTAACTTTTGCAATTAAACTTTTGTATTCAAATTCTCCTGTCGGTGCATAAGGAACAATTGGGTGAGACCTGCGGCTAAGTGCATACGGTCTATTGCCGTGCAGTATGTGAAGCAATGAAGCAACTACCAACATTTCACTCGGAGTTTTTGGATAATTTTCCTTTACGAATCTTCGTGCAAGTAAAATTTCTTTTAACGTTGTTTCTTCATAGTATTCAGATAGTGTTTTGTTGAACCCAAAAGTTTTTGCTTCGTTCAATTCTTCTTTTGTGCATCTATTTTTCTTGATGAATTTCTGTAAATTATTTATGTAGTTGTAACTTTCTTGCGATTGCGGTGCTGTTACTTTGGCTAAAGAAATATAGTAAGCAGGCAAACTAATATCAATGCCGAAAGAAGTTTTTCCTGCTAATGCTGCCTCAAAAGGAATTGTTCCAACTCCTGCAAATGGGTCAAGCATTGAACCGTTCTCCGGAACAAATGTCTGAACTAAATGATGTGCAATTGCAGGTTTTAATTTTCCTTGATAGGAACAAAGCGAATGATTGTTATGTCCCCAGTTTCTACTTGCATATGGTGCTTGTTGATGCGGAACTACTGTCTTGAAATGATTCCAATTCTTTTTCCAAAATGTTTGAGTTACTCCGTTAATATGTTTTCCGTTCTTGTGTGAATATTGAAATGCAAGTAATGACTGCGTGAGTACTTCTTTATTTCTTGACCTTCTTTTTCTTAAAATTTTATTATCAATTAATTTATATCCGAGTTCCGTAAGCAACTCAATTAAAATTTCGTCTGTGTTAATATGAACTC
>JAZDJJ010000156.1:0-8536 GCA_043804035.1 Bacteroidota bacterium
TTCACAAGCGTGCCCATTCATTTCCACATGTGCAATAGGATTGAAGCCATGTCTGATAAACCCTTCGGAAAGTCCGCCAGCACCAGCAAATAAATCTATATAGTTAAATTCCTTCATTATGAATACTTATTCATCTAATTACAAAATTAATCTTTTTTCCAAATATAAACTATTAATGCGTTGGCTAAAAAATGGCTCTTTTGATTTTGCCGAAGCGTTGGCTTCGTGTGTCGGGGCAAAGCCCGTCATGACGAACTAAGGAAATAATTGATTACTTGCTTGCCTGTGCTGATGGCAGACAGGTAGTGAGATTGCCGAACTATTCGTTGTTCACTATTCGTTATTCGTTGTTCTATTGTTTTATTATTTCGGCAAGATCAATAACCAGCTCAATATGAGTTTGCGTAAGTCCTGAGAAATTCAAAAACCGGTTTTATCGCTTCTGCGATGCTCTACAAGTACTCCTGCACACAATCCTTCCTGTCCTTTCACTATATCTTTTTTTAATTCACCTGGAATAGTAACTTGTATGACTACATGTCGGGTGTTTTCGTTGGCAATCTGAATTTCCTGCGTGTTATTATCGGTAGAATTATCATAAAGCACTTCATCTGTTTTGGCATCTTTAATAGTAAAAGATATTTGTGATTTGTCTTCGCTGCAAACAGAAATATGATAATCCATCCCTTTATAGAAAACAGATTTTATAATTGAAACCTGTCCTTTATGAAACAATCCGCTACGGGATTGTCCATTATAAGCAAAACCCTCATCAGGAGAGCACTGACAAGCTTTTTTATGAAAATCCAGACAAGGATTGCTGGCAACAGTTTTAGGTACATTCCCATATCGTTGAGCAATACCTGGTACTACCACGAAACTAATTGCAAACATTAAATAGAAAGGAATTAACTTTTTCATTTTTTTTATTTTGTTTGGTTTATTCTCCGATTTATTTTGTCATTGTAAACAAGTTGCGAATATTTTTGACGTTGTCAGAAATTGCTTGATACTGTTTTTCAGTGATGTTTATTTTCGTTCCTCCGCCGAATATTTTTTTACCATTCTTTACAATAGATTTACCCGAAACAGTTTCTTCTTTTAATTGAGCAAAACTTAACTGAAGTTCATTGAGGTGTCCAATAACTTCGTATACACTGGCATCCGATTCGTATTTTTTCAGATAGCCAATAAGATTATCTAAAGTATATTTTTGTTCGGCTATCCTGTCAATGGCAGAATTATTTGCTTTAAACTTTTTTGTCATATTAGTAACGAGATATAAACTTTCAATCCAACCACCAGTAATCACAAGCGCTAACACATTTGCTTTATTACTTTTCTCAAGGTCTTTAACAGAAGAAAAATAAATAATATTAGAAATATTACTGAGTGAATCATTGTTTCCGATATTCTTTTTAATACGGTCTGCTGTTGCTTCGCTGATAGCACCTGATATACCAAGTTCATCTCCTAATTTTTTTACATTAACAAAATATTGGAGGGCTTCTACCCCGTAATCAAATGTGCTACAATACAAAAAGTCAGTAGCATAAATTCCAAAATTCAATGCTTTGGATTTGATATCAATATAATTTTTGTAATTACTTGGAGGATTTACATAAGTAGTACTTTTCCCTGTTCCTCCAATGTCTTTGATAAATTCAAACATTTCATCAGGAGCAGGAACCATGTAATATTCTTCTGTCTCTCCTGAACCGGAAGCCATTGTGTTTTGCTCAACAGCAATAGTATCGGCGGCAGTATTATCTGCGTTTTCTTCTGAATTATTGCATGCAGTAAAAAATGCAGCAATAAAAATAATGCTGATGTTTAAAAATAATTTTTTCATTGTATTGCAGTCGTTTATGAATTTAAGAACAAATGTAATAATTTTTTAATATGCAAAAATAATAATTATTTGTATTAGCAATAAGTAACAACAATTTTTGAAACATTATCTTTGCCATTGTGTTTTATTGATGCCTAAATAACAAGATGAAAGAAAAAACAAAAGTAATATTAAAATCTAATAAAGAGCAATCTCTCCGCAGATTTCATCCATGGGTTTTTTCAGGTGCAATAAAAAATATTGAGGGCGAAGTTCATGATGGCAGTGTTGTAGAAGTGTATGATAATAAAAATGAATTTCTTGGAATAGGGCATTATCATAATGGTTCAATTGCTATACGAATTTTTTCTTTTAATAAAATTTATCCCGATAAAAATTTCTGGAAATCAAAAATTCAAAATGCATTTGAGTTTCGGAAAAAACTCGGGCTCACATATCATCCGTCAACTAATTGTTACCGCCTCGTGTATGCCGAAGGTGATGGGTTACCCGGTCTCATCATTGACTTTTTTAACGGAACTGCTGTGATACAATGCCATTCGGTTGGAATGTATTTAATAAGGAATGAAATAGTTGAAGCATTAAAAGAAATTTACGGGAATAATTTAAAAAATATCTTTGATAAAAGTCAGGAGACACTTCCGAAAAATTCAAACATCAACGTTTCAAACGAATATCTTTTTGGTGAAGAAACAGATGAACAACATTTAATTCTTGAAAACGATTTAACTTTTTGGGCTGATTGGAAAGACGGACAGAAAACAGGATTCTTTATTGACCAAAGAGAAAACCGACAATTGCTTGCTCGCTACTGTGAAAAGAAAACTGTACTCAACGCTTTTTGCTACATAGGAGCATTTTCTGTTTATGCACTTCATTCAGGAGCAAAAGAAGTTTATTCTGTTGATAGTTCAAAACGTGCAATTGAACTTACAGAAAAAAATATTAAATTAAATTCTTCCTCTGGAAAACACAAATCGGTTTTGTCGGATATTTTTAATTTTTTCTCCCTCTTTGCAAAAGAAAATAGCGAAAAGATATTTGATGTGATAATCCTGGATCCTCCTGCTTTTGCCAAGCATCACGATGCTAAGCACAACGCGGTGATGGGATATAAAAGATTAAATATAGAAGCATTAAAACAAATAAAATCGAGAGGAATACTTTTTACTTTCTCTTGTTCTCAGATAATTGACCGTTCTCTTTTTGAAAAAACAATTATGTCGGCTGCCATTGTTGCCGAAAGAAATGTACGTGTATTACATCATCTATCACAATCGCCTGACCATCCTGTAAATATTTTTCATCCCGAAGGAGAATATCTTAAAGGGTTAGTGCTTTTTGTGGAATAAAAAAAACAATCGTCATACATTATTTATTCAATAGTTATTCATTTTTCTGTAATTTTGCCAATCAGAATTTTACGATGAAAAAAATATTTTATTTTTTCCTTTCCTTATGCATTATACTATGTACCTTGTGCCTTTCTTTTTGTTGTTGTATAAAAAAAACTACAGGAGAAAAAATAAATATTGTGGAACAAAAAAGGGACTTTGAAAAAGAGGGCTACACCAAAGCCACTGTAATTTTTTCTGACATTGATGTATGTAAATATGTTTTACAATTAGAGGATGGAAAAAAATTAGAGCCGACAAATCTTTTAGCAGATTTCAAGAAAGATAAATTAGCAGTGTGGATTAAATATCAGGAAAAGAAAAATGTAATTAGCATTTGTATGGTTGGGCAAATAGTTGAGATTACAGATATACAACCGGGAAAATAATGAATGAAAATACAAGAATAATTTTTTTTGGTACACCCAAATTTGCTGTTGCTTCACTGAATATACTTGTGAAGAATGGATACAACATTGTTGCTGTTGTTACCGCTCCCGACAAGCCGGCAGGAAGAGGATTGGAAATAAAAATGCCTGCTGTAAAAGAATTTGCGTTCTCAAAAAATATAAAAGTGCTTCAGCCGGAAAAATTAAACAACGAAGATTTCGTAAATCAGCTTCGTGAAAAAAAACCGGATATAGGAGTTGTAGTAGCTTTTAGAAAACTCCCTGAACAAGTTTGGAAAATGCCTGCGCTTGGTACTTTTAATCTTCATGCCTCATTGCTTCCACATTATCGTGGTGCTGCGCCAATTAACTGGTCTATCATCAACGGAGAAAAAGAAACCGGACTAACAACTTTTTTCCTGAATGAAGAAATTGATACAGGAAAAATTATTTTTCGTGTGAAAGTAAATATAGATGAAAATGAAACTGCCGGAGAACTGCACGACAAAATGATGAATCATGGAGCAGATTTGGTTTTGAAAACTGTTCGTGCAATAGAATCAGGAAATTTTACGACCGAAGTACAAGCATCTTTTGTCTCGCCAAATAAAAAACTCAAATCAGCCCCGAAGATTTTTAAAAATGATTGCAAAATTAATTGGGAAAAATCTATTGATGATATTTATGATTTTATTCGCGGACTAAGTCCGTATCCAACAGCATGGACAGAACTCAAAAACACATCACAACTTTCTCTTCAAGGAGGAGAAACGATTTTGTTAAAAATATTTAAAAGTAAAAAAGAATATGCTCAACATGAATTTCCCATAGGAGAAATTATTATCGGTAACAAATGCAATTCATCACTCCCGATAGTTGTACCTGCCGATAAACAGGATGAGGTGAAGATGGAAAAACATCAACTATTCGCCAAAATTGCTGTGAAAGATGGATTCATTTATTTAACGGAGGTGCAATTAGCAGGAAGAAAAAAAATGCACATTGAAGAATTTCTCCGCGGATTTTCTTTTGATAATTGGAAAATAATTTGTTCATGATTTTGCATGGTTTCATTTTTTATCAGATATATTGTAATTGATTATGAGTAAGCAGAAAAAAATAAAATCCTTTAATCCAAACAACGTTGCTGTTGGTGATAGCAATATCTTCGGACTTCCGTTTATGCCTGATGAAGCAACGATAGTTTTAATTCCTGTTCCATGGGATGTAACGGTTTCTTATCGTGATGGAACGTCAAAAGGTCCGCAGGCAATTTTTGACGCTTCTGTACAAGTGGATTTATTTGACCCACTTGTAAAAGATGCATGGAAAATAGGAGTGGCGATGGAAAATATTTCAAAAGAAATTGCGAAAAAGAATTTTGTAATGAGAAAAAAAGTAATCAAGTACATCAGTAATCTTGAAAAAGAATTTTCTGCCGATACATTGCTAATGAAAAAAATTCGTGATGAAGTAAATGCAGAATGCCGCAATTTGAATTTATGGGTAAAAAATTCTACTGAAAAATATTTAAAGAAAAATAAATTGGTTGCACTAATTGGAGGCGATCATAGCATATCACTTGGCTTCATAGAAGCGCTGGCAGAAAAACATTCTGAATTTGGAATTTTGCAAATAGATGCCCATTGTGATTTGAGGAAATCTTATGAAGGATTTGAGTATTCACATGCTTCCATTATGTATAATGTCATGAAGATTCCTCAGGTAAAAAAAATAGTACAGGTAGGTATTCGTGACTGGTGCGAAGAGGAAAATAATTATATCAATTCACCCGTCTCATGCGGAAGAGTGAAAACATATTTTGATTATGTGATGAAGAACGAAATGTATAAAGGAAAAAGTTGGAAAGAAATCTGCTCTGACATTGTTTTTAATCTTCCTGAAAATATCTACATCAGTTTTGACATTGATGGACTTGACCCAAAACTTTGTCCGAATACAGGCACTCCCGTTCCCGGAGGATTAGAATTTGAAGAAGCAGTTTATCTGATAGAACAAGTTGTGATAAGTGGAAAAAAAATTATCGGCTTTGATTTAAATGAAGTTGCGCCAGGAAAAAATGATGAGTGGGACGGAAATGTTGGAGCAAGGATACTTTACAAGATGTGTAATCAAATGGCTGTTTCTAATGGACAAACATTTTTATAAAGTTCTTAAAGATGATTACTTTAATGTTAGATTGGCAAATATTTGCAATTTGAATTAACCAAATAATAATGTCTTCACCAAACTTCATTATCTATTTCAATTCTGTTACCGATGAAACTTTTTTGTAAATCACATCGACAAAATTTTTGAAGTGTGCTGTCCCGCAATCAATTTTCAATTTCTCGCTTCCTCTTAATTCCTGTCTATCCGATTTTGTTTCGGCAACAAAATAAATTTTCTTTTCTCCTTTGAAAACAACTGCCCAGTCGGGACGATACTGACCGATGGGAGTTTTAATTTCAAACCAGTTAGGAAGTTTAAAATAAAATTCAATTTGCTCACTGCTCTCGCAATCTTTTGCAAACTGATTTTCTACACCACTGTCAAGCGGAATGTAGTTTTCATAAATTGTCTTTGAACTGTCTTTAACGGTGTGTGTAAAGTTGTCAAGATAAATTTCAAAATTGCTGTCGTCAAATAATTTCATTTCGTAAATCTTATCTCCGATTTTCTCATACTTGATTCCGTCAATCATTAACTGATGTAATACTTCTTTAATTTTGAAAACAGCATTGTCCATAAACAATTGCGGATTGAGCAATATCTCTTTTAGCCGTTTTGAATTTTTTAGTATTTCTAAAATAGTGCTACGTGTCAATTCAGTTTTGCTTTGTATGTAAGCAAGCATATCGGGAATTTCAACCTCACCCCCGACCCCACTCCAAACGGAGAGGGGAGAAAGTGGTGAGGTGTATTCGTCATTTACACTGTCGCTCACTAATTGTCCGCCAATACCTTCATCGGTAATTAAAATTTTTTTCTTGGTTGACCTAATTGTTGGCTTTTTTATTTCATCCATTTCGCTTACTGCTTTTGCGGCAAGCGTAATTAGTTTTTTAGTATCATAATTGACGCTGTATTTTGTTTTAAATTTTATCTTTTCCCAAATTTGTAAAAACTTTTGGTCTGCTTCAAAGCCCTTTCTGTAATTTACTTTCTTCTTGTCGTTCTTGTTTTTTGTTCTACCTGAAAAATCAACTCCGCAGTCATCCTGAATTTCTTTTTGTAATGCTTTTGCAAAGTCCTCATAGCGTTCATTTGCGACAACTGTAAGTTTATTTATGTTACGGTCAAAAATTCTTTGTCCGTTCTGATTTACGGACAAGCGTAAGCCCCTGCCAATTTCCTGACGCTTTTTTATTTCCGATTTTGTTTCATTCAAAGTACAAATCTGAAAAACATTTGGATTGTCCCAGCCCTCACGCAAAGCAGAATGACTGAATATGAAACGAAGAGGAACATTCACATCAAGCAACTTTTCTTTATCCTGCATTATCAATTTGTATGTATCATCATCTAATTGTGTTTCTCCTCCTGTGTCTTTTACTCTGCCTTTGTTGTCTTGAGAAAAATAGCCGTTGTGAATTTCATCTATGGAATAAGGAATTAAATTCTTGTAAACGGGTTTGGAAATTTCCTTTTTATAAATTTCTTCAAACCATCGTGCAAACTTTCCTTTGAGCGGTTCTCCATTGGAATTATACTCGCGATAATTTTTTACTTTGTCAATAAAAAAAAGCGAAAGGACTTTTATTCCTTTGTCTTTGTAAGATTTTTCTTTTTTAAAATGTTCTTCTACGGTTTTGCTAATCATAAAACGCATTACTTCATCGTTCATTCCGCCTTGCGTTTCGCCTTTCTTCAAAACAATTCCGTTGTTAAGTCCTATTTGTTCGTTGCCAAAATCAATTTCATAAATTTTTAATCCATCATATTTTTCATTTTTGTTTGATAGCAAAAACAAATCAAGATTTTTTCCACTTGCTATAACCGATTTTCTTTTTATTCCATCTTTTGTGGCGACATCAATTTTTATTTTTGCTTTAATCGTATTTTCTGTTCGTGTGATATTTTCTAATTGAAGGAATGAACTGTTAAAATCATTTTCGCTTACAACAGAATCAACTTCTATTTGTTTTACTAATCCCAAATCATACGCTTTAACAGGATTAAGAGAATACATTAAATTGTAAAGGTTAATATGCGTTGCAGAATAGCGAAGTGTGCAAAGCGGTTCTAAATTCCGAATTGCTTTTTTGCGAATGTCCGTTTCCATATTCTGCGGTTCGTCCACAATTACAATCGGCTTGCAACTTTGTATAAACTCAATTGGTTTTTTTCCGGTAAGTTTATCGTTTGGCTTGTTGATGATGTTTTCATCTTTTGCAAACGAATCAATGTTGATGACTAAAACCTGAATGGTATTTGCAGATGAAAAACCTCTCAGATTTGAAACTTTCCTGCTATCATAAACATTAGAAGTTACGGGAACTTTGTCATAAAGATTCTGAAAATGTTCTTCTGTTATTTCAAGATTTTTCATTACGCCCTCACGGATGGCAACCGAAGGAACAACAATTACGAATTTTTTAAATCCGTAAAGTTTATTTAGTTCGTAAATGGTGCGGAGATAGACATAAGTTTTTCCTGTGCCTGTTTCCATTTCAACAGAAAACGATCTCACCCCCAGACACTCTCCATTGTTTGACCTCACCCCCATACACTCTCCACTGTTTGACCTCACCCCCTGCCCCTCTCCACTGTTTGACCTCACCCCCTGCCCCTCTCCATTGTTTGAACTCACCCCCAGCCCCTCGCCAATGTTTGACCAAACCCCCAGCCCCACAACACATGGAGAGGGGAGTTGTGCATTCAAATAATTTAAATAATAA
>JAZDJJ010000157.1:0-5159 GCA_043804035.1 Bacteroidota bacterium
AAGTCAATGTAGAAAAAGTACAGCAAAAAGAAATTGCCAGTATTTATTCAGGTGTTCTTAAAGGAGCGGTATCAAAGTTTGGAGCCGACAGCAGTGTAGTTGAACAGTTAGGTGGCACACGTTATAGTGAAAGAAAACGACCTGTGAGAAAACCTAACGACACAGATGTTCCTCCACCGATTGCTTAATCTGTATGTAATTCAGGGATTGTTGGGTGGGTGTGGGGATTGCTTCCCATTTCGTTCCTCATGGTTCGCAATGACGCTCAATTTAAACGTCATTGCGAGGGAGGAACGACCGAAGCAATCTAAAAATCTATACCAAATTTACAATGCCAATTATTTTTGTCCCTATTTCATTTCAAACCAAAAAACTATCTGATTAATTCTACAAATCCTTTCTTATTGTAAGTGTTGCCATCAATTCCAACAGCAATGAGATTGTAATAATATGTTCCTGCCAAAGCATCAGTACCATTAGCTTTTTTACCATTCCAATTACCTTCTAAAGTATTCCATTTGTATATTTCATTTCCAAAACGATCAGTAATTGTCATTACAACGGAAGATATGTTTTTCAATTCTATCTGAAAAATATCATTCAGAGCATCACCATTAGGAGTAAAAACATTCGGCACATTGATAATTCCTGAAGAAACTTTTACAAGAATACTAACACTATCACTTGCTTTATATCCAACAGAATTAGTTACAGCGAGCAACACTTTGTATGTTCCGGGTTTGCTGAATGTATGAGAAGGCGAAATCTCATTGGAAGAAGAGCCGTCATCAAAATCCCATTTAAGTGAAACGGCAGTTCCCATATTGCTGAAATTTACTGTAAGCGGAGCATCGCCCGATAAAATGTCTGTAGAAATAAATGCTATAGGAGCCGTCTCCTGATTTGAAGAGTTTTCGTTTGATGAATTTTCTTTATTCTCAGATTTTGAAATTTGATTTTCTCTTATCAAAGATGTTTTATTTCCGAGAGTACTTTTGCCATATTTATGTTGAGGAACATTTGATGCAGAATTATTTTCTACCGGAGAATTGGAATTTTCTGTAGCAGAAGATTGTTTGCCGGCAGCATCAGTATTTTGATTTTGTATAAGAAGATTTTTTTCTTTCGGAGAAATTATTTTAGGATAAGTATTATTAGATGCAACAGGATTTTTGTCCGTATTATTTTCAGAAGAATAAATATCTGTGGTTTTAATTGTTTGAACAGTTTTTGTCTGCTCATTCTGAACGGGAATACTTTGTTTGTCATCTGATTTAGAAAAAAACCAAATGGCTCCTGAAACAGTGGCAACTATAGAAGCAGTAACAACAATTTTTCCGATAACTCCGAGTGATTGAAATAATCCTGTCATATTTCCCGGAGAAGAATAAGCAGATGCTCCACCATAATTCATCTTGTTTTGAATATTGCTCCATGCTTGTGGATTCACATCAACTTCAAAATTTTCAAAAGCGTTTTTGAAAATATGTTCTATTTGTTTTGATTCTTGCATGATATTTTCATTTGGTTTCATGTTATTTTTTCCTGACTTGTTGTAAGTTCCGGTAGTATCATTTTTTGCAAATGAGCACGTGCCCTTGCATATTGCGACTTTGATGTTCCTTCTGATATTCCAAGTTGTTCAGCAATTTCTTTATGCGAATATCCTTCAATGGCGTAAAGATTAAATATTGTTCTGTATCCCGTAGGCAGTTTTTGTATAATCTTCAATAAATCTTTTGTGTTCACCGATTCTGAAATCAAATTTTTTCCCGGAAGCATATATTCTATTTCCTTTATGTCGGTATTCTGTTTCATATTTTTATTTTTTCTGATGTATGATAATGATTCGTTTATTATTATTTTTCTTATCCATCCTTCCAGAGATCCTATTCCCTTAAACGATGTGATATTTTCAAAGACCTTGATGAATCCATTTTGCAACATATCTTCGGCTTCTTCTTCTCTATCGGCATATCGTAGGCAAATTCCCATCATTTTTTTTTTAAATCGGTCGAATAACAGTTGTTGAGATATACTGTTTTTAAAAATGCATCCGTTAACTAATTCTTCATCTGTCATTGTTCGTTGGCATTAAGATGTAAATTGATAGTTAATAGTTGCATTGACAAAATTATATATTCCGATAAAATACAATAAATATTTTTTTTTACTTGACATTATCAAATCTGAATGTAACTTTGCAAATTAAAAATAAAAAGATATTATAATAAGACTTACGCAAGAATACTTTTTGTCTCTCGCCAAGACGCAAAGTCGCAAAGAAATACGAAAATATTTTGTGTTTATCAAATCTGCGAGAAATAAATAAAGTGCGTAAGTCCTATATAAATATTAAACTTTAAATCTAATGAAAATAGCAATAATTGGTGTCACCGGATTAGTTGGAAGTATGATGACTAAAGTTCTGGAAGAAAGATCTTTTCACATAACTGATTTTTTTCCTGTTGCTTCCAGACGTTCTATTGGAAAAGATATAAATTTTCGTAGTAGAACTTATAGGGTAATGAGTATAGAGGAAGCCATTACTTTCAACCCGAATATTGTTTTTTTCTCGGCAGGTTCTACAATTTCTATGGAATGGGCACACAAATTTACCGATATAGGTGCTGTGGTTATAGATAACTCTTCTGCATGGAGAATGCATCCTGAAATCAAATTGATTATTCCCGAAATAAATGCTAATCAAATAAGAAAGAAAGATAGAATCATTGCTAATCCAAATTGCTCTACCATTCAGATGTTAATGGCATTGTATCCTTTATATAAAAAATATGGTATCGCACGTATAATAGTTTCCACTTATCAGGCGGTAACAGGAAGCGGAATGAGAGCGATAGAGCAGTTGATGAATGAAAGAAGGAATATCAAAGGCGAAATAGTTTACCATTATCCCATAGATCTGAATATCATTCCTCAAATAGGTGATTTCAATGAAGAAGGATATACTAAAGAAGAAATAAAAATGATTGAAGAAACTAAAAAAATTTTTGATGATGATAAAATAAAAATTACTGCAACTTGTGTCAGAGTTCCTGTTATGGGAGGGCATAGCGAATCTGTGAATGTTGAGTTCAAAAAGGACTACAAGATAGAAGATGTCCGCAGAATACTTTCCAATACAAAAGGAATTTGTCTGATGGATGATTTTCGTAATATGAAATATCCCATGCCTATCAATGTCCGCCACAAAAATGATGTTTTTGTTGGACGTATCCGAAGAGATGAGACAATTCCAAAAGCACTTAATATGTGGATAGTTGCCGATAATCTTCGTAAGGGTGCTGCTACCAATATTGTGCAGATTGCAGAATATATGGTGCAGAAACAACTTGTATAGGGCAGTTCCAAAAATTGGTTTCGTCATTGCGACTGCGAGGCGTTGCTCTGAGCTTGCCGAAGAGCACGAACAGGAAGCAATCTCTATTTCTACATGAAAAAACAGATTGCTTCAGTCGTTCCTCCTTCGCAATGACGTTTATTTGTATTTTTAAAACTGCCCTATAGTAAATAAAATTTACTAATACGCCCTCACATTCTTTCCTTGCATATAATTTATGAAAGATTGATTAGCAACTTTGTTTCCACCGGGAGTTGGATAATCACCTGTAAAATACCAGTCGCCTTTGTGGTTTGGGCAAGAAGCGTGAAGACCTTCAATGGATTGATAAATAATTTGTATTTGGGCTTGAGTATTTTTTGGAATAAGTAACTGCACAATTTTATTAGAAATTTCTTCTGCGGTAAATGGCTTGTAAATTTCTTTCACCACATTGTGTATTTCAGTAAGCGAATTTGCATTTTCTGCTATAGATTTTTCTAAAACATCTTTTAAAATATTTTCTTTAAATCTTTCTTTTAATAATTCCACAGCTGCACGAAAAGCAACGAGGTCGCCCAATCGTGCCATATCAATTCCGTAGCAATCAGGGAAACGAATCTGAGGAGCAGAAGAAACGATAACGATTTTTTTGGGACCAAGTCGGTCAAAAATGCGGATGATGCTTTGCTTTAATGTTGTTCCTCGCACAATAGAATCATCCAGCACAACTAAATTATCCACTCCTTTTCGGATCACACCGTAAGTGGTATCGTACACATGCGTTACCATATCATCACGATGAGAATCGCTTGTGATGAAAGTGCGTAGTTTTGCATCTTTGATTGCAATTTTTTCCATTCGCGGACGGAAAGAAATAATATTGCGAATTGATTCTCTCCATTTCTCTCCTGAAGAAGAAGACGCAAGTCGTTCAATTTCTTTTTCTTTCCAGTTATCAAGATATTCATACATACCTTGCATCATTCCGATAAATGCAACTTCAGCAGTATTTGGAATGAAAGAGAAAACCGTGTTGCGTAAATCATTGTCAATGGATGATAATACAGCAGGACATAATTCTTTGCCAAGATTTTTTCTTTCTTTATAAATGTCAGCATCGCTTCCGCGTGAAAAATATATTCTTTCAAACGAACAGGATTTTTTTTCTCTTGGATTTTGTATTTTAAATTCTCCGATACTACCGTTTTTCTTTATTACCAGTGCATTACCCGGTTGTATCTCTTTGATTTTTTCCAATGGAACATTGAAAACAGTTTGTATAGGTGGCCGCTCTGAAGTAACAACAATTATTTCGTCATCATGATAATAAAATGCCGGACGTATTCCATTTGGATCGCGTACTACAAAAGCATCACCATGACCTATCAATCCCGCAATAGTATATCCTCCATCAAATTTTTTCGTAGCATTTTTCAGGATTTTCTGCACATTAATATTTTCTATAATAAGCGCAGTAATTTCTTTGTTCGTATAGCCCTTCTTGCGAAATTTCCGAAACAACAATTGATTTTCTTCATCCAGAAAATGTCCAATTTTTTCCATCACGGTAACTGTGTCGGCTTTTTCTTTTGGATGCTGTCCGAGGTCTATTAGTAAATTAAAAAGTTCTTCGGTATTGGTGAGATTAAAATTTCCTGCGATGACAAGGTTACGCGTCATCCAATTATTTTGTCGCAAGAACGGATGACAATATTCAATACTATTTTTTCCAAAAGTGCTGTAGCGTAAATGCCCAAGGAATAATTCTCCCGTGAAAGCAAGATTTTTTTTGAGCCATTCTCCATCGGAAAGTTTT
>JAZDJJ010000158.1:0-4735 GCA_043804035.1 Bacteroidota bacterium
AGGGGCAGTAAACAATTAAAACCATAGCCTTGCATAAATGCAGAGGGCAGTAAACAATTAAAACCATAGCCTTGCATAAATGCAAGGGGCAGTAAACAATTAAAACCATAGTCCTGCATAAATGCAGAGGGCAGTAAACAATTAAAACCATAGTCCTGCATAAATGCAGAGGGCAGTAAACAATTAAAACCATAGTCCTGCATAAATGCAGAGGGCAGTAAACAATTAAAACCATAGCCTTGCGGAACCGCAAGGGGCAGTAAACAATGCTGGATTCAAGTCATTAATGCAACTGATAACTTTTGCTTTATACTCTCTGCGCCTCTGCGTCTTTGCGAGAAATAAAAATTACAAATTGTCTGAACTGTGATAGGACTTGTGCAAACATTCATTGCCTCGCAGTCGCAATGACGAGTTTAATTTTTGAAACTGCACCTAATCTACAACTTTCAGAACTTTAAATTTTGAACATTGGACATTCAACTTATCTCTTCATTTTCCCCTACAGGCGACCAGCCCGGTGCCATCAAACAATTGGTGGATGGAATTATCAATAAAATACCTTTTCAAACATTGCTTGGTGTAACAGGTTCCGGAAAAACTTTTACGATTGCTAATGTCATTCAGCATACTCAGAAGCCCACACTTGTTCTCAGTCATAACAAAACATTAGCTGCACAACTTTACGGAGAGTTCAAACAATTTTTTCCAAAGAATGCTGTGGAGTATTTTGTTTCATACTACGATTATTATCAGCCCGAAGCATTTCTGCCTGCCACTAACACCTACATTGAAAAAGATTTAGCAATTAACGATGATATAGAAAAATTTCGCCTCAGCACAACTTCTTCACTTCTCTCAGGAAGAAGAGATGTTATTGTGGTTTCTTCGGTGTCCTGCATTTACGGAATAGGAAATCCTGCCGAGTTCCATAAAAATATTATATCAATAAAAAAAGGACAGCACATCAGCCGAAATAAATTTCTGCATCAACTTGTGAATTCGCTTTATTCAAGAACAGAGATAGATTTTCAGAGAGGAAATTTTAGAGTGAAAGGAGAAACGGTGGATGTGAATCTTGCATATTCAGATTATTCACTACGTATTTTATTTTTCGGAGATGAAATAGAAGAAATAGAAACATTTGAATCATCCGCCTCCGGAATAAAAATGTTGGATAAGTTTGATAATTACATTATTTATCCTGCAAATATTTTTGTCGCTTCACCTGACACCATCAATAAAGCAATCGCAAATATTCAACTTGACCTTGGCAAACAGGTTGAACATTACAACGAGATTGGAAAGAAAGAAGAGGCAAAACGACTTTACGACCGCGTAACTTACGATGTGGAAATGATGAAAGAACTCGGCTATTGTTCGGGAATAGAAAACTATTCAAGATATTTTGACGGCAGAAATCCCGGTACCCGCCCGTTCTGTTTGCTGGATTATTTTCCGGAAGATTTTTTGATGGTGATTGACGAAAGCCATGTAACTCTTCCGCAGATGCATGCTATGTACGAAGGCGACCGTTCCCGAAAAGAAATTCTTGTGGAATACGGATTTCGTTTGCCTGCGGCATTAGATAATCGTCCGTTGAAGTTTGATGAGTTTGAGACATCAATAAAACAAGTGATTTTTATGAGCGCAACTCCTACAGAGTATGAATTACAGAAATCAGAAGGTATTATTGTGGAGCAGTTAATCCGTCCCACCGGGCTACTTGACCCAATGATTGAATTGCGTCCTACTCAAAATCAAATTGACGATTTGTTGGAAGAAATTCATAAAATTGCGGAGAGAGATGAACGCGTGCTCGTTACAACACTTACAAAAAGAATGGCGGAAGAACTTGCTAAGTTTCTTGCCAATGCAGGAGTTCGCTGTCGTTACATTCACTCAGACATTGATACAATGGAACGTGTGGAAATACTCAGAGATTTGCGACTCGGATTATTTGATGTACTGGTAGGGATAAATCTTTTGCGTGAAGGGTTAGACCTGCCCGAAGTTTCGCTCGTTGCAATTTTAGATGCCGACAAAGAAGGATTTTTGCGTTCTGAACGGGCATTGATTCAGGTTGTAGGCAGAGCGTCAAGAAATGTGAACGGAAAAGTAATTATGTATGCTGATAAAATTACTGCCTCTATGCAAAAAACAATGGATGAAACTACCCGCAGAAGAAAAAAACAAATTGAATATAATTACAAGCATAACATCACTCCAAAATCAATCGTAAAAGGAAAAGCAGTATCTCCATTAACCACTTCCGGTTCCATTCTCTCTACTCTATATAATAGTGAATGCCGGGCAAAACACGGCGAAGAGATAGAAGGTGCTTCTATGGCAGCCGATGTGATTGTACAATATATGACTAAAGAACAAATTGAAAAAGCAATTGTGCAACTGAAAAAAGAAATTGAACGCGTAGCAAGAGAAATGAATTTTGTAGAAGCAGCACGCCTGAGAGATGAACTGTTTGTAATGAAAAATAAATTAGAAAAAGAAAAATGAAACAAAAATTTTATGTTGTATGGAAGGGGAAAGAAACGGGAGTTTTTTCTTCTTGGGATGAATGCAAAAACCAGATAGATGGTTTTTCAGGAGCAGAATATAAATCATTCAAAACAAAGGAGGCAGCAGAAAGAGCGTTTGAAAAATCCAGTAAAGATTTTATTGATAAAACAGGAACACAAACTCTTATACCTATAGAAACACAAAATCTCACGTCTTTACAATTAGAAAAAATCGGCGAGCCAATCCTTGAAAGCATCAGTGTGGATTCTGCATACAACGGAAAAGTGATGGAGTATAGAGGTGTTTATACCAAAACAAAAAAAGTATTATTCAGTTTGGGACATTTTGAAGATGCTACGAATAACATCGGGGAATTTCTTGCCATCGTGCATGCACTTGGCTATCTGAAAAAACAAAAAAGTTCCGTGCCTATTTATTCCGACAGCACCATCGCTATTCATTGGATAAAAATTAAAAAAGTTAATACTAATCTCAAACCAACTCCTGCAAATAAATCACTTTTCTATTTGATTGAAAGAGCAGAAAAATGGCTGAGAGAAAACGAATATCCCAACCGCGTCATTAAGTGGAAAACAGAAATATGGGGCGAAAACCCTGCGGACTTTGGAAGGAAGTAAAAATCACAGAACTAAAAAAAGCAAATTGCCGTATGTACTCTTGCAATGACGTTTATTTGTATTTTTGACATTGCCCAATAATCAATAATCAATAGTCAATAATCAATTCTCAATTCTCAATATATGAATACTCTTTTCATCATAATCGTTTCAATTATTCTTATTGAATTTGTTATTGACAAGATTTTGGATTTTCTAAATTTAAAGAATCTTTCTCCTGAACTTCCAAAAGAAATGGAAGAAATTTATGACACAGAGAAATACAAAAAGTCGCAGGAATATTACAAAGTTAATCATGACTTCATAATGCTTACAAGCTCAATAAGTTTGATTGCAATATTGCTAATGTTATTCCTGAATGGTTTTGCTTTTGTTGATTCATTCGTCATGCAATACACGCAGAATCCTATTGTAATTGCATTGTTGTTTTTCGGAATTCTTGGATTTGTTTCTGACTTACTCGGAACTCCTTTTTCGTTTTACAAAATATTTGTAATAGAAAAAAAGTTTGATTTCAACAAAACAACTATCAAAATATTTATCACCGATAAACTCAAAGGATATTTTCTCGCTCTGATAATTGGTGGCGGATTGTTATCGCTTATTATATGGATTTATAATTCTACCGGAGAATATTTCTGGATTTTTGCATGGGCAGTGATTTCGATCTTCACGATTTTTATGACAATGTTCTACACCTCATGGATTGTTCCTCTGTTCAATAAACTCACTCCATTGCCCGAAGGAGAATTAAGAAGTGCTATTGAATTGTATTGCAAAAAAGTTGGATTTAAACTGAATAATCTTTTTGTGATTGACGGTTCCAAACGTTCCACAAAAGCCAATGCGTACTTCAGCGGACTTGGTGCCAAAAAAACAATTGTTTTGTTTGATACGCTTATTGAAAAACACACTACTAAAGAACTCGTTGCCGTGCTGGCTCACGAAGTAGGACATTACAAAAAAAACATACATTGATAGGAACCATGCAAGAAATTTTGCAAACGGGAATAATGCTCTTTATTATGTCGTTGTTTCTTGGCAATCCTGCATTATCTGAAGCACTTGGATTGGTTAGAGATACAAAAATTTGTGTTTCCACTTTTCATATTGACATTCTTGCATTTGGAATTCTTTACTCTCCACTATCTGAAATTTTTGGAATCATTTCAAATATTATTTCCCGTAAATGTGAATTTCAGGCAGATGCCTATGCGAAAGAAACTTATGACGGGGACGCTTTGCAAAGTGCGTTGAAAAAATTATCCGTTAACAATCTGAGTAATCTCAGTCCACATCCTGCATACATATTTGTGCATTATTCTCATCCTCCGTTGCTGAAAAGATTAAAGGCGTTGTCTTGTCATAAAATAGGATTACAATAAATTTGTATCAGGATTATCAACCAAAAAGTGTAAACTTTTTTAAGGACGAGACATTTGTGCTGAAAAGCCCGTCCATCGCCAATCTGCAAAACGTAGAGCCAATGTTATTTGAAAATATTTGGATAAAATATAGATACGATATAGATATTTATATTATATTTGCTGCAAAATTATAGATAAAATAAAGATAGA
>JAZDJJ010000159.1:0-14899 GCA_043804035.1 Bacteroidota bacterium
CAGTTCTAAAAATACAAATAAACGTCATTGCGAAGGAGGAACGACTGAAGCAATCTGTTTTTTCATGTAGAAATAGAGATTGCTTCCTGCTTCGTGCCTCGCAGTCGCAATGACGAAACCAATTTTTGGGACTGCCCTAAAAATAATATCAAAAGATTTTTATAAAATAAATTTATATTTTGCATTTTATGATATAAATGATTTACCTGTGGATATGAAGAAATTACCTTTTTTTCTTTTTCTTTTTACTTTGAATTTGCTTCAGGATATTTCCTTTTCACAAGAAAATATTTTCACTGCGGGTTTCCAATACAAGTTCATTTTTCCAAGCGAATTTTTCAATACAGGCACGAAAACAATTTCCCAAAACGGAATTAATTTTTCGGTTTCGCAAAAAACCGGTTACTGTGCGGGAATGGTTTTACGAAGGGGACTCACGAAAAGATTTTCATTTGAAACAGGAATTAACTATGTGAAAAGAAATTATGATCTATCAATTACCGATACTACTTTTATCGGCAAATCTAATTTCGCTATCATCGGCTATGAAATTCCTATACAGGGATTAGTTTTTTTGCGGATATCTGAAAAAGTTTTTATAAATACTTCTTTCGGTTTGTCATGGGATATGTATCCGTCTAACATTGCAACATCTGCCTCTTATTTTAAACACAACTCAAATCGTCATTCACTTTTTCAATTTTCTGTCCTCGCAAATTTTGGTTGTGAATACCGTACCGAAAAAAATGGATATTTCTATCTTGGCGCTTCTTATCATCTGCCATTTTCATATTTTTATTCATCAATTTTTAATTATACTCCACGTCAAGAAATTGTTAAAATGAAATTGCGTGGGAATTATTTTGCCATAGATTTTCGTTATTATTTCCACGAAGATCCGCTGAAAAAGAAAAAGTCCAAAAAAATATAAAGTGATAGGATATAAGGGCAGTTCTAAAAATACAAATAAACGTCATTGCGAAGGAGGAACGACTGAAACAATCTGTTTTTTCATGTAGAAATAGAGATTGCTTCCTGCTTCGTGCTCTTCGACAAATTTCGGCAAGCTCAATTACCAAGCTCAGAGCAACGCCTCGCAGTCGCAATGACGAAACCAATTTTTGGAACTGCCCTTCAATCTAAAAACGTAGTGAGTGGGCTGCTTGCTTCAGCAAATTTTTTCCTATTGCCAAGTTTTGATTCATAAGCCATTCTTCCTGCTTCTACAGCCAGTTTAAATGCTGTTCCCATTTGCACAGGATTGTTTGCAACAGCAATGGCTGTGTTCACCAATACTGCATCGGCTCCAATTTCCATTGCTTCGGCAGCGTGAGAGGGAGCACCAATGCCTGCATCCACCACTACAGGAATATTACTTTGTTCAATAATTATTTCAAGCATTGCTTTTGTCTGTAGTCCGTTGTTGCTTCCAATCGGAGAGCCAAGCGGCATTACAGCAGCGCAACCGACTTCTTCCAATCGTTTGCACAAAACAGCATCGGCTCCACAATAAGGAAGAACAATGAATCCAAGTTTCACAAGTTCTTCTGCTGCTTTCAATGTCTCAATCGGGTCAGGCAGAAGATATTTTGGGTCGGGATGAATTTCTAATTTCAGCCAGTTTGTTTCTATTGCCTCGCGAGCCATCTGAGCGGCAAACACGGCTTCTTTTGCACTGCGCACACCTGATGTGTTCGGCAAAAGATTAAATTGCGGATGAGAAAGATGTTTGAGAATATCATCGTTATCGTTATTCACATCTATGCGTCTCAACGCAACAGTAATAAGTTCAGAACCGGATGCAAGCAATGCTTTTTTCATCAACTCTCCTGAACTGAATTTGCCTGTACCGATAAAAAGGCGGGAAGAGAAAATTTTATCTGCAATTTTTAATTTTTCCATACAATAAAAAATGTGTTATATCTCACAAGGTTGTTGGGTTTAACAATATTTTTCAAAGTCATTTACAATTATATTTTTCGCCTTGCAAATAAACCGATGCCCTTCGGTTGATAATTGTTTTTTCTGTGTGGCTACTCCACCCGGATATTTTTCGTTTAATTCGCCTTTAGATTTTAAAGTTCGCCAATAAGGCGTAATATTTTTCTTTCCTTCTGCTCTTGCTTCTTCGGCAGCACGTGCTGATATGCACGCAAAAATACCAGTAGTAATCGGACAGCAGATAGTAGCGTTATGCCTACGGGCAAGTTTTTCGCGGATACGATTGATAGTAGTTAATTTTCCTTTTGGAACATTTTTCATCATCTCATCAACTTCAATGGGTGCAGGAATAACAATAGTTCCACTTCCCCATCGCTGTATCATATTAGGTCGGATAACTTCTACCTTTGGCAGATTATGACTGTCTGATAATTTTTCTTGCCACGATTTTCGTTTTGTTTTACTTGTCATAAAAAATATTTCTTTTGTTTTGATTTTGGATTTAAAGTAAAAGTAATAGATTTATTTTTTTTTGAGTTTAAGCAAGTTGTGAATTTCTGTATCCATTTTGCGAATGATGAATTTAATATCTTTTTTCTTTTCCGAGAATTTATTATCGTCAATGTCAATTATTAGCAGTCGGCTATTCTTGTGTTCTTCTTCATAATTAGTAATCCATGCTTCGTAACGTTCATTAAGGCACTGGAGATAATCCAGACGAATGGCTTTCTCATATCTTCGTCCTTTTCTTTTCTGTATCTGCTTAACTAAAGTTGGAACAGATGCTCGCAGATAAATAAGAATATCAGGTGGCTGAACAAATGATTCCATCAACATAAAAAGTGAAAGATAATTTTCGTAATCACGAGTAGTCATCAATCCCATTGAATGCAAGTTTGGTGCAAAAATGTATGCATCTTCATAAATTGTTCTGTCCTGAATGATGATTTTTTTGCTTTTCCGAATTTTGATGATTTGTCGGAAACGGCTGTTCAGAAAATAAACCTGCAGATTGAATGACCATCGCTGCATGTCTTCATAAAAATTATTCAGGTATGGATTATTATCTGCGTCTTCATATTGCGCAACCCACTTGTAATGTTTGGCAAGGAGAGTGGTGAGCGTTGTTTTTCCTGAACCGATGTTGCCTGATATTGCTATGTGCATAAAGTTTTTGGTTTTAGATTAAAAACACCCGATAACTATTTATTTTTGAATGATACTATAAATATCACTGTTGTCCGACAAAAACAGTTAAATAAAACCTATTTCTCCTATGAAAATAGAATAGTAAATGAGACATAGGGGGTTACTTTTATAAAATTGTTCTCTCTCATAGGAGAAAAGGTGCTGTTTTTAAGTTTAGTCGGACAACAATGTATAAATATCTAAACTTTTTTGTTTCAGTAAAAAAAGATTTTCTTTTTCAATTCTCACATCAATTGCCGAACTATCCGGTAAAGTCATTTCGCTTTGTTCAAGTGTTTTCATATTATAATTATTTAATTTATTATTCTTGTAAAAGAAAATATCATCATTGCTTATCTGAAAATGTTTTATATTTTTTATGGGAATAGTTTTGTAGTATGTTCCGTAAATATCAAAAACAAGAATGCCTGTTTGAGTATCATTAAGAAAAACTTTATTATTCTGTTCGGTGAGAAAGACAGGATTTATTTCTGACCCAATAAGTTGAGTAATGTTTCCGGTTTGATGTGTTATCTGTAAACTTTGATTAAATCTAACAAGTTCGGAGTTTTGCTGATTGTAGAGCCAGAAGCCATTATTATGAGAAGAACTGATGAGAGATACTTGATTATAGCCAAGTGATTCAAGAGAAATTGAATTTCCATTTTGTGATAATGTATTATCTAAGAAAAGTAAATGAAGAAAATTTTTGTAGAACACCAGAATCTTCAATGAATTACTTGCGTCAAGTGATGTAATCTCTCCTAAATTCTTATTGCTGTAATTTTTCAATGCGTTTCCTTCGTTGTCATATTTTTCAATTGTGTTATTTCTGATAATGTAAGTGTTTTTGATATTATCAGTTGTAAAAAAAGATGATGTTAATGGGATACTTTTCACAAGAGAAAACTTTATCTCATAGAAAGAGAATAGCAGCGAAACAGACAGGAGAAAAAAAAGAATATATATTTTTTTCATTTGAGCCAATGGTGGGATTTGAACCTACGGCCTACGGTTTACGAAACCGTTGCTCTACCGCTGAGCTACATTGGCTAAAATAATCATAATCAGATAGTGCGAATTGATTATTTACAATTAGTATTACCGTCAAGCATATCCAGAATTTCATCCACATATTTTCTGTCATTAGATAATCGTGGCACTTTGTTTTGTCCTCCTAATTTTCTTTTTGTTTTCAGCCAATTGTAAAAAGTTCCTTCATTCATCTTTCTGATTATAGGAGCACGCAAAGCATAGTTATTGAATCGTTTTGCTTCATAATCGGAATTGAGTGCTTTCAAAGCATTATCTAATATTTCGGAAAAATATTTTAAATCTTCTGGTTCTTTTTCAAATTCAATCAGCCATTCGTGAGAGCCGCTTTCACTTTCGTTCATATAAACAGGAGCAACTGTATATTCTTTTACGATGGCACCCGATTTTCCACAGGCAATTTTAAGAGCGTTCTCTGTATTTTCAATTATGACTTCTTCTCCAAAAGCATTGATGAAATGCTTTGTTCTGCCGGTAATTTTAAAACGATAAGGATTCAAAGATGTAAATTTAATAGTATCGCCAAGTTGGTACCGCCAAAGACCTGCATTGGTGGAAATTACTATCGCATAATTTTTTCCAACTTCAAGTTCATTAAGTGAAACAACATTCTCTGATTTTTTCGCTGTGTCTTCATGTGGCAAAAATTCATAGTAGATACCGTAATCCAGCATCAATAATAATTCGTCAGAATCCTTTTTATCCTGCAAGCCAAAAAATCCTTCGGATGCATTGTACACGTCAAGATAGTTTATTTCGGATGTTCCAAAAATCTTCTTAAAGTTTTCTTGATAAGGAGAAAAATTTACGCCACCATGAAAATATATTTCAAGGTTCGGCCAGATTTCTTTTATCGTTTCCTTACCTGATAATTCAAGAATGCGTTTTAGCAGGATAAGCATCCATGAAGGAACGCCAGCAATGTTGGTGACATTTTCGGAGATAGTTACTTCTGCTAGTTTTTTTAATTTTTCTTCCCAATCGCTCATAAGTGCAATAGAAAGATCCGAGGCACGTAGAAATTCAGCCCACAGAGGAAGATGCTGCATGAGTATGGCGGAGACATCGCCATGATAAGATTCGTAGTTGTCGTAGTAATCGGTATAATAACTGCCGCCAAGCGGAAGATTTTTTCCTGTGAAAATCTGAGTGTCGGGATAATTATGACAGTATATCGTTAACATATCTTTCCCGCCTTTGTAATGACATTCCTCCAGCGATTCTGTACTCACGGGAATAAATTTACTTTTATCACTTGTTGTTCCTGATGATTTTGCAAACCATTTTATTTTAGAAAACCATAAAATATTTTGTTCTCCTCTGCGAATGCGTTCAATATATGATTTAACAGAGTCATAATCCTGAAGCGGAACTCTCTCTCTGAACTGGCGAATGTTTTCAATGGAATTATATCCAAATTTTTTTCCCCACTCTGTATCTTTTGCCGATGAAATTAATTTTTTAAACAATTCATTTTGTACTTCATTCGGATATTTCATGAAGAGATCAATCTGGTGCATCCGCTTTTTTATCAGCCATGTAACAAGGGAATTTAACAGGGGCATATAGGATTTATGATTTATGATTTAAGAATAATCAATAGTCGATTTTCAATTACAAATATTTTTTTTATAATAATTTTCTCATCAGTGGCGCACTGGTCATGCTTGTAACAATTGCCATCACGACAAGTGCTACAAATATTTTCGGAGAAATGAGTCCGGCATTAAGTGCAAGTGTTCCTAGTATGATTTCCATGGATCCGCGGGCATTTAGTCCGAAGCCAATTGCAAAGGATTTTTTTAAGTGCAATCCTCCAATATAAGCGCCTAGTGCAGAGCCAAACACCTTTCCGCAATACGCAAGAACTAACACAACGGAAACAATCATCCAATCAAAATTCTCAATAAAGTTTACTCGTAATCCTATAGAAACAAAAAATAACGGTGCAAAAAAATTCATAACGAACTGATGAAGAATCTCTCTTGCTTTTTCGTGCATGTGAATAGAATCACCAAAAACAATTCCTGCTATGAATGCGCCAAGAATAGCATGGATATTTATGCTTTGTGTAAATGCCGCACAAAGTAAACAAACTCCTATAGAAATAGAAAGAACCCCTCCAGGCCATGAGAGTTTTGTTTGTATCCATGGAAGAGAATAATCAATGATTTTTCTGCCGATGGTGAGCATAAAGAGCCCAAAGCCAACGATGTACATTATGGTATAACCAACGCTAATAGTTTCATGATTACCGGCAACGGCTAACAGAAAAGAAAAAATCAACCATCCAAAAAAATCATTCACCATGGCTGATGCAATGATGACCATTCCTATACCGCTCTTAAGCAAATTCATATCCATCAGTATCCGTGCGATTACAGGAAGAGCAGAAATAGCAAGTGCAGTTCCAAGAAAAATTGGAAAAAAAAATTTATTTTCGTCATTTTCTCTTTCAAACAAATGCGGGAAATAATAAGCAACAAAAAAACCTATAGCAAAAGGAATGAGCATACTAAAGAAACTTGTGGAAATAGCAATTTTGCCATACTTCAGCACCATAGAAAGTTGTACTTCAAGCCCTGCAACAAAAAGTAAAAGCACAACGGAAAGATTCACTAATCCATCAAAAGCGATGGATACATAACCTTCTCTGGGGAAAACGGTTTCAAAAAAAGAAGGACTAATAACTCCAAGTACTGTTGGTCCAAAGAGAATACCTACCATGATTTCTCCCATCACTATGGGAAATTTAATTTTTTTCCCAAGTTCAGCAATGATGCGTGAAAAAATCAAAATTACACCGATGGCTACAAGTAGTATGACTAGGTCGTTATGGGTAAATTTAGACACAAAAAATCAAACTCTTGAGTGAACAATTAATAAGTTGCAAGAAAGGTCAGCAAGTATGTATTCAATATCATGAGTAAAGATGCGGTCAAGAAGAGTAAGGTGCATATCCAAAGAATTTATAACTAATAAATCGGCTTTTTTATTTTCAGCATATTGTTGAATGGCATAACCGGGTTTCCCTTTTATCATGTTCTCGTGAATCTTCATCGTTCCTATATCGCATTTTGAAATCAGAGAATGAAGTTTATTGCTTTCTTCTTCTAAAAGTTCTTTTTTGATTCTGCTAACCTCCGAAGCGTTACTACTTTCTGACATAGTCATAGATAATGCAGGTACATGAACTTCATGCACAAGAGAAATTTCTGTTATCCCAAATTTTTTGGCAAAGTAAATAGCAGTGTTGATGGTATGAACAGTTTTAGGATGCTCGGTAATAGCATGAACAATAATTTTTTGTTTTTGTTTAAGAGTTACTGAAGGATTGGTAAGAAGCAGAACGGAACATTTCGCTTTACGACTGATGGTACGGGCAATGGACCCTAAATAATATTTAAGAATATTTTCTCTTTCCAAAGCACCAATCACAAGCAAATCAACAATATTCAGTTTGCAAAGTTTCAATATCGTATCCACAACATCTCCTTCAGCCCAGATGATTTTTATTTTTTTCCGGTCAATATTTATTTTGAAAAAAATATTCTCAAGCAATTTCTCTTTCTTTTTTGTTTTTTCTTTAACATGTATCAGTAAAAGTTGCGAACCTAAAGTATCGGAAAGTGATTTTGCCTCAGCAATAATAGCTTCTATTCGGGGAGAAAAAGCAAGTCCTACCGCAATAGTTTCTATCGGGTAAGGGGAACGTTTTTTTAATTTATTTAAATCAAAATCCATTGTCATTCAGTTGTAATCCTTAAATCGCTAATCGCTATTCGCTATTCGCTATTCGCTATTCGCTATTCGCTATTCGCTATTCGCTATTCGCTATTCGCTATTCGCTATTCGCTATTCGCTATTCGTTATTCGTTATTCGTTATTCGTAATGTTATGCTGTACCTGTTTTTCTCACACCCATAGTTTTCTTCGGAACATTAGATTTAGTATTCAAATGTTTTCCCTGATTTTCCATGTAAGTTGCTTTTGGGGTTTCTGATTTTATTATTTTATCTTCTTCCGTTGGAAGAGTGGAGTCGTTGCTTTCTTTTTCTTTCTGAGTGAAAATATCTGTCTTCAGCAAGAGGTTATACCATTGAATTGTTTTACGGATGTCAGAAACATGAACAAGTGTTTTATCATAATCAGGAAGAACAGATTCGAAATATTTTTTTAATTCTTCATCATTTGTTTTCATATCGGGCACTGCTCCACCATTTTCTTTTTCATAAATTTTTTTCAGCACTTCTTTCAGCGGAACATTTTCACTGTTGTTGGTGTAGATACTGATGTTTTCTAGTATATTTATTTTACGATTAGAATGTGCCGGCATTCGCTTTTTATCTATAAGCGATTCTACAATAATTCCGCTTTTACTTTGAACAATGATTTTATACAATCCGCTCATACCGGTAATGAAAAGAATTTTACTTAAGTTCATATTGTTAAATATTTAGTTGTGAAATAAATTTGATTTATTGTTTTAATATTTTGACAAATGTATAGATTTTTTAACGATATATTAAAACCGATATCCTACTCCACCTTCCATGTAATCGGCTTTTGCCCAATGTGTTTTTAGAGTATAAATAAGAAGTAAATGCTTGTTTACAAAATAACGTATTCCGATGCGGTGATAAAAATATCCCTCATCTTTAGTTTGTGTATAAACATAAACGCCCATTTCAATTGGTAACGAAATTTTCCCTACGAGCAGTTCATAACCAAATTTACAACCGACTTGTAAATTACTGAAATCATTTTTAAGTTCATAAGAAGTATCTCGTTTTGCAACTTCAATGTTTGAAAAATTATAAAATAGTTCAACCCCGCTAAGCAGACGACTCTTTTGCGAAATATTTATTCCTGTATTAGAAGATAAAGTGAAAGAAGGATATTTTTTTCCTTCGGGAGGATTGATTTCAGATGGTCCTCCACCTGCAAACAAAAAATAACAAAAAGTTTTTTGGGCTTTTACCGTATCGTAATCGTTTCTCTGTTTCTCTGTTTTCGTATCAGAACAAAGTTGAATTCCAACATTCACAGTAGGAATATTCATACCAAGATTAGGCAACGACCATGAACCATTTGAAAAATGTGTGAGTCCAATACCTGTATTCATTTTCCATTTGCCCGAACTGCATAAATTAAAAGTAGAATTTAACCGCAGATTTATCGTGCCATTAATATAAGTGCCAATGACATTGTTTTTATGATTCTTTTCCCTCTCATAAGGTTTGGTGATAAATCCAAATCCTGTTCCTGCACGAAGATAAAACCGAAATTTCCTTTTAGGATTAAGCGGAAAATTTATATATGGATAAACTCCAATTGCTTGCCCAAGTTGCTGAGGATTTCCAAGATCCATAACAAACAAAGCAAGCCCGATTTCCGGATTTTTATAAATGCGCTGCCATAATTTTTCTCCATCAGATATTCTAAAGATATTCATCTCAAATGCAGGAATATGTCGCTTGATTAAATAAGTCATATCCGGATGATGAGCAGCGATAAATCCGAAATGTCCATGAATACAAAAAATAATTTTTGACGAAGCAAGAGTTGAATCTTTTTTAGTTACAGTTTGAGTATATGAAAAAGCAACAGACAATAGATAACATCCTAACAAACAATATTTGTAATGCCTCTTCATTTTATAAATCAGATAAATTACCTTTTAAGAATGCTGTTTTGTAAATGGAAAAGGATTTAATGTTGTGTGCTGGCAAGTTGTTACTAAAAAGTCATCAAGATATAATTAAATTAATCCGTCTTCTCAATCCGTCTTCAAAAATCCGATAAAGAGTTGAAAGTTGAATGTCGCACTTTCCGTTTTCAAGTCTGGAAATGTAACTCTTTTTTGTTCCAACTTTTTCGGCAAGCTCTTTTTGTGTCAAGTTAGCTTCACGCCTTGCCTCCTTTAACATCTCGCTGATAACGAAATACTGTGCTTGTTTTTCTAATTGGTCTCGCTTTTTAGTTCCAATTTTACCATATTGGATGTCCATCAATTCGTCAAAGGATTTTGAATTTCTGATTTCTTTTTTATTTTTCATTTTATTTTTATGTTAAAATATTTCTTTTTTAATTTCTCTGCAAATTCAATTTCCTGCTTCGGTGTCTTTTGAGTTTTCTTTTGAAATCCATTGAAAAGTACTACTATGTTACTCTTGTCAAAGCAACAGAAAATGCGAAATATGTTACTGCTCACTTCAATTCTAATTTCATAGAGTCCATCAGTCCCTTCAAGATGTTTAAGAAATTTTTCCGGTATTCTGTCTACCGTTTTGATAATGCGAAAAACATAACCTATCTTTTTTTGAACCCTTTCTGTTTGCTCCAAATAAAAATCCTGAAAATAATGTCTGTAAAATATAATTTGTCTTTCTGTATTCATGACGCAAAGATAACTTAAAAGTTAACATCAGTAAAAATAAGTTTTTGTCGTATTTTGTTTCTCATTATTATCAATATCAAATATAAAACTAATGATGCAAGAGAAACACATCCCCCTGTGTAAAGAAAAGGTGAATGATAAGATAATGTAATAGCATGGTCGCCTTTGTCTAATGGTAATCCCATAAACCCAATATTAATCAATTGAAGTTCTGCATCTTTTCCATCAACAATAGCAGTCCATCCTTTGTCGTAAGGAATAGATAACATAAGGATTTTTTTTTCGTTCAAATGAATCTTACCTATTATTTTATTTTGATGTTGTTCCACCATCGCAAGTGTATCCTGCTGTAAATGTTTGATATAATTTTCAAATGCTTCAAGAGAATACTGGCTCAGTGTATCTGATAAGTTAAAGTGCTGAAGATGTTTGTATTTATATGTTTCATCATCGTTTGTTACAACTGCGCGGAGGAGAACAAAATCTTTCTGAAGAAAAGAAAGTTTTTCAAATTCGCTTTGCAACACATATTGATTAAAAGAAATACCAAGCGGAAAACAATATTTATTTTTAGTTACCAACACATCGCCAAATTGTGCAATGGAATCAAAACCAAATTTTATTGCTTTGTGATTTTTGAAAAAATGATATTTAACACTCATCAAACTTTCCAGAATAGGTCTGCCTCCAAGTCCTGCTGCCCATCGCGTATTTGATTCTGCAATTCGTATTTGATATTCAGGTGGATAACGAGGGTCATTAACAACCTTTGAAATAATTCCTACACCTTGCAAAAAACTGATATAATGCTTTTGATTAAAAGGATAGTAAGAAGATGTTCCATAGTAATTCTGTGCTTTTGCATCGTTCATACTTTGGTGCATGGCTTGTCCGGAATAATAGTCCTTGTCAATACGATAAAAACTTTTATCATGCTCTTTTAAAAATTCTGCGGCTTCCACCGTGTAATCGTTATATCCTATTTTTTCTTTCAACTCCTGTGCCTTTACCGTATCTCTTCTATTCACGGTTAAGGAAGAAAAATAACACAGTTCAACACAGATAAGTATTAGCAGTATAGGTTTGATTATGAACTTTTGTCCTTTGAACAAAGCGATAATAATAGTATATATAAAAAGTAAAAAGAACACAATGCCTTTTAAGTTATTATCTATTAACCCTTTTTTATTTTCAGAAGTATATGGTATAGACAAAAGTATTATCAGCACAATTAAAGTTGCTATCAATAGAGGAAGATTAATTTTTCCATGCAAATCAATATGGTTTAACACTTTGATAGCATAAAATAATATCAGAAGAGTAACAAAAAAAGAAAAAGTACGATAGTAATTGCCTGTATAAAGCCAGAAAGTGTATCTAAAAAAAGGAAACAAAATAGCAAGTAAGCATCCACCTGCCAAAATAGCGTAAATCATTTTTTCTTTTTTATTACATATCAAAAACACTTGCGGAATAAGCAATAAGGCAGGCAAACTGCAATAGAGAATAGGTGCTTCCAAATAATTTTCCCATCCATGAAAATTACTTCCACTGCCTAAAAGGTCGCTGGAAAATAATCGCATAATTGCACTGATATTATTTAATTTGTCAGCCGATTGAAAAATTGGTTGAGAAGAAAGAAAATGTAAATATGAAACATCTCCTCCGCCACGCGGACTTTCTAATATCTGAAGTAATGAACTAAACAGAAACACAGAAGATATTCCCGCTCCAAGCAAACAGCAAAGAGATATTTTGAATATGAAGAGAGAGAAAGTTTTAATAGCAAACTTTTCCTGATTCACAAATCGTACGATAGCATAAACGCCTAATAATAGTCCATATAAATAGATATGGAACGGCTGAAGAATAATTAAATATGTTACGGCAATAGGTAACCACGCCCACGATTTTTTTTTGTAAAATTTTTCGAATGCAAATAATAATAATGCTGCACCAACCGCCTCTGAAGAAAACATTGACCATGTTCCTCCAAGTATCATATATCCGCAAAATGAAAATAGCAATGCACCTATAACGGAAGAATAAAATGTAAAGCCGAGTATCCTAATATAGAGATAGAAAAAGATACCGCCTGTAAGCACTTTGAAAAATTCCATATAACCAATACCGTAGGGCAGGGATTCGCTACCTAATAAATAAAGCAGCCAACAAAACGGGTCGCTGATTCCGCTTGGTGTAAAAAATATATTTTGTCCCATTCCCTGATTAAACGACCATTGCGGAATTCCTTCGCTACGTAGATAGGAAGATATGTATAACCAATTTGGATAATTGTAATTCAATGTATCGCTGCCAATATCTTTAAATAAAAAAATGGAATGAAAGAATAAATAATTTTTATAAACGAAGAAACCTACTATAAAAATCAGCAGGAAAGCAAGAAATGTTTTTGTCCTTTCGGAATAAGTATCTACGAATGAAAAAAAATTACTTGTAGGATGATTATTATTTTTATGTTCTACACGAGAAGAAGGAATATTTTTTTTGTGATATTTCTTTTGTTTGTTTGCCATAAGAAGTTTACAAAAATAAAAATATCAGACGAAAGATAATTTTGTGAAAAGAAAAAATAAATTTTTCAATATCCGCAGTTGAATAAAAACTGAATATGTTAGTTGACGAAAAATCAATCTATGAATCTGTGGCAATCTATTTTTGTTGCAGGGTAATCACAAAACTTTTTTACATTTGTTATTATTAATCTGATAAAACTCGTATTGAGATTGGTAATTGATCTTTGCCGAAATATGTGAGAAATAAAACAGTAATTAAAATGCTCATAATAGAAAAAACAAAATGAAACAGAACTTGTCATTTATATTTTGCATTTTATATTTTGTAATTTGTAATTTACATTCTTCTGCCCAACAGTTGCCCCAATTCAGCCAGTATATGGTGAATGATTATTTCCAAAACCCCGCAGTGGCAGGAAGTCGTCAGTATTTTGATGCAATGTCTGCTAATCGTTTGCAATGGCTCGGCATCACCGATGCTCCACGTACTTACTGCATCAGTATGAACGGTCCCCTACAAAGATGGAACATGGGCGTAGGTGGTTATCTGTTCACTGATATTGTCGGTCCCACCAGAAGGATTGGATTAAGTGGTTCATATTCTTATCATATTAAGTTAATGGAAAAAGCCCCGTATGGCGGAGATAGCCCGATGAAACTTTCAATGGCACTCTCGGCAGGCATTTTGCAGTTTGCAATGGACGGCTCTAAACTTATGCTAAACGATAATACCGATTATGTGTTGAATCATTACCAATCCACCGTAGTTCCTGATTTTGGATTTGGTGCTTATTTGTATTGCGACAAATGGTGGTTCGGCACTGCTGTTCCACAGATATATCCTGCCAGTTTGAAAAACCTGAACACTTACACTGATATAAAAGGAAAAATTGTTATGCACTTTTACGTTTCGGGCGGATACAAAATTTCCATTGCAGATGATTTTTCTGTTGAACCATCTTTTATTGTAAAATATGTGAAGCCAACTCCTATACAAATGGATATTGGAACACGCATTATCTACAAACAAAAAATCTGGATTGGCGGAACTTACCGCACAAAGGATGCTATATCAATTATGGCAGGATTAACATATATGGAAAACCTTTCTTTTGGTTACGCTTACGACATCATCACTACCAATCTAAAAAACTATAGCAGTGGAACTCACGAATTGATAATTGCTATTCGTTTTAAAACTTATGTTATTCCCGCTGCTCCGAAAAATTGATAAAATGATAAATGGTTAATGACAACCCTTGTTATGCAACAGGGAAGGATTTAATCTTTTGCTCTTTGCTCTTTGCGAGAAATAAAAAATGTCTGAACTGTGATTAGTTGCATTGTTGCCTGCCTGCGCAGGCAGGCATTGTTACATTGTTTCATTGTTTCATTGTTTCATTGTTGAAAAAAGAAAAAAGGGCATTGTTAATTTGGTATAGATTTTTAGATTGCTTCGGTCGTTCCTCCCTCGCAATGACGTTTAAATTGAGCGTCATTGCGAACCATGAGGAATGAAATGGGAAGCAATCCCTATACTTATTTAGCAGTACCTTAAATGATAAACTTGAAACCTTAAACTTTAATTTTTGGCTCTGCGCTCTCTGCGTCTCTGCGAGAAATAAAAATTGTCTGAACTGTGATTTATATGATTTATATGATAAACTTGAAATCTTAAACTTTAATCTTTTGATTTGTATCTTTGCGTCTTTGCGAGAAAGAACAACTTGAGTAATTATAAACTGAACCTAAAATAATTATCACATGAAAACAAAACATC
>JAZDJJ010000160.1:0-3851 GCA_043804035.1 Bacteroidota bacterium
TATCAAGATGCAAACAGAGATAGAAATATTGTTAAGCATTTTTGACCAGCGAAATCGGATGGAGGACTATCATATATTAAATGTAGTAGAAGAACAATTTCCTGTAAAATTCCGTTCGTTAATCAGGAGGTTACAAAAAGGCGCAGCAGAAACAAACTTATTAAATCAAATGGAAGCAGAAGATCAGGTTCTTGAAGAACTACAGGAATTAGAACGAGAGATAGAAGAAAAAGATAAAGTGCTTGAAGAAAACAAAAAGCAATTAGAAGAAAAAGATAAAGTGCTTGAAGAAAGCAAAAAGCAACTGGAAGAAAAAGATAAAGTGCTTGAAGAAAAAGATAAACGACTCGCAGAAATGGAACTATTGATTAAAAAATTAAAATGAATAACAGCAAGCAAGTTAATATTTTGCAGTTGGCAGTTATCGCAATAAAGCAGTTTAAAATAATATCTTTCTATCCTAATTTTATAAGAATATGGATATGCTTTTTATTATTATTCCTATCTTCTCTTTGGGAAGGACAAGAAAGAAACTTGTTTGCACAGCCAATGAGCAAAAGCCAATTCAGGCAGATGTTTACAGAAGGAAACCTGATGATGATGGAACAGTTTTACGACACAGCAGTAAAAACATTTCTTCATCTTTATCGGCAAGATCCTTCCAATGCTCATATTAATTACAAAATCGGAGTATGTTATTTTAATATTCCTGCTGAAAAATCAAAAGCAATTCCATATCTTGAAAATGCACTAATACGATCCGCAGGGAAATATCGTGAAGATGATCCCTCTGAGAAAAACGCTCCTGAAGATATGATGTTTTATCTCGGCAAAGCATATCATTTCGCTTACCGTTTTGATGATGCTATTGCTCAATTTCAAAAGTTTCGGAATATTGTAAGTAAGAGGAACCTTGCTTTTATAAAAGAAATTGACCATTGTATTGAGATGAGCAATTATGCAAAAGAACTTGTTGCCAAACCAGTTGATTGCACAATTGTCAATCTTGGTGATAATGTTAATTCTGAATTTTCTGACTATGGACCAGTTATTACAGCCGACGAATCTATGCTGATATTTACTTCACGCAGAGAGGGAGCAGGAGGAGTGGATAATAAGACAATCTATGATGCTTATTTTGAAGACATCTGGATTTGCAATGCAGATAAATACGGAACATGGACTAAATCAGAAAGCATCAGTAAATCTATTAACACCGATTACAACGAAGCCACTACCGGTATTTCGGCTGACGGACAATTGTTATTCGTTTACCGCGACGATGAAGGTAGTGGAAATATTTATATCAGCAAATTAGATGGCGATTACTGGACAGCCACTTATAAATTAGCCGATAAAAAAATTAACAGTGATGACTGGGAGCCAAGCGCCTGCATTAGTGCTGACGGACAAACACTTTATTTTGTGAGCACACGTCAAGGCGGGTATGGTGGAAGAGATATCTATCAATGTTCCCGCCTGCCAAATGGCGGATGGAGTGCTCCGGAAAATATGGGCAATACTATTAACACTCCTTATGATGAAGATGCTCCGTTTATTCATCCTGATGGTACCACTTTCTTCTTTAGTTCCAACGGACATAAATCAATGGGTGGATTTGATATTTTTTATTCGACAAAAGTTTCAAAAAATGCTTGGACTGAACCAATCAATGTTGGATTTCCGATAAATACTACTGATGACGATATTTATTTTGTAACCTCTTCGGATGGAAAACGCGCCTATTATGCTTCTACCCGCCCTGAAGGAATAGGGGAAAAAGATATTTACATGGCAAGCATGGCAGAACCATTAGTTAAGCCGGTAGCCATCCTTACCGGTCACTTAAAAACAATTGACGGTTCTCCAATTCCATCAAACATATTAGTTACTATTACTAAAGAAAATGGTGAAAAAATTCCGTGTAAGCCAAACACAAAAACCGGCAAATTCATTCAGCCCATGCTTCCGGGACAAGAGTACGAACTTACGGTAGAATCCAATGCAAAGAAAGTTTATGATAATAAATTTTTCTTGCCCCAGGATAGTTCTTACCTGAAACTTTTAAGACCTTTTTTTCAGAAAGATATCCTTATTGGCGATACAACTTCGTTTTTTTCTCAGTTAAATGTACCAAAATCCGATACTTCTTCTCATGTTTTTATGACATCTATGGAAGGAAAAGTATTGCTTTCACAAAATCCTAAAGACACTGCCAAAAATGTAATGTTACACTTGCTGAATTCTTCCGGCAATCTCATTCAATCTACCATTACCAAGCAGAAAGGGAAATTTAAGTTTGAAAATATTCCATCTGATAAAAAGTATATTATAAGGATTGATGAAAATGATTCTATTGTAAAAACAAAGAATGCTTTATTTCTTGCTGACAATGATAATAACATTATTGCCGCCAATGAAATAGAAGGAAAATTCTTTTTATTTAAAAATATTCCTACTGACCTCAATTCGCTTAAGTCCATTTTAGCGAAAGACACTATTCAGATGCTTACTACTATGACTGGTAAAATAGTGCTTGACAATAATAAAGAAGTATCAAATGTCAAAATACATTTAATAGATGAAAATGGTAAAATCATTCAAACGAAAAAAAGTGATAAAACAGGTACTTTTGCTTTTGAAAATATTTCCACGGAAAAAAATTATACTATCCGTATAGATGAAGAGGACCCCATTCTAAAAAAAGGCAATAATTTATATCTTGCAAATTCAAATAATCAATTAGTCAGAGTCATCTCAAAAGTTGGCAATTATTTTGTTTTTAAAAACTTGCCTGCCGATTTAAACAAACTAAATGCTATGTTTATTTCTAATGATATTAGTATGAAAGGGAAACTATTGCTAAGTTCAAATTTAAATAACGGTGCCGAGAATGTGGAAATTTATTTACTTGACAATAAGAATAATGTCTTGTATTCAACAAAAACAGGAACTGGCGGTATATTTTTGTTTGAAAATTTATCTTCCGAAGAGCAATACATCATTAAGATAAATGCTAATGATACTGCACTTGCTTCAATCAAGAAACTTTATCTTGCTAACAATTTCAATAAAATAGTTAGAATCATAAGATTAACAAAGAAAGGATTCCTCTTTGAAAACTTGCCTGCCGATATTTCTAGATTAGCAGAGATAAAAGAAGGAGATATTACTACTGAATTTTCTGTTCTCAACTATGTGTCTTCGGATGATAAGAATTTTGATTTTGTAATGTATTTTTCTTACAACAAAAAAGAAATTGATACTTCTCTTCCTTTATATTTAACCATGATAGAAAAAATCTTAAAAGTAATCAACGAAAAAGGTAAAGCAAACATTATCATTGAATCCAGTGCATCCACAGTGCCAACTAAAACTTATAAAAATAATGATTCTTTGTCGGGGCTCCGTGGTAACGAAGCTCAGCATAAAATCCATTCTTCTATAAATTGGAAAAACATTGACCTTGCGAAAATCTGTTACAAAATTGATACAAAAGTTCAGGGTCCTGCATATAAAAATGATGCTGTAAAAAATAGAAGTATTTATGAACGGTGGCAGTATGTTAAAGTGATAGTGCAGTAAACTGGCATGTCTCACAAGATTGTTGTATGATATTTCGGCTTACTCAATATCCATAAACCTATTTTGACTTATCTTGATGATGCAAACCCACATAAAATTGATAATTACACATAAACCGAACCAAAATTAAAAATAACTTATAGAAGAAACGCAGCAAACGGACATCCGAATGTAACATCTGGACATCCAAACGCAGCGAACGGACATCCGAATGTAACATCTGGACATCCAAACGCAGCGAACGGACATCCAAACGCAGCGAACGG
>JAZDJJ010000161.1:0-11951 GCA_043804035.1 Bacteroidota bacterium
GGGCGGTTCCAAAAATTGATTTCGTCATTGCGACTGCGAGGCACGAAGCAGGAAGCAATCTCTATTTCTACATAAAAAAACAGATTGCTTCAGTCGTTCCTCCTTCGCAATGACGTTTATTTGTATTTTTAGAACTGCCCATTAGATAGTTTGCAACTATTTATACTGTGCGTGAGATAAAGTTTTACATTTCCATCAACGTCAAATCTCCAAGTCTCAATCTCCAAATCTCAAGCATTAAAGCACAAAACTTGGAACTTGGAATTTGAATTTAGGTAAATAAATATTTATTGAATTAAAAATTAATGTTAAAGATTATTTTATTAATAATTACCATAATTTTCTTTGCCTTAAATATGGGAGGAAGTGGCATTGCTCCTGCTTTTTCTGTAAGTTATGGCAGTAAAATGATAAAAAGAAATTTAGCATTGATTTTTTTTACAATATTTGTGATTTTAGGTGCAATCACTATTGGCGGTAATGTTGTTAAAACTTTAAGTGGCAAAATAATACCAAATGAAATTATCAATTTTGATATTGCTTTAATCATATTACTGTCCGCCACACTTTCTCTTACAATTGCCAATCTTGTCAGAATTCCACAGTCAACAAGCATGGTAACAGTTGGAGCAATAATAGGTACAGGTCTGTTTTTTAATCAAATTAACTGGAAATTTTTAATTTATATGTTTTCATTTTGGGTTGTATTCCCTGCCTTATCGTATTTTTTGACATATCACATATATAAAAGATATTATCCTCCAGCTAAAAAAAATATTTGGTTTTACAGAGTTTTTACAGGAAAAGAAAATAGTTTAAGATTATTTACAATTATTTCAGGTTGTTATTGTGCATTTGCCCTTGGCACTAATAATGTTGCTAATGCTGTCGGACCATTGGTCGGAGCTGAAATTATTAACCCTTTATTAGGATTATTACTGATTTCACCTATTTTTGGTTTGGGCGCCCTTATTTTTGGAAAAAAAACCATTAATACTTTTGGAAACGACATCATTTCTTTAGATATCTCTTCTGCACCATTAATTATGATTATTTGTTCAACTCTACTCATTATTTCTTCCTCTTTAGGTTACCCAATGTCATTTGTCCAATTAATTTGTTTTTCTATTTTAGCAATTAGTAGCGTAAAAAATGGACATATAAATACAATGAGACGTGACATAGTAAAAAGAATTTTTTTAATCTGGATTTTTTCACCGCTATTTTCCGCCATATTGGCTTTCATATTATTATCTTTATAACAGAACTTACGCAAAATCTTTAAATCGTTGAAATCTATAAACATCAATCTGCAAAATCTACTACAAACATGAAAATAATCACTCTTTGTAACTTGTTTATTATGTCTAACTTATAAAATTATTTACACATGAAAATACATACATCAATATTGTTGATAATGCTTTTCTCCCTGAAAACATTTTCTCAGATTTTGTCAGGCAATGTGTACGAATTAGAAAAAAACAAAGAAAAAGTCCCTCTACCCGGGGTGAATGTATTCTGGATTGGAACGTCTGTTTCGGCTGTTTCGGATATAAATGGTAAATTCCATATAAATAAAAAAGGAATTACAGATTTTCGGATTATAGTGTCGTTTATCGGATACAGATATGATACTATTGCTGTAAAATCCGAAGATTCTGATGTGGAAATAATGATGCAGCATGTAAATAAACAATTGAAAGAAATAACATTTACGGAAAAAAAAGAAGACAATTATGTGTCAAAAATAAATTCCAGAAAAGTACAGGTGCTCACTACCGGAGAGATTTATAAGGCTGCATGTTGTAACTTGGCAGAAAGTTTTGAAACTAATGCATCGGTAGACGTTACATATAGCGATGCTATCACAGGTGCGAAGCAAATACAATTGCTTGGACTTTCGGGAATATACAGCCAGATACAAACCGAAAATATTCCCTTGATAAGAGGCATGGCATCATCATTTGGCTTAAATTATATTCCGGGATCATGGATGGAATCCATTCAGATATCTAAAGGCACTTCTTCCGTGATTAACGGTTATGAATCTATTACAGGTCAAATTAATGTTGAATATAAAAAACCTGCAACATCCGATAAACTGTTTGCCAATATATACGCTAACAGCAACAACCGGATAGAGTCAAATGTTAATATTGCACATAAATTTAACAGTAATCTGAGCACTCTTCTTATGCTTCATGGTGATGATTTCAAAAACCGTATTGACAGGAATGACGATAACTTTCTGGATATTCCCAAGACCAATACCATCAATATATTCAACAAATGGGATTATATTAACCCTGAAAAATTTATTTCACATTTTGGGATAAAATATATGGAAGAAAATAGGAGCGGGGGAACGAAAGATTTTAACAAAGATACATTTGTTTTAGACACTGCATCTATTAATAAAGGAATAGAACCGTATGGATTTGAATTAAAAACAAAGCGTACGGAAGCTTTCTGGAAAAACGGATTTTTATTTGCAGAGAAACCATACAAAAGCCTTGCGCTAATATTATCTGCTGTAAATCACGATCAGACAGGTTTTTTTGGTGTCAATAATTACGAAGGTCACGAAAAAACTCTTTATGCGAACTTACTTTATAGTTCAATTATTACTTCTACTAATCATAAATTTACAACGGGATTAAGTTATCTTCTGGATGATTACAGGGAACAATACGAGCAAACGCTGTTAGAATATAATTTACCTCCTAACAATTTAATTGTAAAAAATACAAAGGATACAATTTATAACTGGAACAGATGTGAATCGGTACCAGGCGTTTTTTTTGAATATACATATTCCTATTTGGATATTTTTACTTTGATAGCAGGAGTGAGAGCCGATTATCACAATACATACGGAACTTTTATTACTCCCAGAATGAACATTAGATACAATCTTAATGAAACCACAACTTTGAGAGCATCCGCCGGTTTAGGTTACAGAACAGCAAATACCATTTCTGAAAACCTGTCAATTCTTGCAAGCCAGCGTTCAATTTATTTTCTTGAAAATCCAAAACAGGAAAAAGCAACGAATTATGGAATGAACATGATAAAAGAATTCACTGTTTTTAAACATAAAGCCCAATTAGATATAGATGTTTACAGGACAGATTTTGCTAACCAGGTAATACTTGATATGGACAGTATACCTGCAACGGCTTTTATTTATAATCTGAAAGGAAAATCCTTTTCTAACAGTTATCAGATACAACTAACATTCGAACCTATAAAAAGATTTTCAATAGTAGTTGCTTATCGTATAAATGATGTTAAAATAACGTATCACAATAAACTTCTGAAAAAGCCATTTGTCAATAGTTACAAGGGGATTGCTACATTATCTTATGCTACAGATCTTAAAAAATGGCAGTTCGATTTTACAGCACAATTTAATGGTTCTTCGCGTATGCCGGATCAAAGCAAAATGCCTGTTAAATTGAGAATACCTGACGATTCTCCGGAATATATAATCTTGAATGTTCAGATTACAAAAAAAATAAAAGAATTATACATTTATCTAGGAAGTGAAAACCTTACTGATTTCAGGCAGATGGATCCGGTTACACAACCCACAATGCCTTACTATAAATATTTTGATACTACTATGGTTTGGGGACCTGTAACCGGACGAATAATATATGCAGGAATACGATTTGCCATCAAATAATATTTACCCTACTTATGGTTACTCCTTTTCCCTTGATGGTTACTTCCTGTTTAATTAGGGTTTGCTGAAAAAATCCCAAAAGTCATTTATAAACTAAAATTTATGCCACTAAGACACCAAGTTTTTTGCTTTGTAAAAGAATAGTTCACTTAGGATTTCTTTGTGCTTCTTTGTAGTACCTTTGTGGCAGAATAAGAAAACTCTGCGTAAGTTCTTGAATTATTTTACTGATGTTACGCAGATATTTTTTGTAAGTGCAATCAATGCCTGACATTTTATAGCATCCCATCTTGATGCCTCTTGAGCCATCCATTGTTCTAATGCCGCAACTGGTATAGCCGATGTATTTACTGGTTTCCCTCGTGTTTTCATAATTATCTTTGTTTAATCCGCAAAGATAATAATTTTTTATTATGTCAGTTTATTTATTGTGTTACATATAATTGAAAATTTTATGTACGTTTGAATATGCAATAGTAATAATAATTTTTTGATACGCAAAAAAAAGTTTAATGTTCATTATTATCAAAATAATATGCAATAGTAATAATAATTTTCTAAATTCAAATAACTAATGCAACTTTTTTGAGGAAAGACAAAATGCTATAGCAAAAGCAAGGAAATGCTTGAATACTCTACAAAACTATTAATGCTAAAGCGGAATAATCAATTGTGTATACTTAGTTACTAATGCCCGCAAAACAGCAGGAATCAGGACAAGAAAAAAGCGGCACTCCATTACTGAATATGGATTATGCCGCTTTGTAGCGGAGATAGGATTCGAACCTATGACCTTTGGGTTATGAGCCCAACGAGCTACCCCTGCTCTACCCCGCAGTAATTTTTAAGAAGACAAAGATATATTATTATACATAACACGATAAAATTATTTTTCATTCTATTCCAATATGTATCAGTGCATCGCCTTCATTCACTACGGGCTTATTATTAATTCCTATGAGAAAACCGTTATCAGGAGCAATGAGAGGTCTTTCTATTTCAGCATAAGGCGAACTTACAGTACCAATCACCTGATCTTTTTCTACATAAGTGCCGAATTTTTTTGATGTTCTGAATAATCCGGAAATTCTAGCCCTTATCCATTTTGAACGATTTAGTATAATGCTTTGCGATTTAGGACAAGGCACATCTAACATTTTTAAATTCTTCAACAATCGCAGACAACTGTTTATTCCTTCATTGATTCCAACAGTATTAAATCTAAACGATTCACCTGCTTCATACACTAAAATTGGTTTTCCGCTTTTTGCTGCTTCTTTTCTGAATGATTTGTCGCGGTGAGGTGAATTTAAAATGAAAGGTGCCCCAAACCATTTTGCCAGTTCCATGTTTTTATTTTCTTCAAACAGGCAACGCACCTGCGGATAATTATTAATTTCATCTCCACCTGTGTGAAAGTCAACTCCAAAATTAATTATCGGAATTATTTTATGTGTAAGGTCGTAAGCAATTCGGCTGCCGAGCGAACCTTTGCGCGTACCAGGAAAGCAACGATTCAAATCTCTTCCGTCAGAAAGTTCACGCGAATGATTCAGAAACGACAACACATTCACAATCGGAATGACAACCACATTTCCCTGCTGAAGATTTTCAAAATATTTTTGTTTCAAGAGATTGCGGATGATTTCTATTCCATTAATCTCATTACCATGCATCCCTGCCATGAATAAAACAGTAGGACCTGTTTTCTGCGAACGAAAAATGTAAATAGGAAATTCCATTTTGGCTCCGGTAGACAAATAATATGCATTGAGATTGATCTTTGTTTTCTCACCTTTGCCGATAGAATTTCCATTGATGATTATGCGAGACATAAAGATTGAATTGTTAGTGGGAAAAATTTTTATGCTTTAAATTTTATATTCAGATGAAATTTATATTCAAACTTACATGAAATTTTTAATTACATAGGACTTACGCAAACCTGTCTGCCGTGTTCTGCCTGTGCGTCCGCACGCAGACAAGTCGGCACAGGCAGATCCGTTTCTTCATTGCGACTGCGAAGCAGGAAGCAATCTCAAATATCAAACCGGGATAAAAATCAAAAATGACTTATAGAAAAAATGTAAATAAAAAAACCATTATTCTTTGAATGTAAAATTTTTATCTTTGCGAACCGTATATGGTATGTAAAGCATTCTGATAATTTTACATGCTACAAAAATTTCAAATTAAATTCTTCATAAAACACAAATAAAAATGTCACACACAGAAACATTTTCAGAACCGAGTATAGAATTTTTGCTGAGCGAAAACCAGCAAATGATTGCAGAAATGATCCGCAAGTTTGGCGAAGAACATATTAAGCCATACATGATGGATTGGGATGAATCCCAGAAATTTCCAATTGACCTTTTTAAAAAAATGGGAGAGTTGGGACTAATGGGAGTGCTTGTCCCCGTTGAATATGGCGGAGCCGGCTTCGGATATTTAGAATATGTAACTGTAGTTTCGGAGTTGGGAAAAATTGATGGTTCTATCGGATTGTCTGTGGCGGCACATAATTCGCTTTGCACTAATCATATTCTGATGTTCGGTAATGAAGAGCAGAAGAAAAAATATCTCACAAAACTTGCAACAGGTGAATGGATTGGTGCATGGGGACTTACTGAAGTAAACACCGGCTCCGATGCAGGCAATATGCTCACTACTGCTGTAAAGGATGGTGATTACTTTGTCATCAACGGTTCAAAAATTTTTATCACGCACGGTACATCAGGAAATGTAGTAGTTGTTATTGTCCGCACAGGAGAAAAAAGAGATTCTCATGGAATGACAGCATTCATCATTGAGAAAGAAACAAAAGGATTTAAAGGAGGAAGAAAAGAAAACAAACTCGGCATGCGTGCTTCTGAAACTACCGAACTTATTTTTGATAATTGCCGCGTGCATAAAAGTCAGATGCTTGGTAAAGAAGGAGAAGGATTCATTCAATCAATGAAAGTATTGGATGGCGGAAGAATTTCTATTGCTTCGTTGGCATTGGGAATTGCGAAAGGTGCGTTTGAAGCATCGGTAAAATATTCCAAAGAACGTCAGCAATTCGGTAAACCGATTTCAGAATTTCAAGCAATATCTTTTAAACTTGCTGATATGGCAACGCAGATTGAAGCAGCTGAACTTCTTATTTTTCAGGCGGCAGATAAAAAAAACAGTGGAGAAAATATTATTAAACTTTCTGCAATGTCAAAATATTACGCTTCAGAAATTGCTGTGAAAATTGCTAACGAAGCTGTGCAGATTTTTGGCGGATATGGCTATACAAAAGATTTTTTGGTTGAAAAATATTACCGCGATGCAAAACTCTGCACTATCGGCGAAGGCACTTCTGAAATTCAGAAAATGGTTATTGCAAAAGAGATTCTGAAATAATGTTTGATAGAGGGTTTGTTGAAATAATCCAGTCATGAAATTTTAAAATTGTGTGATAAAATAAAATTTGTATATCTTTGCCTCGTTTTTAATTTTAAACTTAAATACTTAATAACAAATGAAAAAAAATCTTTTTCTCGTTGCCGGCTTTGCCGTTGCCTTTTTAATTTCTTGCGGACCTTCTGCTGAAGAACAGAAAGCTGCTGAAGAACAGAAACAAAAAACCGAGGACTCTCTTGCTGCTGTTCTGCTTCAACAAGCCGATTCTACCATTCATCCAATGGATACGATAGCGGTTGCTGACACTACTAGGAAGTAATTTGTCAGATTGCTTTTGTTTTTTGAATTCTACCACTAATTGTGTGAAAACATGATTTGATAATTATTGTATTCAAAAAGAAAAGGACTGTAGATTAATGAAATACCCCGTAGCAATCTACGGGGTATTTGTGTTTACTTCGCAAACAGGCATATACATCATTGGACAAACTATTGAAAATTCAAGAGATAAAATTAAGTGCGGAAGGATATTGAAAATGTTTGTTCCACTTAAGCGAAAACAATTTGATGGGTTGTTTAAAAAAGAGCAGATGAACCAAAATATCTTAAGCATTTCAACCTTGATGTTCAACTGAAAAATCTGAGGTTACTACTTTTTCTTCATACAATTAGCGATAGAACTTTTACATTGCAGACGAGTCAATTAACTCTGTTGCACGTATTATGATTTTGTCTTTTTCGTTAAGAATAAAATAGAAGCCATCATTTCCCCAAATGTGCCGTGCGATGGTTGCTTTAAGTAGTGTTTTTATCAAATCACAAGAAGCAGTTATTTCGTTTTTACGGGAAAGAATATTATTTTTTTCTGCAACACGAATAAAATCGTTAAATAGTTTTCCGCTAATAAAAAAATATTTTTGAAATTTTTGAATATCCATTGCTGCTAATTGTTTTCTATGCTTATCGGCATAATCAAAACCGAACTGGTTAATGAGTCCTTTTATAAAAAGTTCAGTGAGATAAGATGTTCTACCTATAGTATCCATCGGTACAAAAACATCGGGCATGATGCCACCACCACCATAAACAATTTTTCCTTTTGATGTAATATATTTTAGAGAATCTGAAAAATGAATACTATCGGCATGCTGAAGTTCTCCACTTTGAAAGCGATTGTATTCTTCGCTGTAATATACTTCCAGTCCTTTGTCGTATGGTTTTTGAATGCATCGTCCTGTTGGTGTGTAATAGCGAGCAATCGTGAGGCGGATGGCAGAACTATCGGGAAACAAGATTTCTCGTTGAACCAATCCTTTTCCGAACGAACGTCGTCCGATTATCAGTCCGCGATCATTATCTTGAATTGCCCCGGCAACAATCTCACTTGCAGAAGCAGACCCTTCATCAATCAACACAATTAGTTTTACATTGGTAAGAATTCCTTTATCAGTTGCATAGATGCTTTCGCGAGGATGCGATTTTCCCTGTGTGTAAACAATAGATTTTCCTTTTTCTAAAAACTCATCCGAAATTTTTATTGCTATATGCAATAATCCTCCTGAATTTCCCCGCAGGTCCAGGATAAGATTTTTCATTCCGTTTTTAAGGAGTTTTTGTGATTTGATAACAAACTCATCATAAGTGATTTCTGCAAAGCGGCTAATTTTTATATATCCTGTGTTTTTGTTCAGCAGGTAACCAACATCCACGCTGTAGATAGGAATTTTTCCGCGAGTGATAGTGTAGGTAATTAATCTTTTTCTTTTGCCCCGCATGATGCTCACATTAACTTTTGTTCCGCCTTTGCCACGAAGTTTTCCTATCACATCCTGATTCTTAATTTTTATTCCTGCAGCATTTTTGTTATCAATTTTTATAATCTTATCTCCTGCCTGAATACCAAGCAACTCGGATGGACCTCCTGCAATAGCAGAGATAACACGAATAGTATCTCGCAAAATATTAAATTCTATTCCAACGCCTTCAAAACTTCCCTGCAAGGGCTCGTTCAACTCTTTAACTTCTTTTACGGTGAGATAGGCAGAATGCGGATCAAGATTTTGTAATAAATCCTGAATTGCTTTTTCAAGCAGTTCATTTTTTTTCACCGAGTCCACATATTCTTCTTCAATAAAATTAAGTATGTTATTTATTTTATCAGAAGATTTAGCAGAGCGAAGAAAGACAATCTTAGAGTCAGAAAAATCAAGTTTTATCCCGATAAAAATTCCGGCAACAAGCAAAAATGCAGAAAAAAGAAAAAGAAAAATTTTGGATTGATTGTTCATGAAATATCAACTTTTGCTTTTTGAATATTGTACCACCTGCACTCCGAATCGCTGAAGAAAATCTAATCCCTCCTCGGTGGGCAATCCTTTGTAGTGTGCATAACTATTAAGGTAAATAACTTTTTTAATTCCTGAAACATAGATAATGCGTGCGCAGGAAAGACAAGGTGCGAAAGTTACATATAGCGTACATCCTTCTATTTGCACATTATTTTTGGCAGCATACAAGATAGCATTTTGTTCGGCATGGAGAGCAAGCGAGCAACCGCCTCCGCTGTCGCGAGGGCAACCTTTATCGGGCCATTCTTCATCGCAGTTGTGAGTGCCAGCAGGCGGACCGTTATATCCCAGAGAAACTATGCGAGTATCTTTTGTAAGTACAGAGCCAACTTTAATTTTAACACAATGAGAACGAGCAGCAAGAGTTTCTGCCAGATTCATATAAATGTCGTCAAAACTTTGTCGCATTAGTTCAGATTTTTTTGTGATTGTTTTTATGTTTTCACTGAAGATTTATTCCGTAATCATATCCTTTGATAAAAGCACGTAAATTCAATTCTTCTGTTCCTTTTGGAATAGAATCTAATAATGCTTTTTCTACAGAATCTGATTTTAATATTTTAGTTATAGCAGTAAAAAATCCTACCATCACAATATTCAATACCATTTTTTTTCCGATTTCCTCAGCGAATTTTGTTGCAGGAATTTTGTAATGTTTTATACCATTCGGTAATTTTTCTATTTTGACAAGGTCTTCTTCTGTAATTAAAATTCCGTCAGATGTTAATTCAGGTAAAAATTTATTATATGCACTTTGACTCATTACTACAAGCATATTTGGTACTTTAATGTACGGATAAGTAATGGGCATATCACTTATAAGTATTTGTGCGCTGCAAGCACTTCCTCTTGCTTCGGGTCCAAAACTTTGAATAAGTGTTGCATATTTATTATCATAAATACTTGCGGCTTTGCCTAATATAATACCTGAAAGGATAACGCCCTGTCCGCCAAGTCCTCCAATTTTTATTTCGTTTTTCATATACTTATTCTCCATAATTAATATATTTATCACCGAATAATTTTTTAAAATGCGAATTCATTGCTTCAAGATAAGATGGTTTTTTTCTGTCAACAAATTTGCCTACAATAATTTCTCCTTTGAAAGTTAATCCTACTTGTTTGGTATCTATTCCTTCTTTTATTACACTTTTTTCTTTGTAATATTTCATTTCATCAATACTATCACCAAGTTTATTTCTACGGAGATAAAGAGTTGGGCAAGGAGAGATAATTTCAATAAATGAAAATCCTTTTTTTTGAAATGCTTCTTTCATTGAACGAGTAATCTGACGAACATGATATGTTGTCCATCGTGCTACATAAACAGCACCACTGCAATCGGCAAGAAACGGAAGATTAAAAGGTTGTTCATAATTTCCATACGGCGAAGTGGTATTTATATTTCCAACATGAGATGTCGGTGTCATTTGTCCGCCAGTCATACCATAAGTAAAATTATTTACACAAATAACAGTCATATCCATATTTCTTCTTGCAGCGTGTATAAAATGATTTCCGCCTATTGCAATAAGGTCTCCATCGCCTGAATAAACAATAACTTTAAGAGAAGGATCGGCAAGTTTAAGCCCTGTTGCATAAGGAATGGCTCTTCCATGCGTTGTATGAAACGAATCAAGATTTACATATCCTGCTACTCTTCCTGTACATCCTATACCTGATACTACAACGGTTTTTTGTAAGTCAATATTACTTTCAAGAAGTGATCTTGTAAAGCAATTGACAGTTGTGCCGATACCACATCCGGGGCACCATATATGTGGTAATCTGTCTTGTCTTAAAAATTGGTCTACTGGATTTTCAAGTATCATTTTGTTGTCTCCTGATTTTATTACGATTTTAAAATTTAATAATTCGGTTCAACTAATCGGAATTTATTTATTTGGTGAATTCAAATAATAAATACAATTTTTGGCATTGTTAATTTGGTATAGATTTTTAGATTGCTTTGGTCGTTCCTCCCGTCGCAATGACGTTTAAATTGAGCGTCATTGCGAACCATGAGGAACGAAATGGGAAGCAATCCCTATACTTATTTAACAATACCCAATTTTTTAATTAGGCAAACTTACATGAAATTTTCAATTACACATATTTCGGCAATATTTCGGCAAGCTCAATGTCCGAAGCTCAATACAAGTATTTTCGGCATTTCGGCAAGCTCAATGTCCGAAGCTCAAATACCAATATTTCGGCAAAGATCAATTACCAAGATCAATACGAGAACGGGATAAAAATCAAAAAGGATTTATAGGAGAAATTTAATGGTTGAGGTTAGTATGAAAGTGGAATACAAAAGTTGATTAATTTTATTTATAGGACTTACGCACTGATGTCATTGCATAGGAGAAATGATAGAAGCAATCTATTTTTTCATGTAGAAATGAAGATTGCTTCCTGCTTCGTGCCTCGCAGTCGCAATGACGATACGGATCTGCCTGTGCCGACTTGTCTGCGTGCGGACGCACAGGCAGAACACGGCAGACAGGTTTGCGTAA
>JAZDJJ010000162.1:0-6562 GCA_043804035.1 Bacteroidota bacterium
TTACGCAAACCTGTCTGCCGTGTTCTGCCTGTGCGTCCGCACGCAGACAAGTCGGCACAGGCAGATCCGTATCGTCATTGCGACTGCGAGGCACGAAGCAGGAAGCAATCTTCATTTCTACATGAAAAAATAGATTGCTTCGATCATTCCTCCTACGCAATGACATCAGTGCGTAAGTCCTATATCATTATTTATTGTTTATTTTTAGACAAACAAATAACTTTTCGGAAAATAAAAAACAAATGTATTAAAAATTCAGAGTGCTCAATATTTTTTTATGCTTTTTCTGTTTCGTCTATATTTTTTTTGTTTCCTTTTTTCTATTTTTCTTTCATGCAAGAATAGCAGCAATCTGTCCATTGCAGACAATCCCCAGAAAACAAAATATAAAGAAACATTCTTTGGTAAAAAAGAAAAACGCATAGGCAGTAAGCAGAAAGACGAATTTAAAGTAGCAGAAAAAAAGAAAAACAGTAAACTTGATAATTCATTTTCTTCAAAAACAGAAACCAAGGATTATGGCAGAAAAGCAAATGGAAAAAGGTTAAATTTTTTTCGCAGACAAAACTCAAAAGACAGTAAACTTGAAAACGAATTTACGGCTAACATAGGAACAGCCGACTATGGAGAAAAAGCTTTTGGCAAACCTTCTAAAAAATCAAATGATAAAAAAGAAGATAAGACACTAAAAGAAAATGATGCTTTTACTTCTTCTGTTACCATGGACAGTAACTCCCCAAATGCCAGGATGAAAGGAAAAAAAACAAAAGTAAAAAAGAAAAGAAAACTTTTTCATTTCAGATCAAAAGAGGAAAGACAAAGAGATAAAATTGATAACAATCCATTTAATAATGATCCACGGATAGAAAGTAAAGAGCGAAAACAAAAAATTAAAAAAAAAGAATACGGACTGGGAATACCACGACATTAAAATTTTATCAGAAATTTTTCCTAAAACTTTTTCGTGCAAAACTTTTTACTACTTTTAATATTTGAATTTAGGAAACAAAAAAAATGACTGACAAAAAAAATAAAAGATTTAGTTTTTCTGCTTGCCCTGTTTTTATCTTATTGATAATATCAATAAATATATCAGCGCAAACAGGACGATTAGTTCTTAACAACAATCCTTACGTTGTGTTTGAACCTGCATCTACGTGCTACCTTGTTATTAATAACAGCAATGCCAATGCGATAAGATGTATGCCTTCTGATAACTGTTATGAAGATGGTAGAATAGTTTCCAATTCAGAAACCAACAAAGTTAAATGGGCTGCACAAACTACCATAGACAATTATATTATACCTTTTTATTATTCTACCGCAATGATTCCTTTTCGGTTTAATAAAACTACTAACGGCACAGAAACAGGTGGTGGCACAGGGTGTTTTACCGCAAGCACATGGTATTCACTTGATAATGCTGTTTGGCCCACAGGTACTTTGCTTTGCGGAATTGCCACAGAAGACGATGTTGTAGATCGTTTTTATGTGATTGATGTTCTCGGTTATTCGGCTAATCCTACTGCTACTATGCATTTTTACTATCGGCAAATTCCTGAATTAGATGGAAGTAATCCTGAAGCCGATTTGCAAGCACAACGATGGAACTCTGCACTTCCCGGTGTGTGTAAATGGGAATTTCCTGTTGGCGTGGATGTGCCAACCAGCGATTATGTTGAAGTAACCACATCTGATTTTTCGCCCTGGGCTTTTACTAATGAAATTGCTCCTTTACCCATAGAACTATTATCGTTTAATGGGAAATGTGAAAACAATATAAATCATCTTGCTTGGGTAACTGCTTCTGAAATGAACAATTCGTTTTTCACTATTGAGAGAAGCATAGACGGACAAACTTTTGAAGTCATTGGAACAAAGCAAGGTGCAGGAAATTCTTCTGCTATTCTCAACTATGAGTTTATTGACCTCTCCCCCTTTTCAAATAGAGATGGGAGTGAGGTGAGGTATTACCGTTTGAAACAAACTGATTTTGACGGAAATTATTCTTATTCCAAAATGATTGCCGTTCAGAATTGCGACATACAAGTAATAACTCAAATAGAATCTATTTATAATAATGGTAACGGCTCAATTGCAGTAGTTATCAGTTCGGAAAAAGGAAAAAAATACAATCTCGCATTCTATGATGCCATCGGAAAAAAAGTTATTAACGAAAACCTTTTTGTGAAGAAAGGAAAGAATACATATTTATTAAATTCTCAATTGCAAACAGGCGTTTACTTAGTAAGAATGTATGCTGAAACAAAAAATTTTATTAGCAAATTATTTCTAAAATAGATTACTTTTATCTTTACAAAAAAATTCAAAATTGCAACTTTGTAAAATATGGCATTTGAAAGTATAACAGATCAAAAAATAAAAGAACTGCTCACTTGTGGCAAACGGTTGACAAATCCGAATGCAAGAAGTAAAGTGAAAGATGGACACGAGCAGTATAATTATAAAGTAACCGCATTGGACAGAAGCGGGCACGAGTTTGAAATTTATAGACGACAAAATATGCGTGAAGGAATGGAAGACAGTTTTTCGTGTGGAATCAATTGGATTGCACCAAACGGTGAGAGTTTAACTTTGAAAAGATATAACGGACCAAATCACAATCATCCAAATCATTTAGAAAAAGTAAAAATTGATTACGGTTGCCATATACACATTGCGATAGAAAAATATATCAAAGCAAACAGAAAAGCAGAGGGATTTGCAGAGTTAACTGACCGATATAATACAATTGATGGTGCGTTGCATTGTCTCGTTACAGATTGCAACATTAGCGGAATACAAACAAGTGCTGATACAATTACTCAGACAAAATTATTTTGAATGATGAATGTTGATGTAAATAAATTACAAAGCACACTTTGCAAACTGATGTGTGCAGAGGTGCAAATCAAACCAAAGAATAGTAAACTTCTTTTGATTGAGACACCTTTTTATTTTTCCGATGGAGACCCGTATCAAATTTACATAAAAGAAATGCCCGGCGGAATTTTGCGTTTATCGGATATGGGACACACTATGATGCATTTAAGTTATGAAAATGACATTGACAAATTTCGTGAGGGGACGAGAGGAACTCTATTTAATCAAATTAAAGCAGAAACTTTTATTGAAGAAGACAGTGGAGAGTTTTTCATAGACACACTGATTGAAAATTTAGGATTTAATATTTTCAGATTAGGACAAGCACTCACAAAAATTAACGACCTTACTTTTCTTAATCGTGCAAGAGCAGAATCAACTTTCTACGAAGATTTGAAAGAGCAACTCACAAAAATTATTTCGGAAGAAAAAATCAAGAAAGATTATTTCTATGAACAAATGGAAAATGCGAAGGACTATCCGATTGATTATCGCATTGAAGGAAAGCATGCTCCGTTATTCTTATTCGGAGTTCCCAACCGAGATAAAGCACGATTGACAACTATCATTATAGAAAGGTTGCTAAGAGCAAGTGCAAACTTTGACAGTTTACTTATTTTTTCTGACCAAAGTTCAATTCCTCGTGGTGATTTAGCAAGATTGTCAAATGTGGGAGGAGAAATGATTGCCTCATTGGATGCAGAAGCAGATTTTCAAAGAAAACTTTTGCGTAAAGTCGCATAGACAACTTTACAATAACGACTATTTAGTGTTTAACTGATTAACGAAAAAAAATAAATAAATTCATAACTAAAATTAAAATCAAAAAAAATATGAAAAAGTTAATATTAATTAGTTCAATTATTGCGATTAGTGCAATGCCTGTTGTATCGCAAAATATAAGTATCAATACCACAGGTGCAACACCAACAACTCCGAGTATGCTGGAAGTATTGCAACCAAGTACTACAGCAGGTTCAATAGGTTTTTATGTGAATCATTCAGGGATAGCAGGCATAGGAGGCACAGGATATGGACTTCAGGCATTAACTTCCGGTGCTTCCTTAAATAATATTGCTGCTTACCTGAATGCTACAGGCGCCACTAATAACTACGCTTTGATAGTTCCAAGCGGAGGAGGCAGTGTAGGCATCGGAACTGCTGCGCCAAATGCTAAATTAGAAATTGCAGGATCTTCTGATATTACTCAACTTATCATCAGAGCAAACGCTACACAAAGCAACACCAATCCACTTATTCAACTTCGTGCCTCTGATGGGACTGTTTTATCATCTTTCCACTCCGATGGAATAACTAATACCTTTCTTGGATTAAACGCAGGAAGGGTTAATACTGTGGGAACCGGAAACACTTTTATTGGTTCAAATGCGGGATATTCAAATGCAGGCGCTGGAAGAGAAAATACAGCAGTAGGTTATCAGGCACTTTATACTTGCAACAATGGACAAATCAATACCGCTATTGGAAATGAAGCATTACGACTAAATAATGGCTTTTATAATGTGGCTGTTGGAGGAGGTGCATTAGAAAACAATACAAACAATTACAACACAGCAGTAGGAACGTCTGCTCTTGCTATGAGTACAACAGGAGAATATAATGTAGCCGTGGGCTATCAGGCGCTTGGTGCTTGGGGTGCTGTTACTGGTAGTACAGCAGTAGGTGCTAATGCAGGCGCAGCATCCACTGGTCATAGCAATGTTTTTGTCGGACATAATGCCGGACTTAATTATACTACTGGTAACTGGAACACGATGATTGGACGTGAAGCAGGTGTTGGATCACCGAGTTCAAATGGTCAAAATAATGTTTTTGTCGGTTACACAGCAGGATATACGTGTAATGGCAGTAATAACACATTGCTCGGGACAAGTGCAGGTAGCAATATTACAAGTGGCACAGGAAATATTATGCTTGGTCAGGTTAATGCGCAAAATCCAGCTGGCGATAATCAACTTTCTATCGGCAACCTTATTTTTGCTACCGGAGGTTTCGGATCAGGAACAGCGATAGGTACGGGCAACGTAGGCATCGGGACGGCTGCGCCTAAAAGTGTTCTGCATATCCACGTTCCGGATGCTGCCGGTAGTGGCGGTGGAACTCCACTCGTTTTTTCACGAGAGGACAACGGAACTACTATCTTCAGAGGCGCAGCGATAACCCATCATTTTATTTCCGGTCCAGAAGATTTGTTAGGTTTTGCAGTTAGCTCCACTGGTTACACTGTACCAACAGCGGAATCTAATTTGCAAATGGTATTGACAAGCGCCGGCAGAGTCGGCATTGGTCTCACTGCTCCTGCTTCACTGTTTCATTCTGCCGGACAAATTAGCACAGGTATTCCATCAGGCGGACTTGGAGGTGCAGCAGCTGCTACTGGATCTATTCTCTTATATAATTCAACAAATACAAATACTACAACCATTCAATCGGGTGTTACTTCTGCAAGTTATGCACTTACTTTACCGACTGCACAAGGCGGTGCTTCTACTTTTTTACAAAATAACGGTTCAGGAGTATTAAGTTGGGCTGCTGGTGGTGGTGGAAGTGGATGGCTGATAACTGGCAATGCAGGCACAGTGGCAGGCACAAATTTTATAGGCACCACCGACGAAGTCACCGGCCAGGCATTAGACATACGCACCGACGGCGTCTTGAGAACCCGCATCACCACCAAAGGACAAATAGAAACATATAATACCGGAAGTTCTGTATTTATAGGCGAAGGTGCAGGAAATGTTGATGATTTATCCAGTAACCTTAATGTATTTGTTGGCTATCAGGCGGGTTATTCCAATACAACAGGTAATAATAACACTGCAATTGGTTATCTATCTCTTCGTACAAATATATCAAGTTATAATAACACTGCAATTGGAGTACAATCACTTTATTCAAACACTGGTAATGGTAACACTGCAATTGGATATCAAGCCCTTCGTACAAATACAGCTAATGATAATACTGCAATTGGACTTCAGGCACTTTCCTCAAACGCAGGTGGTGCTCAGAACACTGCAACCGGGACATACGCACTTGTTTCAAACACAACAGGAAATTACAATACTGCTAATGGATATAGAGCACTTTGGTCCAACCAAACAGGTAGTAATAACACTGCAATTGGCTATGAATCTCTTCGTACAAACACAGGTGGTAATAATACTGCAACTGGGTTCTACTCACTTCTTTCAAACACAACAGGTAGTAATAACACTGCAAATGGAAGATCTTCTCTTTTCAACAATACAACAGGAGCAAATAATGTAGCTGTGGGCTATCAGGCAGGAGATAATCTGACATCAGGAAATAACAATATAATAATTGGATATGATATTGATGCACCTGTTGCTACAAGCAGCAATCAACTTTCTATCGGCAATCTTATTTTTGCTACCGGAGGTTTTGGAACAGGAACAGAGATAGGTACGGGCAATGTAGGCATTGGGACGACAAGCCCTACGAGCAAATTACAAGTTGTAGGACTTCCTGAGTATGCAGACAACGCAGCAGCTTTAGCAGGGGGACTGACAGTAGGGGCTTTCTATAGAACCGTCGATATTTTAAAAGTTGTTCATTAAAGGAAAAATCTAAAAATACAAATATAGGACTTACGCAAACATTCATTTATAAACTAAAATTTATGCCACTAAGACAC
>JAZDJJ010000163.1:0-10470 GCA_043804035.1 Bacteroidota bacterium
TATGACTAAGCGGGACAAGCAAATAATTGACTTTAATAAGTCGCAGAACAGCACACGTCTGTATGATGAAGAATTGTTTGCTTCCGAAACAGATGCCAAGAGGGTACTGCATAAAATTGTAGAACATCCGAGTTTTATACTCAGCGATGGCGAAGATATGGGCTTTATTGTAAATAAAACATTACCCGACCCAAACACGTCAAAAGCACAAATCACCGGCGTTACGGCTACGCCTGACTATGTTAGTATTAATTGGGTAAAAAGTATCTTTGACGGAGTATCTATTTATGGTAGTTACGATGGACAGAACTTTTCTCGATTAGACAAAGATAGTCGTTCGCCTTACGAAGATACCCGTAAAAACAAAACCAACACTCCCGAAACACGCTATTACAAAGCACGATTTTTATTAGCGGATAAAGAAGTAGGAGTAGAATCAGACATAGTAAAAGTACTGACAGAAATTTATGCTCCATTGGAGGGGTGAGAAAAAAGCGAAAAGTGAAAAGTGAAAAGTGAAAAGAAAATTGTATTCAATAATCAATAATAAATAATCAATTCTTAATAGTCAATAGTTCGGCTTGGTTCGGCTTGGCTCACCAACCGTCGCTCACCAACCGTCGCTCACCAACCGTCGCTCACCAACCGTCGCTCACCAACCGTCGCTCACTACCTGTCTGCCGTCTGCACAGGCAGGCAAGTAATCAATAATAAATAATCAATTCTTAATAGTCAATAATCAATAATCAATAATCAATAATCAATAATCAATAATAAATAATAAATGGTTAGAAAATGGCTGACCACCAAACATGACAAACAAAACGTGGAGTTCAGAAACCACTCAAAAAAACGGACTGTCCCGATGGCTATCGGGAGGCGTATTCCGAAAAGCCCAACGAGTAGGAGAAAAAACAAAACCAAATCTAAAAAAGTCCCGAGAGTACAGTCTCTGGCACAAAAACAAATGAGAGAGCAGTTCTTTCTGCTGTCTTTAGCATTTATTGCTATTACAGCATTCGGACAAAATTCTATTCCTAATGGAAATTTTGAAACATGGACTTCGGGTACTTATGATTACCCACAAAATTATCCTTACACATCAAACGCAGATAATTTTTTTCGGTACCAAATTCCTTTCAATGTTACTAAAACAACAAATGCTTATCATGGTACTTATGCTGTGCAACTTATTTCCAATGTATCGTATGGTGATACAAGTTTTGGCTATTTTATAAACACAAGACCTAATGACAAGGACATTAATATGTGGACAGGAGGAATCCCTTATAGCCAAAAGCCGACAGGAATAAGGGGATATTATAAATACAATGTCGCTACTGCCGACTCAGCAACAATAATTGCGGCTTTTAGCAAAGCAGGAAGTAATATAGGGACTTACATTTTCAAAATAGGTGGAGTTCATAGCACTTACACATTGTTTAACCTTACTTTTAGTCCTGCTCTTCCTGTAATTCCAGATTCAGTGATATTTGCTGCCAGTTCAAGTAATATAATGACTAATATTGTTCAAGGAAGTACACTGATATTAGACAGCGTGTCATTTACAGGAGTGAGCAGCCAGCCCGCTTTGATGAATGGTGATTTTGAATTGTGGCAAAGCCAAACACTTTACAAACTTAATAACTGGTATTTTGAGGACTATCAGGAAAATATGATGATCAGAACTACTGACAAAGTTGCTGGAGATTATGCCATAGAATTAAAAACTTATCTTGGAAATAACAATGGTAACCCCTGTGCCCGTGCGGGAAGAATTTCAACAGGATATTATCCTAATAATTGTCATAATAATTGTACTGAAATGGGCGGTTATCCTTTTTCCAACAAAGTAGATACTTTGGCATTTTGGTATAAATATTTACCCTCGGGAAACGACAGCGCTGAAATAAATTTAAATTTTAAAAAGAGCGGTTCTAATATTAATCAGAGAGGGATGCGTCTTCACGCCTCAGCAAATTATAAATATGTAGAAATGCCTTTTGATATCGGACAGACCCCAGATACCGTGATTGTAGATATACAATCTTCAATATGAAAGGACTCCTTGGTTTCTTTTGTCGGATCAGATTTTAAAATTGATGAGATACATTTCAAATCACAGCCACTGAATACTGGCATTTTTAATTATGAAAATCTCAATACTATAAGCGTTTATCCTAATCCTGCCACCGATAACATAATTATAGAAAGCCCGCAAAAAGCAGAAATAGAAATTGTAAATTTACAAGGACAACTAATAAAATACCTTGTAGCAAACAACAATAAAACAACTATTGATATTTCGGAATTGCCAGGCGGGATGTATTTTATAAAAGCGAAAACAGAAAAAGGAATTGCGATAGAGAAGTTTGTAAAAGAATAATTTCTTGAGTGATGCTGAAATAAATTCAGCATGACAATAAGGTCATTAATAATTTTTCAAAGAAAAAGGGGCGAAAAGTTTCGCCCTTTTTTTATTTACTTTTTTCTATACCTATATTTCGGCAATATTTTCGGCAAGATCAATAACCATCTCACTACAAGTCCTGAACCCCGGCTTTCGCCAGGGCAGAATTGTTTCAGGATTTAATTATTTTGCAACTACCTGTGGATAGGAGAACTTGCCATTTTTTTTTAATGTCATCGCCATCATCTTTCCAATTACAGCAGGAGAATCCGCTACTTGAATTCCGCATTGATGCATGATTTTTATTTTCGCTGCTGCTGTATCATCTGCACCGCCAATGATGGCGCCTGCATGTCCCATTCTGCGACCAGGAGGAGCAGTTTGTCCGGCAATAAATCCTACAACGGGCTTTGTGCCATTCTCCTTTATATAATAGGCAGCATCATTTTCCATCGTTCCGCCAATCTCTCCAATCATTATTATTCCTTCGGTGGCAGAATCGTTCATCAAAAGTTCAATGGCTTCTTTGAGGGTGGTACCAGGAATTGGATCTCCTCCTATTCCGATGCAAGTTGATTGTCCTAATCCGATTTTTGTTACTTGGTCAACGGCTTCGTAAGTGAGCGTGCCAGAGCGTGAAACAATTCCAATAGTACCGAGTTTATGAATGGAACCCGGCATGATTCCAACTTTTGCTTCTCCGGGAGTTATGATGCCCGGACAATTTGGTCCGATGAGATAACATTTTTTATCTCTTAAATATTCTTTTACATAAATCATATCTTTAATAGGAATTCCTTCTGTGATACAGACGATGACTTTTATTTCGGCTTCAGCAGCTTCCATTATCGCATCAGCAGCAAAGAATGGCGGAACAAAAATTATAGATACATCTGCACCTGTATCACGCACTGCATCATCAACTGTGTTGAACACCGGTTTATTCAAATGTTTGCTTCCGCCTTTACCGGGAGTAATTCCACCGACAATATTAGTTCCATACTTAAGCATCTTGGCAGCGTGAAAAGTTCCTTCGGTGCCGGTAAAACCTTGCACGAGGACACGGGAATGTTTGTTTACAAGTACACTCATAAAAAATTAAAAATTAAGATTAAAATTAAAAATTTATAACTTGCAATATTACATATTTAATAATTATATGTGCGAATGGAAAATTCTCCTCTAAATACCGATACGATTGCTGCTGTTGCTACTGCTCATGGCACAGGTGCTGTAGCAATGATTCGCATTTCAGGAAAAGATTCTTTTACTATTTGTGATAAGATATTTCGTCTAAAGAAAACAAAAAACTTTTCTGCTTCCAAATGTAAAACACAAACCATTCACTTCGGAGAAATATTTTTTGAAGATGTGGTATTAGATGATGTGCTGATAAGCATTTTCAAATCACCACATTCATATACAGGAGAAGATGTGATTGAAATTTCATGTCATGGCTCTCCTTACATCCAGCAGCAAATTCTTCAGTTATTGATTCGTCATAATGCGCGGTTTGCTAATGCAGGTGAATTTACTTTGCGGGCATTCCTCAACGGAAAATTTGATTTGTCGCAAGCAGAAGCTGTTGCTGATATAGTTTCGGCTAATTCGTCGGCTTCACATCGGGCGGCTATGCTACAAATGCGCGATGGTTTTTCAAATAAAATAAAATTATTGAGAAATAATCTCATCAACTTCAGTTCTTTGATAGAACTTGAATTGGATTTCAGCGAAGAAGATGTGGAGTTTGCAAGTCGTTATGATTTAAGGCAATTGATTCTTTCTATTCAGCAAGTGGTTCAGGAACTGATTCAATCATTTGAGATGGGAAATGTAATTAAGAATGGAGTTCCTGTTTGCATTGCCGGAAGAACAAACGCCGGAAAGTCCACCCTGATGAATGCACTATTGGAAGAAGAAAGAGCCATCGTGTCGGAAATACCGGGAACTACAAGAGATGTAATTGAAGATGAAATTGTGATTGACGGAGTGCAATTTCGTTTTATGGATACAGCAGGTATACAGGAAACAACCGACAAAATAGAATCCATAGGAATTCTTAAAACATTCGAAAAAATCCGTGAAGCATTTATTGTCATTTATCTTTTTGATATACATAATACGAGCATCAGTGAATTGAAAAATGAAATTGAAATACTAAAACAAAATATTAACAATGGTACTATCATCATTGTAGGAAATAAGATTGATAAAGGAAATATCATTTATATAAAAAAAGAATTTGAATCATTTAATAATATTCTTTTTATATCGGCAAAAGAAAAAAATAATCTTAATGAATTAAAGAAATGTCTCATCCATATTTTTGACAGTAAGGTATCTGATATTCCCGGACACATTATCACTAACATTCGCCACTTTGAAGTGTTGTGTAACACGCGAAATGCTCTTGCAAATATTATACAAGGCATTGACAATAAAATTTCGGGAGAGTTAATTGCAAATGATATCCGAAATGCACTGTATCATTTAGGACTAATTACAGGTGAAATTACAACTGATGATATTTTAAAAAACATTTTTGAAAAATTTTGTATCGGGAAGTAGCCATCTTTGATTTCTATTCTATTGTTATGTGTATAAACAAAAGAATTTAATTTTTGGAAAATATTTTTGGGATATACTTCACGCAACTTCTCTATACGAGCAAGAAAAATTGAACAACGAATTACGAATTATGAATACAGAAGTTTAGTGCAGTTCAAAAAAAACGTAAAGTATAACATAATGATATGGTTTTTTTTTATACTTTTGATAATAAATTATTCAACAAGTTAAAATTATAATAAAACTAAAAATATGACTACAAAACAAAACACTCCCGAAATGGAGGACCTATTTAAAGACCTGGCTCAGGCTGGCCAGTGTGTTGCACAAACATTTCTTAACAACATGCCCAATCTTATTCATTCGTATAAAGACATTAGTAAAGCATGGCTTACTTTGGGTAGCAGCATTGTTTCTAATCCAAACGAAGAGTATAAGATTCAGCAAGCATATTTTGATTTTTACAAAAAGCAAATAGAAATGTGGCAACAAATCAGTCAACATATTCAAGAGGATAAAAAAAATATTTTGCCTAATGGTGATAAACGTTTTAAGGCAACTGAATGGAACGAATACCCTTATTATTTTTACATCATCCACCAGAGTTATCTGATGGCATCACAATTAGTAACTAACATCATAGAAAAAATAGATATTGACGAAACAACCAAGAATAAACTTCTGTTCTACACTCGTCTTTTTGTAGATGCATTATCTCCTTCCAATTTTTTTCTTACTAATCCTGAAGCCATTAAACTTGCTCAACAATCTGGTGGAGAAAGTTTAAGAAAAGGATTTCAAAATCTAATAGATGATATGAAGAAAGGAAGAATCAGTCAGACGGATTTTTCTTCCTTTGAAGTCGGAAAAAATCTTGCTCTTACAGAAGGTAGTATAATTTTTGAAAACGAACTAATTCAACTCATACAATACAAACCGCTCAGCAAAAAAGTTTGTGAAATACCTCTGCTGATTATTCCTCCGTGGATAAATCGTTTTTATATCCTTGATTTGGAACCACATAATTCTTTTGCACGCTTTGCTGTGGAACAGGGCTTCACTGTATTTATGATTTCATGGCGAGTTCCGAAAGGTGAAATGGGAAAGATTTCTTTTGACGACTATGCAGAAACAGGTGCTATGACTGCTATGGAAGTTATCCGCGAAATTACAGGAGTAAAAAAAGTAAATGCAATTGGCTACTGCATAGGCGGAACTTTGTTGGGTTCAGTTGCTGCGGTGTTGGCTGCAAGAGAAGATAAACAAGATAAAAAATCCCGAAGTCAAGAAAATAAAAACTATCTTAATACAACGACTTTTCTTGCCACTATGCTTGATTTTTCTGACTATGGTGCGTTGAGCGCTGTGGTAGATCTTCCGCTTGTTGAAAAATTAGAAAAAGAAATTGGCGGTGAAGGTATCCTCAGCGGACGTGATATGACTAATGCTTTTAACATGGTTCGTTCTAACGATTTGATTTGGAAATATGTTGTTAATAATTATCTCAAAGGAAAAGATCCTGTTCCATATTCAATTCTTTTTTGGACCAATGATAATACCAACATGCCCGGCAAAATGTATACTTATTATTTACGGAATTTTATCATAGAAAATAAATTAAGCAAGAAAAATGCTTTGACTATTTGCGGCACTCTTGTTGACCTTGGCAAAATTATTAATCCATGCTATATTGTTGGAACTGCCGAAGATCATATTTCTCCTTGCCATACTGCATTTACTACCACACGGCTTGTTGGAGGTGAAGCAGAATTTATTCTTGGCGAATCGGGACATGTGGCAGGCATTGTCAATCCTCCCAACAACGGCAAGTACGGATATTATAGCGATGGAGAAAAAAATAAGGATTTGACGCATTTCCGTAATACCGCAAAGCATCATCAGGAAAGTTGGTGGTTACATTGGGCAAGATGGCTGAAGAAACATTCGGGCAAACAAATAATTGCTCCATCAAAACAAGGAAACAAAAAACATGAAGTGATTGAACTAGCACCAGGACGGTATGTAAAAGAACAGATGTAATTTTGCAAACTATGAATAAGAGCAGTTCTGAAAATTACCATTACTAAATTTTGATATAATCCCCTTAAATTTCATCTGTCAAGCGATGAATCGTATGGGGCTTGACAAATTTTTTGATAAGCAGATTGGTTCACGCAGTGTATTTGCTCAATAAATTATTATACTTTTTTAGAACAAAATGCCATAAAATAATTTTTGTAATTTTCGTTTACGACTTTTGGGTAACTTTAATTTACTTTTGCAAACATACGAGGCGCAAAGTTCGCCAAAAAATACGAAAATACTTTGCGTTTATCAAATCTGCGAGAAAGGCTAATTCTTATGATAAGGTGCTGGAAAAATAATTGTCTTGCAGTATCTTCGTCCGTCAGTTGGCTGATGATTTAAAAAACCTTATCTTTTTCTGATAACCTTAGTAGAATTCGTCCGTCAGTTGGCTGATGATTTAAAAAACCTTATCTTTTTCTGATAACCTTAGTAGAAATTAAGATACGATAGCAATAATTCAACCTTATTACTAAGACACGAAGACACCAAGTTTTTGCTTTGTAAGAGAATAGTTCACCAGGATTTCTTTGTGCATCTTAGTGCCTTTGTAGCAGAATAAGAAAACTCTGCGTAAGTCCTAGAGTAATTAAAATTTTATGTAGGTTTGTTTCTAATTAAACTTTTTTATATGAAAAAAAAATCCATTTTACTTTTATTATTTTCACTGTCTATTCTGCAGGTTAGTGCCGTAGTTTCTGGAATTGCAGATAAAAAGAGCAACACCGATGACAATGCAAAAGGTCTTACAGCATCATCAACCGCTCTGATTGATGAAGGAAATAAATTGCTGAGCAAGGGACAATTTAGCGCAGCAATGTCGGTTTGGCAAAAAGTACTTGAACAAGATGCTTCAAATGCCAACGCTAATTTTAAAATGGGAATGTGCTATTTTAATTCTTTGGATGAACAGTCCAAAGCATTGCCTTACCTGAAAAAAGCATCTCTGAATTTTTCTTCTAAATATAATTTCTTTGACGCTTCTGAAAAAACTGCTCCTTACGATGTGCTTTATTTTCTTGCACAAACTTTTCTCACTCTTAATCAGCCCGACAGTGCGCTACTGTTTTTCTTTCAATATGATGATAAGTTCGGTGGCAATCCACCCATTCCGATTGACAAACAAATTCGTAATTGCATCAATGCAAAAAATTCTGTGAAGTCGCCCCGCGATGTAATCATGAAAAATCCCGGAAAAAATGTCAACTCGCAATTTGCAGAAACAAATCCAGTGCTTACTCTTGATAATTCAGTGATGTTCTTTTCCTCTCGCAGACCTACGCAATCGGGAGCAACTAACGAAGTAATCAAAACACTGAGTGATGTAACTGGACGGTTTGATGAGGATATTTATATCACCCGCAAAGATGCTTCGGGGAAATGGGAAGCAGCAGTTCCATTTAAATGGAATACCGATAAAGATGAAGCACCTCTTTTTATTTCTGCTGATGGACTTACGCTTTATTTCCGAAAAATACGAAATGGACAATCTGATATCTACATGAGCAATTATGTGGATAAGGTTTGGAGTAATCCCAAAGCAGTTTCTGAAATTAATTCTTCTTCGTCTAACGAAACAGGTATTAGTATTTCTGCCGATGGAAAATATCTTTACTTCTGCTCCGACCGCGAAGGAGGAAAAGGGAAATTTGATATCTATCAATGTACAAAATCAAGAAACAAATGGAGTAGTCCGAAAAATATCGGAACTGACATAAATACTTCTTTCAGCGAAATATCTCCCTATATCAATCCTAACGGGAAAACACTTTTCTTTAGTTCCAACGGTTACAACAATGTCATTGGCGGATTGGATATTTTTTATTCAGAAATGAAAGATGATGGTTCATGGACTCATCCGCAAAACATGGGTTTCCCTATCAATACAGTTCGTGATGATATCAATTATTATGTCATAAGTGGAGGGACACGTTATTACGCCACAATCCGCGAAGATGCTGATAGTTATGATATTTTTAAAATTGAAGGAGGCGGATTATCCATTGAAAACATTGATGCCAGCGGACAGATTGTAACACTCACAAAAGAAATGAGTGTTACTGATGTGATGGAAGTAGAAAAAACTGTAGAGAAAGAAGTTGAAGTCGTAGAAACAATAGAAACTACAGTAGAAGTGATTAAGGAAATAGAAAAAGTTGATGTTGAAAAAGAAAAAGCAAAAATGGATTCTATGATGATGATTGCAAGAACCGAAGCTAAAAATGAAAAACTCCAATTGGAAGCTGCCATAGTCAAAGCAAAAGCCGATAGCATTTCAGCCGTTGCATCTATAAAAACTGCCGAAGCAGAAAAAGCCAAAGCCGAAGCAGAAATTAAAAAAGCTGATGCAGAAAAAATTAAAGCTGAAGTGGAAAAATCTAAAGCCGATGCAGAAAAATCAAAAGCCGAAGCAGTCATTGCAAAAGCGGAAGCCGACAAAGAAAAAGCAAAAGCAGTAATTGCTGCTGCACAAAAAGTAAAAGATGAACTGGCAAAAACTAAAATGGAATTAGATATACAAAAAACTAATGCTGCCCGGGCACAAGCAGAAGCAAATAAAGCCAAAGCCGAAGCCGACAAAATAAAATCTGAAGAGAATAAAGTGAAATTAGAGGCAGACAAAATTATTGCCGAACAAAAAAATCTGGAATTAAAAAATCAATTAGCCGAAACAGAAAAGCCAAAATACGAAGCGATGAAAGTAAAAGCCGAAGCCGATAAATTAAAATCTGAAGAAGCTATTGCCAATGTACAAAAAGCAAAAGATAATTTGGCAAAAACTAAAATAGAATCCGATATACAAAAAGCCAATGCCGCTGTCGAAAAAGCAAAAGCGGATGCAGATATAAAAAAGGCAGATGCTGAAAAACTAAAAGCCCAAGCCGACATTGCTAATGCAGAGAAAGCAAAAGACGATGCTAAAAAAGCAGAAGCACTTGCAGAAAAATCTAAAGCGGATGCAGAAGCAAAAAAAGCACAGGCGGAAATTCTAAAATCACAGATACCAAAATCAAAACCAATAAATCCTGCTCCTAAAACCGGGGGATAATAAATCATAACTTCTCAATACGGGCAGAAAAAATCGAATCCTGAAAATAAATGCTCGTATAGAGATTGCCGAAATATGGAATTATTAATTCCGTCATTTATGACGAAAGATAATTGTTTCATGGTTTCATTGTTTCATTGTTTCATTGTTTTGTAATAATGGGATCCAATCTGCCTGTGCGTCACCTGTCTGCGTGGTCGCACAGGCAGACGCAGACAGGTATCTCAAGGCATTAGCCATAACTTTCAAGATGATTATGGGACTTATTAATCTTATTGCTTATCCCGTTTATATGGGAATTAAAAATTTCATAGGTATCAAAAACTTCAAACCTTAAACTTCAAACTTTTATCGCGTT
>JAZDJJ010000164.1:0-15321 GCA_043804035.1 Bacteroidota bacterium
GCAATCCCGGCTCGGATTAAGATAATCCCGGCTCGGATTAAGGCAATCCCGGCTCGGATTAAGATAATCCCGGCTCGGATTAAGGCAATCCCGGCTCGGATTAAGGCAATCCCGGCTCGGATTAAGACAATCCCGGCTCGGATTAAGGTAATCCCGGCTCGGATTAAGGCAATCCCGGCTCGGATTAAGACAATCCCGGCTCGGATTAAGGCAATCCCGGCTCGGATTAAGACAATCCCGGCTCGGATTAAGATAATCCCGGCTCGGATTAAGGCAATCCCGGCTCGGATTAAGACAATCCCGGCTCGGATTACGGCAATCCCGGCTCGGATTGAAGCGATTCAAGTCGTAATTTGATAAAAATAAACTTGTTTAATAATCATATATACCGAAGGCATTGAAATTTGGGCATTATCTTTGGGCATTGAGATTGCCGAAATGCCGAAATGCCGAAATGCTAAAATAATCTTTCACTTCTTTCGTTTGAAATTTTATGAATAAAATAAAAAGAAACATTATTCTTTTGCTAACTTTTGCTTGTCTCTTGATTCCTTGTAGTTTATCGGCACAAGTAGAAATGTATATTCCCAAGCCAATGCAGATAAAACCAACAAATCAGGAGTTGGGATTTTTTCTTGGAAGCAGTTATTACATTGGCGACCTTAATCCGATATGGCATTTCAACAGATTTACTTATCCTGCCGCAGGAGGAATATATCGTTTCAATTTTAATACCCGTTTTGCCATAAAAGCTTTTACAGCATTAGGGCTCATTGAAGGGGATGATGCATATTCTCAAAGCGACGCACATCGCAACCGCAATCTTTCATTTAAATCAAAAGTATTTGAATGTTCCATACAAGGCGAGTTTAATTTTTTACCTTTTTTAACAGGCAGCAAAAAATTTACAATTGTTACTCCTTATGTTTTTATGGGCTTCGGTATATTTCATTTCAATCCGATGGGATTGTATCAGGGTAGATGGTATGCTTTGCAAACAATCAGTACCGAAGGACAAGGAACTACCTTCAGTTCTCTCAAACGATATTCGCTCACACAGTTTTGCATCCCATTCGGTGTAGGAATAAAATTTAATGCAGCCAGAAGAGTTGGCATTTCACTTGAATGGGGATTGCGAAAAACATTTACCGATTATCTGGACGATGTGAGTGGTCGTTATGTTGATCCTGTTTTGCTTAGTTCAGAACGCGGACCTGTTGCAGCTGTTCTCTCCGACAGAAGTTTTGTCAAAGAAGGAGGTGACAATATTGGCAGGCAACGTGGCAATTCTTTTACCCACGACTGGTATTCTTTTGCCGGACTAATCATTATTTTCAAAATGAAAGGCAATGAAGGTGAGTGCGCTGTTCCGTATTGATTATGGGAATTATGTTCCAAAAATTGCCATTATCAAATTTTCAATTAAGAAACTTGTAGCAAACCACAGATAATTATCTGTCTTATCAATCATTATACAAATTCATCAGATTAGTTTTTATTCCAATGTAAAAGAAATTAGTTGAAGAAGTTGATGAAGCAATTTTTGTTTCTCTGTGTATAACGCCTGCTTCGGCAACAAGATTTGATAAAAGAGCGTAAGCAACACGAATATTTTCATAAAACAAATTAGTTTTTATCCCTTGTCCGATATAATTTCCATAATCGTTCTGACGTGTTGTATAGGATAAAAAAATATCATGCCCCATATTGTATCCATCAAAGTCCTTTCCGTAAATAGCAGTCATAAATTCATTTTCAAAAAGCCAACGTTTGTAGCGATAAGTGAGAAAAGAAACTGATTCTATAAAGTTTGCGCAGAGTGGATGCGCCAATGGCTGATTGTAGTTTGCATAATTCTGTTGAACGCTTCCATGAGAGTAAGTATATGGACGAACACAATTTACTTCTGTTTGAAATCTAAGATTTTTGATTTTGAAAATGTCAAAACTTTTGAATCCAAACTGCCATCCATATTTATTTCCCCACCATCCATAGCGGTCAGCAGGTCTTGGATGCAATGCGTGCATAATATCAGAGCGAAATTCTTTCAATAAAAATTCATCCAGCAACAATTGTCCGTAGAGTTGCTGCTTCTTTGCAATTTTCACTTTGAAAGAAAATCCAAGCAGCGAATTATCTGACGAACCGAGCGAATATTCCGTAGGACGATAAAAAATAATTGGGCTCAGATAATTCACATCAAAACTTCTTGAACGATTTTTATCAGTTCCCTGCCAGATTATGGACTCAAACAATGCAAAGTTGATTCGTTTTGTTGCGTTCCAACTCAAGTAGTGAAAAGTTCCGTACTTGTTCAAAAAATCTTTCTTCAATGCAGAAGAAACATCTTTCATACAAGCGAAAAGATTTACATATTTAATTTTCCATATCGTAGTAGAAATCTTCAGAAAGGGAAATGAATTTGAAACATCGCTCAGAAAAAGCGAACGATAGCCATCTCCAAAAAAATGTTTGTCCTTCCCTATTTGAAAATTAAAAATCTCATTTGGAGAATACGAAAGATAACCCGAATAATATTGATAAGAATATCCCCTGTCGGAAGAATATGCAGAACCAATTCCCGGAACAACTTTAGCCCTTGTAATAAATGTATCAATGTAAGATGGGAAAGAAGAATTTCCTGAAAGAAAATTTATGTTGAAAGAAAGTTTTTCTTTTATATGTCCTTCAAACGACAATCCTCCTGCAAGTTCAAAATTGTTTGCAGATGTTTTTCCTTTTTCGTGGTCAAATCGTGAAGCAAAAATTCCATTTACAAAAATATTGTTATGTTTTTTTTTTGGATTAATAGAATCGTTTATGGCTTCAAATTCTTTTGTATTGTTAAATGGCTTAATAGACGTGTGAATATCGCAGCCCGCACTGTTCAAATAGTTTTCGTAAAGAAAAAGATTTTCTCTGCACAAAGAAATGTTTTGATTGGATTGTGAGAAAGAAGAAAAAAAAATCAGCAGACAATAAGTGGATAGCAAATAATAAATTTTCATTCGTGAAATAATTTTTTCTTTACGTCTTCGGAAACTTTTCCCGAGCCATTGCTGCCTGTCTTTAAGTCGGGATTAATTTTATGTGGTTTCTTTTTCTGAAAGAAGACAGGCACTTGCGATATGCCTGTGGCAAAAACAAATACGATGATAAAACTAATTGTAGGATCAAGAAAACGAAGCGATACTGCAAGTGCAGTAATAAAAATACTTACTCCATAAAGAGAAAGAGAGATTTGTCGGTGATTCATTCCTGCATTCAGCAAAAGATGATGAATATGATTTCTATCGGCTTCAAATGGCGATACACCTCTAATAGTTCGGTAAACAAAAATTCTTAATGTATCTACAAGCGGATAAGATAAAACTGCCATAACAAAAATTGGACGGTGAATAGTTGAGATAATTGTATTGCTCACTTCAGCACTGGAACATTCAATTACTTTGATGGCAAGCACAGAAACCATCAACCCAATGATAGTGGAACCTGTATCACCCATAAAAATATGAGCGGGCGAAAAATTAAAAAACAAAAATGCAAACAACGAACCGGCAAGCGAAAAAGAAAGAAGCGACATCACAACATCATTTGCAAAATAAAACCAAATACCGAAAATAATTGTAGTGATAAACCCGATACCAGCCGCCAATCCGTCAATACCGTCAATCAGATTAAAGGCATTTATTATTATGATAATTGCAATCATTGAAAGAAAAATACTTGACCAATAAGGAATTTCATATACTCCAAAAATTCCGTGCATACCTTTAATACGAATGTCAGCCATCAGTACTATCATCAATGCAACAAGAATGTGCGCCGCTAATTTTTTGATTGGTGCTGTACCAATAATATCATCTTTTGCACCGACAAAAAAAAGTATTAACACTGTGGCAAGTATATATTTGAAATCGTTGAGCGCTGACTTGGTTACTTCCAGAATAAGAGCATTTTTCAAATAGTTTGAGTTGCCCACATCTATATTAAGCAAATCGTTGGATGGAAACCAAAGCACAAAAGAAAAAAAAGTTCCTGCAAAAATTATTATGCCTCCTACAGTAGGAATAATTCGTTTATGCAATTTGCGTTCTTCACCGGGTGTATCAAATAACCGTTTGAGTATAGCAACTTTGATAAGCGAAGGAGTGGCAAGTAACACTACTCCAAAAGAAGTGATGAATGTTAAGAGAATAAGTTTCACGTTGAATTGACTATTGATTATTGACCATTAAGAGTTAATAGAAAATTGTTAATCGTTGAAAAGAGTTAATAGAAAAATTGTTAATCGTTAATAGGAAAGAAATACCATTAACCATTAACCATTAACCATTAACCATTAACGATTAACAATTATTATTTCGGAGTCAAACTTACGAATAATTTATGAAAGATTTTTAGAACTTGTTAAAATATCAAAAATCATAATAAAAATTATTAAGCGAAGTTCGGATTCCGAAATAAACAAAGTTGGATTTGTTTTCAAAAGAATCTATTTTTTTATTGCGTAGTGAAGCGCCAATCACGATATTCAGATTAGTTGCAGGGTTCACTAAATATCCGATATGAAATTCTTTGTAAGTTAATATTGTTTTTACTCCTTGTCCCATTTTATTTTTAGTTGAGTTCGCTCCATAATAAGCCGTATTATCGGAATTAAAAATATTATTGCCGAAATTTTTTCCTATTGAATCATCGCCAATGATTGCATAATTAAATTTTATCTCTGCGAAAAAATTCCCTATACGATAGTTAAGGAATGTTATTGTTTCTTTGAAATTTGCACCAAGCGGATGAGCCAGTGGTTGATTGTAATGAGAATAATTTTGTTCCGCTTTTTCGTGGGCATAAGAGTACGGACGAACATAATTATATTCCACTTGCAGATAAAGATGTTTTATTTTGAATATATCAAAATATTTTGCACCACACTGAAACCCGGTTTTATTATGAATAGAATTTACTATCGTGGAAAAATCGTCAATCATATATTGTCCATAGAGCGAAATGCTGTTAGTGATTTTTAGTTTCAGTGTTGAGCCAATTAAAATATTGTTTAATCCACGGAGCCCTTGTTCAACAGAAGACATGTAAATCAATGGATTAAAATAGTTCGGTCTAAGATGCATTTTGTTCATTGTGTCGGTGGCTGTCCAGATAAGTCCTTGATAAAATCCCAATTGAATATGTTTGTGAACATTCCAACTCAGGAAAATGAAATTGCCCGCCTTTTTTTGAAACAATCGTTCAGTACCATAAGGGATTTTTACTCTGTCATCGGCAAGATTCATAAACACTGTGTAAAGATTTGTGTACTGAAATTTTCCGTATGAAGAAGTGATACGAAGAAAAGGATAGTTGAATGTATTGTCGCTGAGCAGAAGCGAACGGTAGCCATCACCTATAAAATATTTTCCATGTCCGAGTTGAAAATTAAAATATCTGCTTGGAGAATAAGAAACATATCCCGAAGCCATCGCATAATCATAACCATTTTTTTTAAACTTCTTCCATCGTCCCTGACCCGGCACAACAAGAAATGTATCATTGAACTTGTTTATGTAATCTACAAATGTTGTCTGGTTTTCGTAGAAAGAACTTTCAAAAGAAAATTTTGTACCGATGTTGCCTCTTAACAAAACTCCACGTGTATTTTTGAAAAGTTTTTTTTCTGAAGTATCCTGTAAAATTTTTCCATATTCAAAATTGAATAGCGGGTCAATGGTAAGGTAGAATTTTTTAGTAGTGTCTTTAATAATGATTAAATTTTCGTAATGAAGTTTCCTCCAAAGAAAAGGAATTTTTTTTCCATCCCATTTAGTACAAATATTTTTTTCCCAATTCAATCCTCCGAATTCATATACTTGTGCGACTGTTAAACTTTTTGATTCTATATATGGTTTTATGTTCGTATGTTTATTTATACTGTCAAGTTTATTCATTTGTTTTTCAACCGCAAGATTCCATTCTTTGTTTAACGGTAAATTTTTTTGTTGAGCGGAGAGAGGTATGGATGAATAAAAGTATAGAAGTATAAAAAAGAAAAAGACAAACTTCTTCGTTCGTATCAAATTGTATTGTTGATTTATGTCTTGCTGCATTAAATGCTTGTTCTATTTGTGGTAAAAATTAAAACACCGAAAGGCAGAAGAAAAAATCCGAATTTCTTCTTTGAGTGGATGAGTTTAATCTCAGAATAACTGACGTCCTTCCGAACGATGAAAAAAAATTACTTGATTATTTCAGTAAATCTTATTTAGAATTGTAATTTCCAAATTGATTTTGCGTCTTTAGCAAGTTCTTTCTGTCTCGTTGAAAGATTTGTTTCATTCCATTCTTCAAATTTCTCAATTAAAGAAGTTGTCAATTTGCTGTTACTTTGTTTGTAAAAGGATTTCTTATCATTATATTTAAGATTACCAGCATCTTTATTTAATTGCTTTTCAAGAAGAGTAAGATTACCCAAACGATAAACAGAGCGGTTGATAGCTTCATTGTCAAAATCACCCCAATTTTCATCTGCACTTTCAGGCAATATATGTTCAATGGAAAATAAATCACTTTCGGAAGGTATGTCATTCTTATATTTATATTTTTCTATTTTACTAAAAATATACTTTAGAATTTTATGATTCCTGTTCTTGAAAATTTTATTTGAAAAAGAAGTTTCAAAATTAGAGTCGGAAACATATACACTCTTTAAATCAGCAGCATTGAATTTTTTTGTTTTGTTAATGTTTAAAGCAATTGAATTATACGCATCTTCTTGCTCATTTGGGTTTAATCCACCAATAACATTATACCTGAAAGAAACTATTGAGCACGATTTAATTAACCTGATAAAACCGGTTTCGTCAAGATTATAATAAGCAGCAATAAATAATGAAAGTGTTTGTTTAATCTGAAACAACTTTAACTCTCTCAGCGCATTAGAGATTTCGGGTTTGTTGTTCCACAAATCATCATCAGGATTTTGAAAAGCCATATACACATCCGCTTTTTCATTCAACTCCCGAATTAATGCAAAAGACTGAGCCTTGTTATCAATGCTCTTCCTGATCGTTTTAAAAAGATATGTTTTCCTTACAGTTTTATTTCCGCTGTTCCAGAAATATCTTAAAAAATCTTCAAATTTTTGGTTGCCAAGTTTGCCGATAACTTTACTCCAAAGCAATTCCAATTCTTCAATTTCTGATTTATGAGGATTTGATTCATCAACAACAGAGAATAAATAATTCTTTAATAAATCCGCTGCTGATAATTGAACTCTTCTGGCGTTCAACGTTTCAAAAACTTTAAATGCATTGAAATCATCAGAAACACTTATTTTGGTAAAGAATAATTTATCAGCAAGATTATCAATGAATGTGGCTAATGCTTCTCCAGTTGTAAATTCTTTTTTTATTCTTTCATGATACCAGATAAAACATTCCCGCATTTGCTTTTCAGATGAATTGATATTTCTGAGAGGAAGTTCTTTTAATAATACTAAATGTTGGCGGTAATAGTCATCACTGTTTTTATTAAGTTTGAGTTTATTATTTGAAATTAAAGTTACCGGGTCAATATAACCAATATAACTATTCCTCAAAGCATTTATTCTTTTTTCATTATTGTCTGCATCAATATCTTCTTCAATCAAATCTTTTAAGGATTTTAAAACTGCGAGTGTAATAATACTAAGTGTGGTAAGTCGTTGCTGACCATCAATGACATGGAAATTTTTGTTATCTGAACTTTGCAAAACAAGATACCCCATATAATGGTCCGATTCCTCATGTTTTCTCAACACATTTATGTCGTGCCACAAGTCATCCCATTGCTCAAATTCCCAGGTATAATCCCTTTGAAATTTTGGAATTTCATACCTCAAACCGTTTCCCATTAGTTGACGGTAAGTTAAACTAGTTGTATCTTGTATTCCTTTCATTTACTATTTAATAATCAATAGTTCGGCTTGGTTCGGCTTTATTTCGGCTTCGCTCAATAACCACGCTCACCAACCCGCTCACCAACCGTCGCTCACCAACCGTCGCTCAATAACCACGCTCAATAACCACGCTCACCAACCGTCGCTCACTACCTGTCTGCCGTCTGCACAGGCAGGCAAGTAATCAATGATTGCTTTATGTATCAATCTTCGCGTACTTTGCATTGCGTTCAATAAATTCTCTTCGCGGTGGAACATCATCTCCCATCAACATAGAGAAAATACGGTCGGCTTCGGCAGCACTTTCAATGGTAATTCTTTTCAGAATACGTTTATCAGGATTCATAGTAGTTTGCCACAACTGCTCTGCATTCATTTCTCCAAGTCCTTTGTATCGCTGAATGTTTACTGTATGCTCTTTTCCTTCTCCTCCTGCTAACTCATGAATCGCCATCTGTCGCTGGTCTTCGTTCCAGCAATATTTTTCTTCTTTTCCTTTTTTAACAAGATAAAGCGGTGGCGTTGCTAAATAAATAAATCCCTGTTCAATTAATTCTTGCGTATAGCGGAAAAAGAAAGTAAGAATGAGTGTGCTAATATGACTTCCATCCACATCAGCATCAGTCATAATAATAATTTTATGATAACGAAGTTTGGTAATATTAAGAATTGTCTCCTTATTTTCTGTTTCTTCGCGTCTTATGCCAAGTGCGGTAAAAATATTTCTTATCTCTTCGTTGTCATAAATTTTATACTCCATTGCTTTTTCCACATTCAAAATTTTTCCGCGCAACGGAAGGATTGCCTGAAAAGCACGGTTACGACCTTGTTTGGCTGTGCCTCCTGCTGAATCACCTTCAACCAAATAGATTTCGCATTTTCCCGGATCTGTATCTGAACAATCGGCAAGTTTCCCGGGAAGCCCACTGCCTGTAAGCGCTCCTTTTCGCTGAACCAATTCACGTGCTTTACGTGCAGCATGACGCGCTTCAGCAGCAAGAATAACTTTACTAATTAATGTTTTTGCTGAACGTGGATTTTCTTCCAGAAAATTCTGAAGTTTCTCATTCACTAAAGTTTCTACTGCTCCCATTACTTCGTTGTTACCCAATTTTGTTTTTGTCTGTCCTTCAAATTGTGGATTAGCAACTTTTATAGAAATGACTCCTGTTAGTCCTTCGCGAAAATCATCGCCATCTAATTCTATTTTCATTTTCTCTAACAATCCCGATTTATCAGCATAACTTTTCAGAGTACGTGTAATTGCTCTGCGAAACCCGGCAAGATGCGTTCCGCCTTCATGCGTGTTGATGTTATTTACATACGAATGAATATTTTCATTGTAAGAAGTGTTGTACTGCATAGCAATCTCAATGGGGATACCGTTACTTTCGCCTTCTATGTAAATACAATCTTCAATGAGTCGTTCGCGCGTTGCGTCAATGTATCGGACAAATTCTTTTAATCCTCCTTCTGAATAAAATGTTTCAGAAACAGGATTTCCTTTTTCATCTTTTTCCCGCAAGTCGGTAATGAAAAGATGAATGCCTTTGTTTAGAAATGATAATTCTCTGAGCCGTGAAGCAATTGTTGCATAATTATATTCGTGAACAATAAAGATTGTATTATCGGCTTTGAAAGTAACTTCTGTTCCTGTTTTATCAGATGTGCCGATTTCTTTTACAGAGAAAAGTGGTTTGCCATATTCGTATTCTTGCGCGTACATTTTTCCGTCACGATGCACTATCACTTTCAGATGTTTTGAAAGAGCATTTACGCACGACACGCCTACTCCGTGCAAACCTCCGGATACTTTATAAGAATCTTTATCAAACTTTCCTCCTGCGTGCAGCACAGTCATAACAACTTCAAGTGCAGAACGTTTTTCCTTTTGGTGCATATCCACAGGAATACCGCGTCCATCATCTTTTACGGTGATGGAATTATCTTCGTGAATAAAAACTTCTATGTTTTTGCAATAGCCGACAAGTGCTTCATCAATAGAATTGTCTATCACTTCGTATACTAAGTGATGGAATCCTTTTGCTGCCACATCGCCAATGTACATGGCCGGACGTTTGCGAACGGCTTCTAATCCTTCAAGAACCTGAATACTATCAGCGGAATAGTGAGATGAATTTTTTTCTTTTTCAATAATTGTTTCTTCCATGTTTATTATGAATTTTAACTATGATTTTTATGTTGTTTCAACAAGGGTGCAAATGTAATAATAATGTTCCAAACAAAGCCCATTTTTATTAGCGAGAAAATTAAGGGTAAAAATAAATTTTATTGACTTCTTCTTGCTACTTCTTTCTGAAATGAATCTGAATAGGCACGCCTGAAAAATCAAACTTTTCTCTTATTTTATTTTCTAAAAATCGTCTGTATGATTCTTTAATTGCTTTCGGTAAATTACAGAATACAGCAAATACAGGAAAAGAAGCGGGAACCTGAATCACGCTTTTTATATCCACTAATTTTCCTTTTTCGGATGCTGGAGGATGGTTTTGCACAATAGGAAAAAGAAATTCAGTAAGTTCCTCATCGGAAATTTTTTTCTTTTTATTTTGAAAAACTTTTTCTGCCTCTTCCACTACTTTCATAATACGTTGCTTGTTCAGCACCGAAATAAAAACAATAGGCACATCACTGAAAGGAGCAATACGTTTGCGAATGTTTTCTTCAAACTCTTTAACAGAATTAGTTTCCTTTTCAATTAAATCCCATTTGTTTACCAGAATAATAATTCCTTTTTTGTTTCTGTCAGCAAGGCGAAAAATATTAACATCCTGTGCTTCCATTCCGCGTGAAGCATCCAAAACCAGAAGGCACACATTGCAGTTTTCAATTGCCCGCACTGCACGCATGATGGAATAAAATTCCACATCTTCTTCAAACTTTCTTTTTTTACGGATACCCGCTGTATCAATGAGCAGAAAATTATGATTGAATTTTTTGTATTGCGTGTTAATTGTATCACGGGTAGTTCCTGCTATTTCTGTAACTATGGCTCGCTCTTCTCCGAGCAAAACATTAAGCAAAGATGACTTTCCTACATTCGGTCTTCCAACAATAGCAAAACGAGGAAGATCAGAAATATTTTCATCTGCTTTTTCTTTGAACGATTTTACAATCAAGTCAAGCAGTTCGCCTGTACCCTTTCCACTAATAGAAGAAATACAATGTACTTCTCCCATTCCGAGTTTGTAAAATTCTCCTGACTGTAATTCTATATCGTTAGTATCGGCTTTGTTTGCAATTAAAAATATTTTTTTTTCTGTATCTTTTTTCATCTCTATCTTACGAAGGTATTGTGCTACTTTCTCATCTTGTTTTGTAATACCTGTAGTTATATCCACCATGAACAAAATAATATTTGTCTCGTTCAGAGCAACTTCTACCTGAGAACGAATTTGTTTTTCAAAAATATCTTCCGAACCAATAACATATCCTCCTGTATCAATCACAGAAAACTCAATGCCGTTCCACTGTGCTTTGCCGTAATTGCGATCGCGTGTAACGCCTGACATTTCATCTACAATGGCTTTGCGACTCTCTGTAAGGCGATTAAAGAGAGTGGATTTACCCACATTTGGGCGACCTACTATGGCTATGATATTTGACATTTATTGGTTTGCTATGTTTTCATTTTCAAACTTTGAGGCAGTTCCAAAATATATTTTTCATAAAACACTACAAAGAAAAAATTGGAGTAATTAAAGTGTCTAAAGTATTTAAATTACCTAAAATGTCTACAGACACTAATTATTGCAAAGCAATTTTCTGCATCAGTTTTACATTAAAATATTTTTCATCAGAAAAAGAATTTGGTATCAATCCTTTTTCAAAAGCAATTTTCAAATCGTGTATAGCATTTTCAATTGTATGTGAAGGAACAAATTCTAATTCGCGTTTTATTTTTTCGGAAGATATGTGATAGGAACGATGGTCGTTAGTCGGTGTGGTGATGATATTTATTTTATCGCCAATTACATTTTTTACCATCTGTGCAATCTGCACTACAGTATAATTTTCATATCCTGCATTATAAATTTTTCCTGCAATTTTTTCTTTTGGAAGTTCCAGAAGCATACAATACAAGTCGGTCATATCTCCGATGTGAATGTTTGGACGTTTTTGCTCTCCGCCAAAAACAGTTATTTCTCCTTTGTTGATAGCAAAATTGGTGAGAATGTTCACAGTCAAATCCAAACGCAATCGCGGACTGTATCCGCAAACTGTTGCAGGACGAATTGTTAACGTAGTAAAATCGTTGCTTTGATATTTCAAAAGTATTTCTTCGCATTGTGCTTTGAAACGTGAATAATCTGTGAGTGGAGCAAGTGGAATATCTTCTGTTACATTCGGCTCGTTTTTTATTCCGTACACGCTTGAAGAAGAAGCATAAATAAAACGTTTTACTCCCGACTCTTTAGAAATTTTTACTAATGGTTCAAAAGCATCTAGGTTGATGGATTTGCTAAGTGCAGGATTCAGTTCAAAACTCGGATCGTTGGAAATACAGGCAAGGTGAATAACCGCATCATGTCCCGGCAAAATCTTTTTCAACAATTGTTTGTCGCGGATATCGCCTTTGATTTTTTTTATGCTCGGATGATTGGGCAAAACATTTTCTCCGTAAATCATCAAATCAAGCACAGTAACATTATATCCTTTGTCTAAAAGTTTTGGCGTGAGTACTGCGCCTACATATCCAGCACCGCCTGTGATAAAAATATTTTTTTGCATAAATTATTTTGATATTTTTTTGTAACTTCTCTGAAACATTTTAACCCCCGGCCCCTTAATTAAGAGTTAATAGAAAAATTGTTAATCGTTAATAGGAAATACCATTAAGAGTTAATAGAAAAATTGTTAATCGTTAATAGGAAATACCATTAAGAGTTAATAGAAAAATTGTTAATCGTTAATAGGAAATACCATTAAGAGTTAATAGAAAATTGTTAATCGTTAATAGGAAATACCATTAAGAGTTAATAGAAAATTGTTAATCGTTAATAGGAAATACCATTAACTATTAAATAGGAAATAGAAAATAGAAAATTGTATTTAATAATCAATAATCAATTCTCAATAATCAATTCTCAACAACCATTAACCATTTAGGGCGGTTCCAAAAATTGCCGTTATCAAATTTTCCAATTTTTAAAAAATAACATACTAACTATAAAAAAACAAAAATAGTATTTTTGTGGCATATACAAAAACAAACTATATGTCAAGTAAAAAACTTTTCGTCGCGAGGATTTTTTGATGAGTATGAACGATTAGAAAAGATCAGTAAACTCAATGACCCATTAGAAAAACGGAACAGTAAAATTAACTTTGAGATATTCTGAAAAACGTTAGATAAAATTTATCAAAAAACGGAGCGTAAAAGCAAAGCTTGCACAAAAAATTACGCCTCGCAATGACGTTAATTTGTATTTTTAAAACTACCCTTATATTATACATCCAAAAGGTCGGGAGGACTGATTTTTATATTTTTATTTTTAATGAGAACAATAATTTTTTTCTTGATTGCCAGTTTGCATATTATGTTGCATTCTCAGGAAAAGATGGTGCAATACACAAAGGAATTTGAGTTTAAGGAAGGTATTTATTTTTCTTTTTTAGATTTTAAAAAAAATTCGCCTTTGCCTCTTTCTAAAATAGTTTCCAATTACAATAAAAGTAGTCGTGATTTTTTAGACAAGATACTTTCCAAAACAACTTTCATTTATTCAGATAGTACTAATAAAGAACAAACCATTAAAAGCAACAACATCTGGGGTTATTGCTCAAACGGAACCATACATCTTAATTATGGAACTGACTTTACGCGTGTGAATATCATCGGAAGTATTTTTCATTTCGTTGCCACAGTTCCTGTGAGAACAGGTAATACTAATCCGTATTATAATGATTACTCATTTGGCTCTTTACAGCAATATATCTATGTTTCTGAACAATTTATTCTTGATTTTGAAACAGGAAAAGTTGTGGAATTTAATATTAGTAATATGGAAGAACTGCTTCAAAGAGATGAATTATTGTATAAAGAATTTTCTGCATTAAAGAAAAAACAAAAAAAAGATTCTATTTTTCTTTATCTGCGCAAGTACAATGAAAAACATCCGATTTATTTTTTGGAGTGAAAGAAAGAATAGGAATTGTATTTGTACCATTCAATCGGTCATGAATCGGCACTATGTTTTCTGTATAGTGTATTTTTATTTTATACTGAATAGTAACTTCTCTATATAAAAACAATTTTAACATTTACATATTCAAATCTGCCTGTGCAACACTGCAGACAGGTCAGAAATTTAATAGTTGGTCCAAAACGGGACATGATTCCATTAATCATTTCTCATTTAATCACAAGAATCATATCTTAAAAATAAGATGCTTCCATTACCTCAGTAATTCTACAAATCCGTGGATTGGTTCTGCTTGTCCAAATTTCGCAATGTAATAATAAGTGCCTGCAATTGCTTCTTTTTTATGAGGTGTCCTTCCATCCCAGCAATTTTTGTCCTGTGTAGATTCAAAAACTTTGATACCCCATCGGTCATAAACTTCCATCGTAATACATTGTTGAAGTAAATCAGAAGCAATACCTGTAACCACTAGATGGAAACAATCGTTCATTCCATCTCCATTAGGAGTAAAAACATTGGCAGGGGCAATAGCAATAAAAGAATTGACATCGCCAACCCGCATAGTATCTACTATAGAATCATGGCATGGTGGATTAGTTACTATCAATGTTACATAATAAGTGCTATTGTAAGGGAATACATGTTCCGGATTTTGCTGAGAAGAATTTGTTCCATCACCAAAATCCCAATACGATGAAACAACATTCTGACTTCCTGAACTATTAAACTGAACACTCACACCTTCGCAGGAAAGAGTAGGAGTCCAGGTAAAAGTACCAGTGGGCTTAATGCCAATATTTACAGTGCCTGAAGTATTGGCAGTGCATTCGTTGGCATCAGTTACGGTTACAGTATATGTAGTTGCAACAATAGGTGAAGCAATTGGATTTTGAACATTAGCATTATTTAATGTATTTGAAGGACTCCAATAATATGAATAAGGTGCAACTCCATTTATCACACTAGCAAATAATGTGGCAGATTGTCCGGGACATATAATTGTATTTCCTATGGAAGAAAGTATGGGAAGGATATTAACCGTAACAAATACTGTTTTAGAATCAATACAGCCATTGCTATCAGTATAATACACAGTATAAGTAGAAGAAGAATTTGGACTTGCCACAGGATTTGAAATATTCGGATTGTTTAATCCCATAGCAGGCACCCAAGAATAAGTACCACCGGAAGGAGTTGCATTAGCGGTAAGAGCAGCAGTTG
>JAZDJJ010000165.1:0-5412 GCA_043804035.1 Bacteroidota bacterium
ATCGCCAACGCTGGGTACCATTTTCGCTCTTACCATTTTTAACCAAATCATTGCTTGTGCAATGTGGACAATGAAGTTCTTGTGAATGTATCATCTTTTTGACGACAAAGATAATCATTTCAACCGATTTCGGACACTACCGAATGTAATGTTATCAATTACCCACGAAGCCGACAGCCCTATTAACTGTTGAAAAAATTGTTGGTTTTCCATGTTGTTAAAAGTATTTATTTTTTAATACTGACAAAATTACCACTTTCACAGCATTCCCCGTAGAGCCGTATTTTTAGAACTGCCCTTATATCTTTGCCGTTGTTGTATTATGCCTGATTTGACATACTCTTGTGTTTTGCATTTTGGACATCTCATAAGATTTACTATTTTTGTGCAAAGATAGCAAACATTATGTATATTTAGTTACTAATGCCGAAAATTTGATAGGGGTAATTTTTGGAACCGCCCTAATGTGTCCATAAAGTAGAAAAAATGAAAAGATCTATTGAAAAATTATTACAAGAACGGATACTTGTGCTTGACGGTGGTATGGGCTCGTTGATTCAACAATATAAATTACAGGAAAAGGATTATCGTGGCAAACGATTTGTTAATCATTCAAAAAATCAAAAAGGCAATAATGACCTACTTTCGCTTACTCAACCAAGTATCATTAACAAAATTCATTGTGAATATCTTGAAGTTGGCGCTGATATTATAGAAACAAATACTTTTAACTCAACGTCTCTTTCGCTTGATGATTACGGCATGCAAGAATTGGCATATGAAATTAATTTTTGCGCAGCACAGATTGCAAAAAAAACTGCTCAAAAATATTCTATCAATAATCCTTCAAAGCCAAGATTTGTAGCAGGTTCTATCGGACCTACAAATAAAACAACATCTATTTCGCCTAATGTTAATGACCCCGCTTTTCGTGCTGTTACTTTTGATATGATGGTACAAGCATATAAAGAACAGGTGAAAGGTCTTGTTGATGGTGGCGTTGATTTACTGTTGATAGAGACCGTTTTTGATACACTGAATTGCAAAGCGGCATTATTTGCTATTGATGAATATTTTATAGAAATCGGCAAACGCTTACCTGTTATGGTTTCCGCAACAATCTCCGATGCAAGCGGAAGAACATTAACTGGACAAACACCAGAAGCATTTCTTTATTCTGTCTCACATTTCCCGTTACTGAGCATTGGCTTTAACTGTGCGCTGGGTGCTAAACAACTCTTACCTTATCTGCAAGAATTATCAGATAAAACATCTTTTTATATCAGTGCTCATCCAAATGCTGGACTACCAAATGTTTTTGGAAACTATGATGAAAGCCCTATCAGTATGGCTACAACAATAAAAGAATATTTAGAAAAAAAATTAGTAAATATTATTGGTGGTTGTTGTGGCACTACACCTGAACATATCAAAGAAATTGCATCTTTGGTCTCATCGTATCAGCCACGCTACAAGCCAAAGAAAAAAATGATTTCTACTTATAGCGGATTAGAACCGTTGTGCTTGTATCACGGCTGTAATTTTATTAATGTTGGAGAACGCACTAATGTAGCAGGTTCTAAAATATTTGCACAACTCATAAAAGAAAAAAAATATGAAGAAGCATTGAATATTGCCCGAAAACAAACAAAAAACGGAGCACAAATTATTGACGTTAGTATGGATGAGGCGATGCTTGATTCTGAAAAAGAAATGACATATTTTCTTAATCTGCTTGCTTCTGAACCCGATGTAGCAAAACTTCCTGTAATGATTGATTCATCAAAATGGACAGTTATAGAAGCAGGATTAAAATGCTTGCAAGGAAAAAGTATTGTTAATTCAATTAGTTTGAAAGAAGGAGAAAAAATATTTAAAGAGAGAGCAATAAAAATAAAAAAATACGGTGCTGCTGTTGTTGTTATGGCATTTGACGAGAAAGGACAAGCCGATACTTACAAGAAAAAAATAGAGGTCTGTCAGCGTGCATATAATATTTTAGTTAATGATGTTGGCTTCCCACCCGAAGATATTATTTTTGACCCGAATATACTTACCATTGGGACAGGCATGGAAGAGCATAATGAATATGCCGTAAATTATATCAATGCTATTAAGTGGATTAAACAAAATCTTTTGTATACAAAAGTAAGTGGAGGCGTGAGTAATCTATCGTTTTCGTTCAGGGGTAATAATTATGTACGTGAAGCTATGCATTCCGCCTTTCTGCATCATGCAATTAAAGCGGGAATGGATATGGGCATCGTGAATGTAAATACAATTGAATTGTACGAAAATATTCCCGCCGAATTATTAGAACACGTTGAAGATGTTGTCTTGAATCGCAGAGCCGATGCTACTGAACGCTTAATTAATTTAGCAGAAAAATATAAGTACCAACAAAAAGAAAAAAATAATGATGATAATTGGCGAAATGAATCAATAGAAAAAAAATTGCAATATGCTTTGGTGCATGGCATCACTGAATTTATTGATGAAGATATTGAAGATGCAAGTAAACAATTTGATTGTACAAGCATCATAGAAATTTTTTTGATGAATGGAATGAAAACAGTAGGCAATATGTTTGGTGATGGAAAAATGTTTTTGCCACAAGTAATAAAAAGTGCGAGAGTAATGAAAAAAGCCGTTGTTCAATTATCGCCATACCTTGAAAAAGAAAATTTAGAAAAAAAAAAAACAAGAAATTATACAAAAAAAAATTTTGCTTGCCACAGTGAAAGGCGATGTTCATGATATCGGAAAAAATATTGTAGCAGTAGTGCTTAGTTGTAATAATTACGAAGTTGAAGATATGGGCATAATGATTTCTGCTGATAAAATAATTGCGAAAGTAAAAGAAGGAAATTATGATTTACTCGGATTGAGCGGATTAATTACGCCTTCGCTTGAAGAGATGGTGTATGTAGCAAAAGAATTAGAGCAAAACAAATTAAATATTCCTTTAATAATTGGAGGCGCCACTACTTCAAAAATTCATACTGCTGTTAAGATTGCTCCCGCATATAGCGGAATAGTTGTGCATGTAAACGATGCTTCACGCTTGGTAACAGTCGCTAATCAATTGTTTAGCGAGAACACACGCGAGCAATATGTAAAAGATATTAAACAACAACAACAACAAATTCGTGATGAATATTATGCTAAAAGCACGGCTAATACTATAATTCCTATTGAAGAAGCAAGAGCAAACCGATTGAAAATAAATTGGCAACAGACAAAAATTGTCAAACCGTCATTTCTTGGAAACCGCTATTTCGTTGATTTTTCCTTAAAAAAAATTGTAACATATCTTGATTGGAACACATTTTTTCATGCGTGGAAAATAAAAGGACGGTATCCCGAACTCTTGAATGACGCTATTTATGGAACAGATGCAAAAAAATTATTTAATGATGCTCAAGAAATGTTAAACAAAATAATAAATGAAAAATTATTATTAGCAAATGCTGTCATCGGCTTTTATCCTGCTAATTCAACAGGAGATGATATTGTTTTATATGATGATGAGAAAAAAATAAATAAGTTGATTATCTTTAATATGCTACGTCAGCAAAGCAAACACTGCGATGCTACTGCTCATCTTTCACTTGCTGATTTTGTTGCATCTGACGAAAGCAAAGTAAATGATTATATAGGAATATTCGCTTGCACAACAGGAATAAATATAGAAACAGCAATAAAAAAATTAAAAAAGAAAAATGATGACTATGAATTTATTCTTTTAAAAATTCTCGCTGATCGCCTCGTAGAAGCTTTTGCAGAACTTTTACATTTAACCGTCAGAAAAAAATTATGGGCATATTCTAAAAATGAAAATTTTATTTTAACTGATTTATTTAAAAAAAAATATATTGGCATACGTCCCGCTTTCGGCTATTCTGCTTGTCCCGATCATTCAGAAAAATTCAAACTGTTTGATTTGCTTGATGTAACAGCAAAAACAAAAATTCAACTAACAGAAAATGCCGCTATGTATCCTGCATCTTCTGTATGTGGCTTGTATCTTGCACATCCACAAGCAAAATATTTCGGATTAGGAAAAATAGGAAATGATCAACTCACCTGTTATGCGAAAAGAAAAAATATTTCTCTTGAAGAAATTGATAAATGGATAAAGAATGTCTCGTCCTGAAAATAGGTCTACAATCAATGGTACCCTAAACGTTTAATGGTTGAATTTAGGAGATTTAAAGCCCGACAACGTCTAAACATGTAAAAATAATTTTTGAATGAAAGTCACAGAACATTTTGCACGTGCTAAAAAAACGCTTTTTTCTTTTGAGATTATGCCACCTCTTAAAGGTGTTAGTATTCAATCTCTCTTTGATAGTATATCGCCTTTGATGGAATTCAATCCACCGTTTATTGATGTAACATATCATCGCGAAGAATATGTGTATAAAAAACGAGAGAATAATTTGTTAGAACGAAGGTCCGTTCGCAAACGCCCAAGCACTGTCGGAATTTGTGCTGCTATTCAAAATAAATATCATATAGATGCCGTTCCACATATTATTTGTGGCGGATTTTCAAAAGAAGATACTGAAAATGCTTTGATAGACCTTCAATTTCTGGGTATCAATAATTTACTCTTGTTACGTGGCGACCCAATAAAAACAGAAAAAAATTTTGTGCAAGAACCCGATGGACATAATTATGCTTCAGAACTGATACAACAAGTAAAAAATTTAAATACTGGAATATATTTAGATAATGAATTGCAAAATCATTTCCCGACAAATTTTTGTATCGGCGTTGCGGGGTATCCAGAAAAACATTTTGAATCACCAAATCTTAAATCATGTTTGAAATATCTTAAGTATAAAGTTGACCTCGGTGCTGATTATATTGTAACACAAATGTTTTTTGATAATAAAAATTTTTTTGATTTTGTGAATGCCTGTAAAACCGAAGGCATACACGTACCTATTGTTCCGGGATTAAAACCAATCACTGCGAAGAATCAAATTACAACTATCCCAAAAACATTTTATATTGATATTCCCGATCTTCTTGCAGAAGAAATTAGAAAATGCACTAATGATATACAAGCAAATGAAGTGGGTATTGAATGGGCTGTTCAACAGTCAAAAGAGTTAATCACTTTCGGTGTGCCATGCATTCATTTTTTTACGATGGGAAAATCAAATGCCATTAAGCGTGTGGTAGAACGAATAATGTGAATGTCTCGTCATGAAATAGGTTCACAAACTTACATAAAATTTCACTGTTGTCCGACTAAACTTAAAAACAGTACCTTTTCTCATATGAAACATTCATGAGTCCACTCTAAAAAGGCAATTTTCAGATTAAGGCGAATCGCCATTTTTCTCCGCTAAGCAACCATTGAACTATGCAACGGATAAAAAAAGTTAGTTCTTTTGCAAA
>JAZDJJ010000166.1:0-2735 GCA_043804035.1 Bacteroidota bacterium
TTATATTTTGAAATAAAATACACGGAAAGCGAGTTCGGCAAAGCAAAAATAAATGTCGACAAATTTGCTAATGTTTATTCAAAGCACTTGACTACTCTTAATTCTCAATTTCATACTTCTAAAATGTTCTTCGACAACTACCAAATCCTAAGAAACCTCATTCATTTAGGCGATAATTCATTTGTTACTTTCGTGTACCCAATAGAAAATAAGGGAATTAACAGCGGTGCTAACAAGGTGAAGACAGATTTTTTGATTCCCCGTTTTCATAATAATTTCCTCATTGCAACATGGGAAAATATTTTCAAAAGTATTAAGACAAATAAATTAAATGACAGGTTAGTAAATCAAATGAATGAATTTGAAGAAAAATATTTTACCATAGTTCTTGACTGTTTGACAAATTCTTAATATTGCAAATCAAAAATAGAGACCAACGACCACTCAAAAAAACAGGGCGACACCGAAAAGTCATACGAGTAGGAAAATTTAAATAAAAAATAAAAAAAATGAAAGAAATAATTTTATTAATATTTTTTCTTGCAACACTTATTGGTTGCACACAGAACAGTTCAAATAAATCAACTGCAAATGCTGGTAATTCGATATTTTTTATCGATCAGCCCATTACCAATTCAGAGCATATATTGGATAAAGGATATAACTATGCGCTTGGTTTCGGAAAATTTAATTTGCAAAATGACAAATTAAAAATCCAAAAAACAGCAGATATATTAATGAATAGAATTGAATTGTCTGGCTTCTCAAGAGAAAATATTAAAATCAAATTTCAAAGCAATACTCTTTTCTTCCTTTTTAAAGATATTAAGGATTATGACAAAATGAGATTCTTGTTATGCATACAAGGCAAATTAGAGATTTGGGAAACATATAATAACGAAGAAGTCATAGAAAAACTTATTGCAGCAGATAAACGACTTTCTGAGATTAATTCTGAAAATAATAATCCCGCTGAAAACTTAAATGAAAACTCTCCTACTTTGGCGAAATTCAAACGCGAGCATCCACTTTTTTTCCTTCTTCAGCCTTTAGTTGACCAAAATGGCAAAGATGTTCCAGGTCCTATTGTAGGAAAATCGCTCATCAAGGATACTTCAAAAGTGATGTCGTATCTCCATGACGAAAGGATAAAATTAGTCCTTGCAGACAACTTTAAATTTGCATGGACATACAAACCAGTAAAAGGAGCAGTATCAGTTATACAACTGATTGCTCTGAAAGTAACTCGAAAAGATAATAATGCTGCTCTGTACGGAAACATCATTGAAGAAGCAAAGGCTACTTACGACCAAAAGGGGGGTGAAAGTCAGTATATTGTCATGAAAATGACTAACGAAGCCTCAAAAGCATTTGAAACCCTGACAGAAGTTAATATCGGAAAAAGCATAGCAATTGCTATTGATGGAGATGTTTGTTCTTATCTTACGGTACAAAATAAAATATCTAATGGTAATATTAATATAACTGGAGATTATAACTCGCTTGAAATTGAACGATTCATAAATGTTATTCAAAGTGGTACTTTGCCAAACGGAATAAGAATAACATATGAGGTAGTTCCTCCAAAATAACTACATATATCATCAATTTAGAAACAAAAGTGGAGTAATTAATCGGAGAAAATAAATGTATAGTTGCGGATCCGACAGTTTGTTTCGGCAGACAGCAACTTTTCTTTCCACAATTTTTTCTCGCAGACAGTTCCCCATGTCTCAGCAGACACTAACGAAAGACAAAACAACGAACCGCCAACAGCAAGTTTGCGCTATTGCCGCTATCTTACTCGTATTGAGTTTTGTTTTTCATATCTTTGTTTCTGTTTCGGTAGACAATTTTTCACTCCGCAAATCGGCAACATCGCAAACTTGCAAAACGTTGTGCGTCATGCTGGGGGACAGTGCTAACATTAAACATACGGTTATGAAAAAAACATTTACATTTGCTGACAGAAATTTCAAGACAATGAAAAAACTACTTTTAATCTTGACTGTTACCACCTTGACAGCAACAGGTGCGACTGTGCTTTACTTCAGGACAGGTAAAACGGAGCAAACAAAAACCGAACCCTCACAGACAATTTCTGCAACTTCCGTTCAGACAGTTCAACAGGAACAACCTGTAACACCTACACAATCCGACACAGTTAAGCAAACAAAATCGGTTGACAATTCCGACTGTTTTTCTTACGAGTGTGCATACCGACAGTATCTTGACATGCTTGAAGGAAAAAAACCTTTGGATTTTAAGCGAGCAGTTTTCATTTATGAAAACACTTATCTCAAAGGGACTTTGAACTATGACGAGTTTTCAAATCATTTCGCAACGGTTGCAAAACAACTTCGGGATTACATTAATAAAAAAGGAATTGCAGGTTACAAAACCGCAGGACAGTATGCAATTTTCAGTTACATGTATGAGCCATCAATTCTAAATGACAATCAAGTTTTCAAATATGATTTCAATGACTTCATGGGTGACAAGGACTGGACGAGTATGTTTGTAACAAAAGTAATTAGAACAAAAAATGGAAACTGTCACGGACTTCCATATTATTACAAATTACTTTCAGACGAACTTAATGCAGAATCATTTTTAGCAATTGCTCCGAATCACATGTATATTAAACACATTGACGAAAACGGAAAATGGGTAAATGTTGAACTCACCAACGGACACCTTTCAAGTGACGCATGGATGATTTCTTCAATGGGAAT
>JAZDJJ010000167.1:0-5355 GCA_043804035.1 Bacteroidota bacterium
TGCTTCTCAAAAAATGAACAAATACACGACAATGTAATTGGAATGTATATCGAAACTTTTTATTACAAAACGGGTACTTATGGAAATAATTAAATCAACCGATTCAGGACACTACCAAAAAATTGAATCCTGAAATAATCCTGTTCTATCGACAGTCCAAGGTTCAAGACAAGTAACGAATAACAAATTTTAAATGTAGAAGTTTAAAGCAGTTCCCAAAATCCCAAAAAAGTTACTTGATTATTTCAGCAGACCCTAATTACAAAACTTTTTATTCATTCTTTGTTGTGTTTATTATTATTGGCAGTATAAATATGCTGAAAATATTCGTTGCTGATTCCTTCGTCCAGAGTGAGTTTCATCTCGTCAGATTTTTCTTTTGAAAATTTTTCTATTTTGTTGAATCGTGTTGTTCCGCCTGTAACATCAAAAATTTTACGTATTTCGTTCATAGCATCTTCAGGAATTTTTCTCAAAATACCGGGACCATCGCCCTGATAGTTAGCACCAAGTCGTTTAAATATTTCTTTCCAATTTTTTTGTATCCAGTCCCAGACAGTACCTTGTTCAGGATGCATATCTGTTCCAACACCTTCAAGATATAAACAGTAACCGTGTTCCAATATCCAATGTCCGATTATTCGTTTAATTACTAATTGTTGTCTGCCTTTTTCTGATTCGGTGAAGTAACCCATTTCTTGCGACAAAGCACGAAGCGCCATGATGATAAGTCCGGGAGCATTACCGCGTGGACAACGTGTTTTGCACGACATACATTCACCACAATACCATATTGTTTCTCCTTTTAGTAACTCTATAATTTTTTCATCATTCTTCGTTTGCACAATATCAGCAATGATACGAGGATCGTAATTGTAAAATTCAGATGCGGCACAAATAGCAGTGCAGGTGCCACAATTGATGCATGCTTTGAGACCTTCAACAAAGCGAACATCTTCGGTAAGTTTATCGTGCATTTTTCCCATCGCTTGTTTGTGTTATAAATGCAAAATGAATTTTAGAAATCAGAAATAAATATTTTGATGATGCAAATGTATATGAAAAAAATTTACTCTTTTCCATTTATAGTTAACAGGATTTCTTTGAAACTTTCTAACCCTGCTTCAAGGTTTTCAATTATTTCGCCGGCTAAAACGTCCGGGTCGGGCAAGTTGTCAAGGTCTGCAAGTGATTTATCTTTTATCCAACTGATGTCTAATGATGTTTTATCTCTTGCAATAATTTCATCGTATGAGAACTTTCTCCATCTGCCCTCCGGATTTGTTTCTGCATTGTAAGTTTCTTTTCGCTTATGTCGGTTGTTTGGATTGTAGCAGGTGATAAAATCTCTGATGTCTTCCAGTTTCAACGGATTTTTCTTTAGCGTAAAATGAATGTTGGTTCTGAAATCGTAAAACCAAATTTCTTTTGTCCAAGGTTCTTTTGATGCCTGTTTATTGTCAAAGAAAAACACATTTGCTTTTACTCCTTGCTTGTAAAATATACCTGTCGGTAAACGAAGTATGGTGTGAAGTTCTGTTGTCTCCATAAGTTTCTTGCGAACTGTTTCACCTGCACCGCCTTCAAACAAAACATTGTCAGGAACAACAACTGCGGCTTGTCCTGTTGATTTCAGCATAGTACGGATATGCTGGACAAAATTTAATTGTTTGTTGCTTGTGGTTTCCCAAAAGTCCTGACGGTTGTAAGTTAAATCGTCTGTGTCTTGTTCGCCTTCGTCATTGGTGAAAGTCATGCTGCTCTTTCTGCCGAATGGTGGATTTGCCAAAACATAATCATAAGTAGTCGGTGAAGTCGCAATCAAAGCATCAGCGGGTGAAATAAAATTATCGCTGTCAATGTCGCCAATATTATGCAGAAACATATTCATTAAAGCCATTCGCCTTGTGCCCGCAACAATTTCATTTCCAAAAAATGTTTTAAATTTCAGAAACTGCTTTTGTTCTTTATCTAAATTTCCTTTTGCAATAAAATCATAAGCAGCAAGAAAAAAACCGCCTGTGCCGCAAGCCGGGTCTGCAATAGTTTTCTTTGGTTGCGGTTGCACACATTCTACCATTGCACGAATCAAAGCCCGTGGTGTGAAGTATTGCCCTGCACCGCTTTTGGTATCCTCTGCATTTTTCTCCAACAGACCTTCGTAAATAGTACCTTTAATATCTGCACCCAAAGTTGCCCACTGCTCTTTGTCAATCATATCAATGATTTTAAAAAGCATTGCCGGCTCTTTAATTTTGTTTTGACTTTGCACAAAGATTTGCCCAAGGATTCCTTTTTGTCTTGACAATTCACTTAACAATTTTGTGTAGTGCAATTCCAATTCATCACCACGCTTTGAAGTTAAACTTTCCCAATTATATTCTTTAGGGATTTGAAGTTTTCTGTTGTAAGGTGGTTTTGAAAACTCGTCTGCCATTTTCAAAAATAAAAGGTAGGTGAGTTGTTCCAGATAATCTCCGTAACCAACGCCAATATCTCTTAGCGGCTTACAGCAACTCCAAACTTTGCTGATGATTGCGGATGTATTGTTGTCGTTCATTGTCTGAATTAGGATTTTTAGGATTAATTGATTATATGATTAGTTAATTTTATGATTTTGTTTAATGTAATCTTTATTTTCAGGATGATTAACATTATAAACTCTTTTAAACTCTAAACTCTTTGCGCCAAAATTTATCAGCAATCCTATTGGTAAATTGTATGCCTGACAATAATTCATTGCTTGCGCTAAATGAACTTCTTCCAATTTAATTATCGCCTTCAACTCCACCATTACAAAATCTTCAACAAAAAAATCTACTCTTCTTGTTCCAATATCAATTCCATCATAGTAAATAGTCATTTCCATTTCTCTTTTAAAACCCAAACCTTGTTTTTCCATTTCAATAGCCAATGCTCTTTGATAAATTACTTCCTGAAATCCATTTCCTAATACGGAATGAACTTTCATAGCACATCCAATAATTTTATGAGTTAATTCTTCGTATTTCATATTGCCACTTTTTTCTTTTTCTTTTTAATAATCCTATCATCCTTTAATCCTTTCTTTCCTAATTCAGACATTTTTTTTATTTTCGCCAAAAGTATTTCTGCCGGTTCATCTTTCGGATTTTGCTTTACCAATTTTCCTTCAAATGCTTTTTTCAATATGCTTAAACGCAATGCTTCTGATTGCAGTAAACTGTTGATAATTATTTCTTCAATCTTATCACAAACTGAAAGGCGGCTTTCTATTTCTAAAATGATTTTTTTCTGTTCTTCTTTTGACGGAACAGGAATTTGAAAATTGGAAAAGAAAGATGTCGGAACTCTTTTTTGTCCAACACTTCCAGTAAAATGTTTTGCTGCTTCTCGTCTAAAATTTTCTTGAATAATAAAATAGAAAATATATTCTGCAACGATATTTTCTTTAGGTCTTGAAACATGAAACTCTGTTGAACCAAAACCTATCTGATTTTTTAAACTGTGCATTACTGCACATTTACCATTTTCCATACAGGGAGTAATCTTTGCAAAAATTATGTCGCCATTTGTAAAGGGTGTAAATCCTTTTTTAGCATCCTTGTATTTTTTGAATTCAGTAAGATGAAATTTATTTTTTTCTTCTTCAACTAATTTCATTGGTAAAAAAGAAACTTCGGTTTCATTGTCAATATTTTCAAATGGAAGTTTTGGATTGATGTCTGCAATTTCAAAATGTTTTTTTAGCTTCCATCCTTTCGGCAATTCTCCATCAACAATTTTCTTATTTGTTAACTTCCCTTCAAAAGCCCACTTCAATACTGCCTGTCTATAAACTTTAAGTTGTTGCTGTGCTGTTTTTAAACTTTCAATTCCTTTATTAAGGTCGGTAAAAAGTTGTTCTATTTTTTTTACGATGCGGTGTTGTTCTGGGAGTGGGGGAATAGGAATTTTTATTTTTCTCGCTCCTTCATCGTTTAATGCTACTTGGGTAGAACCAGAGCATAACTCATCTTTTATTTCTTTAAAGTTGAGTGATTTTAAAAAATAAAAAATTAATTTATTATTGAATATTCTTTCGTCAGCTCTTAATTGAAAAAATCCAGTTGAAAATAATTGTCCGTGAAAATCAGAATCTGTCAAAATTGCTTTATCGGTATTTTTCATTCTTGCTTGAAAAACATCACCCTTATTAGCAAGACGGTTTGCCCGGGATGGTTTTTTTTCAAAAGAATATTCACCTTCTGAAGTTATTGCATCATCTTTTATGCTTCCAGTGGAATAATATTTTTTTGTGCCTTCATATTTAGTAACTCCGGTTTTAATATAAAGAAGTTCATCTGTCAATGAAATATATGCCCAACTAGGTGGTATTTTGTTTTTGTCAATCATTTTATAATTGCTGTTTATTTCTTTCGTGGGACTTGTGGGACACTTGCGACTTATACATTGTGCCCCGAGTCCATAAAGTCCCACAAGAGAACTTCTATTATTTTTTATTCCTTTTTTCAATTCTTGCTTTTGTCATTCTTTCTCTTAATCCTCCTTCATTAATAAATGCTTTCTCCAATGATTTCATTTGCTGGCTCAAAAGCCAGGTTACAATTTTTATGAGACATATCATTGAGTTGGCACAAATTTCAGGCACGGGATTTTCAATTGCTTTGATATAGGTTTGGTAATTGGCGTTGGGTGTTTTGTTTAATTCACGAAAACGAACGGTAAGTTTATGGTCTTTTTCCCAGATTTTTAGTTTGTGGGTTCTAAGAAAATCTTCGTAATCAATCAACAGTTCTTCTAAGCTGGCACGGGCAACATTGGTGAGTTTTATTTCTGTTTCCTTAGATGTAGCTGATGCCATGCTTGCTTCAACAATGTTTTGCTTTCCGCTTCTTGCTGCTTGCACCATTTGGTCAATGGTGCGGTCATATTTTCTAAAAAACCTTTTTGTAAAATATATTGTGCCATCATAAATTATTTCTGATTTTTGGTAAGTTATCAGGTTGCGGTAGCCCCCGTGAATCGGTATGAAACCTTCGTTGTTGTTCTTGTTTTTTTCCATTTTATTTCTTTTCTTGGGACTTGTGGGACACCAGTGACTTAAAACTATGTCCCACTTGTCGCTAAAGTTCCAAAATATTTTCTTATGCTGCTAAAACCTCGTTTAATTCATTAATAATTTCATTCATCTTGTCTCCAAATAACTGATACATTTTTCCCTTTCCACCTTGGGCATCAAAAGGAGTGTAATCCAAATCATCTGCATCAATGTGAATGCTTGTTGAAATGTGGTCCTTAATCATTCGCAACCATTGCATTTGTTCTTCGTTAAATTTTGTTGCTCCGGCTTGCTTTTTAAAAACCCAATTCTGA
>JAZDJJ010000168.1:0-2924 GCA_043804035.1 Bacteroidota bacterium
ATATGTAAAAGAACACAGATGTCTTTAGCCCTGAAAGGGCGTAATAGTTAACTATGCGATTATGTTTATTTCGCCCTTTCAGGGCTTATTTCCCCCCGTCTATTACCTATCACAGGGCGATACCCTGTGTTATGATATTAACGCCCTTTCAGGGCTAATGACCTTTTCAGTAAGATGTAAGGGAGGCTACTTTTTGAAAAATGCTATTTTGTTACGGGCGTTCACTCTATGCTGACAAAAAAATTGATGCTTTTTTAATTTTAGTCGGACAACAGTGAAAACAAATAATTTTTGTTAAAACAAATTTTTGAGCAATGCTTCATCCACAATATTTGGTAAAGTAACTTTCAAATTTTTGCTTCGCTTCATTTCACGTTGAATAGCAAATATTGCTTCTTTGTTTCTCGCCCAACTTCTTCGTGTAATTCCATTGTTCACATCCCAGAAAAGCATTTGCTTTAATCTTCGGTCTGCGTCTTTACTTCCGTCAAGCACCAATCCAAATCCACCGTTTATCACTTCGCCCCATCCAACACCACCACCGTTGTGAAGCGAAACCCAGGTTGCTCCACGAAAAGCATCACCAACAAAATTCTGTACTGCCATATCAGCCGTAAATTGTGAGCCGTCATAAATATTTGATGTTTCTCTGAAAGGAGAATCTGTTCCCGAAACATCGTGATGGTCCCTGCCCAAAACAACAGGTGCAGAAATTTTTTTCTCTTTGATGGCTTTATTAAATGCTTCTGCAATTTTTATTCTTCCTTCTGCATCGGCATATAAAATTCTCGCCTGCGAACCAACTACCAATTTATTTTTCTGTGCTTCTTTTATCCATCGGATGTTGTCAGATAATTGTTGTTTTATTTCTTTCGGTGCTTTTTTATAAATCGTTTCCAAAATTTTTGTTACGATTTTGTCAGTCGTTTCCAAGTCCTTTGGATTAGTAGAAGTGCAAACCCATCTGAAAGGACCGAATCCAAAATCAAAATACATCGGACCCATTATATCCTGAACATACGAAGGATAACGAAAAGATTCGTTTTTGTTTTTCTGAAGAAAAAAATCTCCATTCCTTTCGGGAAGAGATTGAGATGATATAAATACATCTGCACCTGCCCGACTTGCTTCCAGAAGAAAAGCATTTCCATAATCAAAAAAATACATCCCACGTTCAGCAAGTTTGTTAATAGCATTCACTTGACGCACCAAACTTTTTTGAACTTCAATTTTAAACTGCAAAGGATTTTCCGCCATCATTTTCTTTGCTTCTTCAAAAGAAAGTCCTGCGGGATAATATCCACCAGAGTATGGATTATGTAAGGAAGTTTGGTCAGATCCTAATTCTACTTTCACGTTTTTCTCTGCAAATTTTTCCCATAGGTCAACAATGTTTCCCTGATACGCAAGCGACACTGCTTCTTTTTTGTTTCTGGCAATTTCTATTCTCGCGATAAGATTATTCAAATCATAAAAAACTTCATTCACCCATCCTTGCGAAAATCGTTTCTCAACAGCTTTTGAATTTATTTCGGCAATCACCGCAATAGTACCAGCAATCACTGCGGCTTTCGGTTGTGCTCCACTCATACCCCCAAGTCCTGATGAAACGAAAAGCGGAATTTGGGTGATGCTTTTGGATGTTGGATTTTCGGATTCCACACGCTTTAACTTTCTTTCATACATTCTCTTTGCATTTAGAATCGTAATTGTTGTTCCGTGAACAATCCCCTGCGGACCGATGTACATAAATGAGCCCGCTGTCATTTGTCCGTATTGAGTAACTCCAAGTGTATTGAATTTTTCTAAATCATCTTTCTTAGAATAATTCGGAATCATCATTCCATTTGTTACAACAACGCGCGGAGCATCTTTGTGTGAAGGAAAAAGTCCAAGCGGATGACCGGAATACATTACGAGTGTTTGCTCATCAGTCATTGTAGCAAGATATTTCATTGTGAGGAGATACTGTGCCCAATTCTGAAACACCGCACCGTTACCTCCGTAAGTAATCAGTTCGTATGGATGCTGTGCCACAGATTCGTCTAAATTATTAGAAAGCATGTGCATGATTGCTGATGCCTGTTTGGATTTATGAGGATACTCGTTAATGTGACGGGCGTAAATTTTATAATCGGGACGAAAGCGATACATATAAATTCTTCCGTAAGTTTTCAATTCATCGGCAAATTCTTTTGCAAGAACAGAATGATTTTTTTTTGGGAAATATCTGAGAGCATTTCTCACTGCCAATTTTTTTTCTTCCGTAGAAAGAATATCTTTCCTTTTCGGCGCGTGATTAATAGAGACATCATATATCTTGGACTTGGGAAATTTATCGGGGATTCCCTGAAGAATTTGTTTTTGAAATTGTTTGATAGTCATCTTATTTTTTAATTTTCTTTAACACGAATAATTTTATATGCAATCACTTCCTTAAAAGTATCAATGATTTTGAATTCATATTTTGATTCTATTGCCTTTTTATTTTCTTCATCTATTAGAAAAACCTTATCGTCTTTTTTTAAATCGTTTACGTTCGCAAAATTTATTGTTTGATTTTTATCTTGTAGCTTGTGTTTATAAAAAATCAATTGCCTGTCAAACCATGTATTAATGATATACCAATTATCAAAATAGAATCCCTCCTTTTCTTTCTTGAAAATATATTCAGCGAGGCGCTCTAATTTTTTTTCGCCTGGTGAAATAACATTATCGTGTGACCTTTGCACAGCATAAAAATATGGAATGGCAAAGATAATAAGGCAAAAAAGAATCTGTTTTAAATATGAATAAGATGGAAAAATAAATAATTTAGAAAGCATGTAAATGGAAAAACCGGAAACTATGGCAAGTAGTGGATACAAAGGCATATCATACCAATCTAATTTGGTTGATGAAAAAGAAATTATCAATAAATACGA
>JAZDJJ010000169.1:0-40890 GCA_043804035.1 Bacteroidota bacterium
CAAACGATTAAACAGAAAAACAATTTGCTTCTCAAAAAATGAACAAATACACGACAATGTAATTGGAATGTATATCGAAACTTTTTATTACAAAACGGGTACTTATGGAAATAATTAAATCAACCGATTCAGGACACTACCGAAAATTTTATGTACGTTTGTATCCGAACAGGAACAAAACATAAAGAATCCGACAGATGATTTCTATTTGTAGGATTGAGTACAAAAGGTGTAGCAATCTACCCAAAAATGATGAACATATCACCACAAATGTGAAGCGATAAACAAGTTAGCAGTAATGGTAAAAAACGACATTGCACCCAGACAATTTACTGCAAATCGACAATTTAGAGGTGAGACAATTAACCAATACTACTTCGGACAAGTGTTTCTCTGTACTTTGTGAATATACTGGACTTGGAAATAAACCCAACATATTTTCCTTCGTTGACAACAGGAAGATTCCACGCATTTGTTTCATCAAACTTTTTCATCACCGACAGCATATCTTCATCAAGTGAAACAGTTGCAGGCGGTTTTCGCATCAGTTGTTTCACCAAGACACTTTCATACATTTCGTGCTTGAACATTATTTCACGAATGTTATCAAGTAAAATAATTCCGACAAGAACTTCATCCGCCACGACAGGAAAAATATTGCGCTTTGAGCGCGCGACAACTTTTACTAACTGACCGAGTGTTGCATCGGGCGACACAATCTGAAAATCAGTTTCAACAACCTTGACAGTTTTGAGAGTGGATAAAATATTTTTGTCTTTATCAGCAGTAAAGATGTGTCCTTTCTTTGCAAGTTTTTTTGTGTCCATTGAATAAGGTTCAAAATATTTTACAATCATAAAACTGATTGCCGACACAATCATCAAAGGAATCATCAACTCATATCCTCCTGTAATTTCTGCAATGAGAAATATTCCAGTTAGCGGAGCGTGAAATACTCCACTTAAAATTCCTGCCATTGCGACAATGGTGAAATTACTTACAGGCAGATCTGAAATTCCAAGCAAATTAATTACAGTAGCAAAAGCAAATCCCAAATATGCTCCAACAAAAAGGGAAGGCGCAAAATTTCCTCCATTACCACCACTTCCGATTGTGAAAGCAGCCGCAATAGTTTTAAAAAGCATTGCAAGGAGAATGAGTAAAACAAGAACCCATTTGTTTGAAATGAGATTTCCAACAATGCTATGCTCAAAAAGTTTTTCAGGATTTATGTCGGAAAGAATTTTTATGCTGCCATATCCTTCGCCAAACAAAGACGGGAAAAATAAAATCAAAATACCAAGTATCAATCCTCCAATAATTGCTTTTCGGTAAATGTTTTTCTTTTTCGGTTTCAAGAAATCTTCAATCTTCAAATAAGTTCGCGCATAATAAACGGACACAATTCCCGCAAGCAAACCAAGAACAATGTAATAGGGAACATTGTAGTAATTAAACGGCTGTTTCAAATGAAATGAAAGCAAAATGTTTTCATTCAAAATAATTTTTGAAAGTAGTCCGCCAGTTGCAGCGGCAATGATTAAAGGAATAAAAGCGGAAATGGAAACATCAACAAGTAAAACTTCAAGAGCAAACAAAACTCCTGCAATCGGAGAATTAAATGCAGCAGCAATTCCGGCAGCAGCACCGCAGGCAAGCAACAGTGTGCGGTCTTTATAATTGATGTGATAGATTTTAGAATAATTAGAACCAATTGCCGAACCCGTGACAACAATTGGCGACTCCAAACCTGCCGATCCACCAAAGCCGACAGTTAGCGCACTTGTAACAATATGCGAATACATTTGGTCTTGCGGTAAAAAACTTGACTTCTTTGCAATAGAATGAAGAATGTTTGCTGTTCCCCTTCCTAACTTTCCTTTCAAATGTTTTTGCACAAACCAGACAGTGAGTAAAATTCCAATTGTTGGAAAAACCAAATACAAAACGTACTGATACTTGATATGATAATCGTAAGTAATAACAAGGTGAATATAATGGACAGCAGTTTTCAAAATGACAGCAGCGAAACCAGCAGTCATTCCTACCAAGATACTTGAGAAAATCAAAAACTGGCGGGGAGACATTTTATCGCGTAGCCAGTTAATAAAGATTTCGTAAAGACGAATGTATTTTTTCATTTGGACAGCAAAAATACAAAATTGAAAATGGAGCCCCGCCCCGCCCCGCTGGATGGCTAAATCTTAATTTGAGGTGCTGGCGTATATTTGACAAATTATTATAGGGCGGTTCCAAAAATTGATTTCGTCATTGCGACTGCGAGGCACGAAGCAGGAAGCAATCTCTATTTCTACATGAAAAAACAGATTGCTTCAGTCGTTCCTCATATGCAATGACATCAGTGCGTAAGTCCTATTTCTGTTCTCTTTAAAAGAGTATTGCATTTCTATCAGCATTCTCACACATGCTTTTTCGCTAAAGAAAATGTAACTTCTACAGTTCTTTCATTGCAATCCAAGCCATCAATCCCATTCCTGTTTGAAGAGCAGATTCGTCAATATTAAAAGTGGGAGTATGCACACCGGAAATAATTCCCTTTGATTTATTTCCGGTTCCCAGACGATAAAAACAGGCAGGAATTTTTTGCGCAAAGAAAGAAAAATCTTCACTTGCCATTCTCGGCTCAAGTGTTACTACATTTTCTTTTCCCAGAAATTCTTCGGCATAATTTTTTGCATTTGTAGTAATGTTTTCATCATTGACAAGAGCCGGATATCCGCTCATAATATTTATTTCACACTCACCGTCCATGCTATGTGCTGTTGAAATACAAATTTGCCTGATGATGCTGTGTGCTTCTTTTCTCCATTTCTCATCCATTGTTCTGAAAGTTCCTTCTATCTTCACTTCATCGGGAATAACATTAGTAGCACCGTTTCCAATAATTTTTCCGAATGCCAGAACCGTTGGAATTGTCTCTTGTTTCATAAAAGTTTGATGCAGTTTCAATAATATTTCTGAAGCAATCAAAAGCGGATTGATATAACTTTTGACAATTGCTGCGTGTCCGCCTTTACCTTTTACTGTAAGATAAATTTCATCGGCAGAAGCCAAATATTTTCCATTGCAAAAACCAACTTTCCCAACTTCAAGAGAAGGAAAAACATGCTGAGCAAAAATACTTAATGGGGCAGGATTATCCAGCACGCCTTCTTTAATCATCAGCGAAGCACCACCCGGAGATTTTTCTTCTCCCGGTTGAAAAATAAGTTTTATCGTTCCACGAAATTCTGCTCCTAACAAAGACGAAGAAGTATTTTTAATTTCATTCAGAATTTTTGCCGCACCAAGCAATGAAGCAATATGAGCATCGTGCCCACAAGCATGCATCACTCCCGGAGTTTTGGATTTATATTCCACTTCATTTGCCTCAGTGATTGGCAGCGCATCCATATCGGCACGGAGAGCAATGCAAAGTCTATTTTCTTTTTTTCCATTCAGAGAAGAGGATTGTGTTCCGATTATCGTTGCAACGATTCCTGTTTTAGCAATTTTTTCTTTATAGGGAATTCCGAACTCTTTCAGTTTTGATGCAATAAACTTTGAAGTATTATATTCCTCAAATGATAATTCAGGATTTGCATGCAGATGTCTTCGTATCTGTATTACTTCCGGTAAATATTTTTCTGCCAGTTGTTTTATTTTTTCTTTCATTCGTTTGAATCTTATTTTATTTTCCGAAAATCATTTTTAATGAAACAAGAAAGATGATGACTCCAAATATTTTTTTCATCATTTGCTGGTCAATGTTGATGGAAATTTTTGAACCAAGATAACTTCCAATAATAAAAGGTATTGCCATAATAATTGCTGTTTTCCATTCCACATATCCTGCATGATAATAATTTAGTACTCCCAATATGCCGATAGGAAAAAGAAACATGAACAACACAGTTCCCTGTGCGCTATGCTGCGAAAATCCAAGAAAATAAACCAAAGCAGGAACAACGATGATTCCTCCTCCGATGCCAACCATTCCGCTCAATATGCCGGCAATCAGCCCAAGCGGGAGTAGAAAAAAAAATTCATTCATAGTAAAAGGGTTTTTATTCATTTTTTGTTACTGTTTAGGTCATTTATTTCGGCAAAGATCAATTACCAAGATCAATACGAGTATTTGGTTATCTGCCTGTGCCCTGCAGACAGGTGTGAGAATAGAAAATGGTATAGAAAAAAGAAATAAGTATAGGACTTACGCAGAGTTTTCTTATTCTGCCACAAAGGCACCAAGACACAAAGATTCACAAAGAAATTCTGTTGAATTATTCTCTTGCAAAACAAAAACTTGGTGCCTTTGTGTCTTAGTGGCATAAATTTTAGTTTATAAATGAATGTTTGCGTAAGTCCTAAAGTAATTAGAAAATAGAAAAATTCAGTTCTTGAAATGTCCGGATAAATGTTTCCTTTCTATTCTCTTTTTTCACATTGCTACTTTCCATACTATTTTCCATTTTCTCCTAACGAATTAAAAAAATTATTGTTAATCATCCTAAATAGTTACCATTTTTTAAAAATCAAGTGTAAATGACCAATAGAAAATTCTGCCGCCAATTTTTCCATCTTCCCATCCCCATGCCCAATCAAGGCGAATGAAGTATCCGAGCAAACGACTTCGCAATCCCCATCCGTATCCTCCAACAACAGGTTCTCTTCTTGTTTCAATTATGACAGTAACGGGTTTGGGCGGTCCTCCAATAGTTTTTGTGTTTAAAGAATTTTCATTAGAGTAAGGATCTTTTCCTGTCCATGCTGTTCCCACATCACCAAAAGCAACAAGTTGGAAATTATTCAGGAAGTCGGACTTCATTGGCTTGTTCATAAGATAGCGAAATAAGGGCAATCGTAATTCGGTATTATATACAGCAAAACTGTTTCCGTTACGAATGTTCTGCGTGAATCCCCGCATGGGAGTGGCAAGCGTTTGATAAGCGTAATTCTCAGTAGTGGAAATGGGAGTATTATTATTGAATCGTGGACTAATCCAATTGTCTACTCCACCCATGTAATAAATTAATTTTTGTTTTCCGAACGATGTGCTGGCAGCCAGTCGGTTTGCCCAAATGAAATCACGGTGAATCTTTTTATAGTTTCGTACATCCATTCCGAGAACGACAATGTCAGTTTTCTTTTTATCAATCTGACGAAAGTATTCAGCAAAAAGTTTGTAACGGGTACCATAATAAAGATTAAGTCCGCGCTTGCGGGTGTTATCAAAAACGTACTCCATCTTGGTATTTCCCCAGTATTCACACCGATTGGGCTGTTCCATATTGAACGGGTCAGTAGAGAGGAATACTGTACGGTCTTGTCTGATATTTATTGCTCCGCGCAATCCTGCCGTTTCGGTGAAAGGCCATTTGAGAACATACATTGCTTCATGCGTATGAATTTTGATTAAAGATTGGTAAGCGATGATATCCAACAATGCTTGTCGGTGAAGAACAATTTGCTTGTCTAATCGCTTCAAACGATTTTCATAACTGAGAAAATACTCATTACTGTTCAGGTCAGCCGAAATTCGCACACCGCCTATAATTTTGTAATCATTAAATAAGTCACTTAATCCAATCTTAAAGAATCCTGTGAACCCGGGATTGAGATTGATGGCTCCGCCACCTCCTGTGAATTTCTGATAAGAAGCATTCAAAAAAGAATTATCAATTTGTGTTACAATATAATCTGTTAAAAAGAAAATAAAATAATTCCGCTGCTGAGGGAATATGAATGTTTTGTCATCAACTTTTGAAGAAGTATCGGGAGTTGTTGGAGGAATAACAACTTTTTCTTTTTCTATTTTATTTCTTTTCGGTTCTTTATCAAAAGAATAATTGTTGATATCAATTCCACTGCTGTCTTTTTTTGATTCTTCTTTCATGATAACATTAATTGTTTCAACTTTTTTAATTTCCTTGATTTGTTTTTGCTCTTTGGATTTAGAAATTTGTTTCAATTTATTCTGAGCATAAACTGTGTTCATCAGTTCTATAGATGGATGTATGTTGCTTTCAATAATATCAGAAGTAAAAAGACAGTACTTCTTTTTGAAAAAAACAACTTCACTTATTTTTTTTGTTTTCAGATTGATATCTTGTTCAAGAATATTGCGTGAGTAATTAGTAATGGGAAATGTGTGGGTAAAATAACGGTAATGCTCTGTTGTATCCACAAAAGCGATGGCGCTATCGGGCACGCCAAGGTATCGGTTGCGGATACCGTTATCATCTCCCAGAAAACACAAATGCAAACTATCATATTCGCAGGGATAACTTTCGTTTACCAGCGGAGTGTTTGTGATTCTGCGAAGTATAGGTGATCTGTTTTTGTAATTGTAAATAAAAATATCTTTTTGTTTCATCGGCTGAAGTTTTTCATCTGCATCAGGATAATAGTTAGCCATAAAACGAATAGTATCACCGGGACGATTAGAGGAAAAAATTATTTTTTGTGAATTGCTGATGAATCGCGGAGTGAGGTCGTCATAAATATCTTTGGTGATTTGTTCGTAAGAAGCAGCAGCAATATTGTATACAAAAATATCGCTCTGTCCTTTTTGTATAGCCGACATCACGAAATTCTTTCCATCATCCGAATAAGCGAAGTCCAGTATTTTTTCAAAATTGGAAATTTTCAATGTTTCTATTTTCTTAGTGGATAGCGTATAATAAGAAAGATGAATCTCTCCTTTTCTTTCTGTAATGAATGAAAGCATTTCGCTATTAGGATGCCATGCAATGATAGGGTAAGAATAATCCGCAGGGCGGTCAAGTTTTTGTTCGCATTTGAGAATGCGTTTTATTTTTTTTGTTTGATAATTATAGAGCCATATCTTGTATTGACCAAGTTCATTAGTAGAATACACTGCATATTTTCCATCAGAACTAATTTTGAAACTCTGATAAACACGAGATGTTTTTGACTTTTTTAGAAGCGATTGTTCAGGCAGATTTCTTAAATCATCTTTTTCATTATATCGTTCTGAATAATAATTCATCCATTCGCTCGACATATTTTTCATTGATACTCCCAATACAAACAAGAACGCATTTTCTACATTGCGCGTAATTTTTGTCATATACAAAATGTTGGATATAACCGACTCGCTGTATGTTTCGGCAATGTAATTCCATATAGAATGTCCGGCATATATTGCATCCTGTCCGTCTAATCCGTTGAACTTTTTGTATTTGTTGGTAAATATGCCATCTCTTATGCTATTGTCAATATCGGTATTCCATCCGTTTGCTATGTAAGAAACCAATCCTTGTATGTACCAGCCTGGAAGATTGAGCAGAGTAGAATTTTTTAGCATATCCTTTACATTTCCGCCAAACATCATCTGGTTGATGAGCACTTCGGCAATGCCAGCCCGTATTTGCCTGTCTAATTTATCATGATCACCTTCATAGTAGAGAAAAACTTTTGAGCCAACAATTTTTGTTACACCACCAATGTTATACGGCTCTTCGTACTCCATTCCTATATTGCTCTGTTTGTAATCACTTTGTTTGTTAAAGACAAGAAGTTCTATCTTGTCATCTATATTGTAGTCCAAAATTTTTTCAATTTCTTCTATAGATTTTTTTGCCTGTTGAGCAGTGTACATAGCAAGTTCTTTTCCACCCATATAGAAATACACATTATACTTTTCAAACTTGTACCATTGCCAAAGACGTGGTTCATCAAACTGTACGCGGTTTTTTCCGAATTCCATCTGTGAGCCACTATAGAATTGAGAGAAAGTGGAAATAGAGAAATAAAGAAATAGAAAAATAAATAATAATAAATGTAATATGGATTTCATTATATGAGCAAGTAGGATAACAAATTTACATGAAAATTTCAATTACATTAGAACTTATGCAAAAAAACATTTTTAGGAAGAATAGAACATTGATGATACGGATAAGCACGGATAAGCATGAATAAAAGTAAGATACTTCATTTCATTCAGCATGACAAAAAAAACGATGTCATCCTGAGCGAAGCGAAGGAACTAGAAAAACTGAATAAAATCAGCGAAAATCAGTGTTATCCATGTTCTATTTTTTAACTTCTGCGTAAGTCCTGTGTATAGGGAATAAAGTTTCGGGAAGAAAGATGGAAACTATGGAGCCCTCATCAGGCATTCAATACATACAAAGAAATATTTTCACGGAGACGTGAAAGTTTCCCACGGAGGCGTGGAAGTTTTCACTGCTACCAGTAATGTCTCTACTTGCACCAGTGGAGTTTCTACTTGCACCAGTGGAGTTTCTACTGCCATCAGTGGAGTTTCTACTTGCACCAGTGGAGTTTCTACTGCCATCAGTAGAATATCAATTGTAACCCTATTTCATGACGAGACATTCCCGTAGAGCCATTATTTTAGAAATCAAGTATAACTCCGATACGAATTCTTCTTGGAATGCTGTAGAAAGAAGGATTAGCCATTTTAATAGTATACAAATCTTCAAAAGATTGAGGGCTTGCATAGCCATTGATCTGGTTTTGGCTTTCGGGAGCACTCAGATAGCCATCATCATTAGGGTCGCCTGTATAACGATACAAGTTAAGTACATTTTTCGTATTAAGTACATTGAGCACTTGCAGATACACATTAAGATTGGATGACTTGGCTTTATCTCCTTCTCCCCCCCATTTAAGTTCTATGTTTTTGTCAATGCGCAGGTCAATACGATTTTGCCATGGCAAATTAGAACCGTTGATTTTTCCTTTCAGTGAGGTACGAGCGTTTTGACCAAATACCACCTGATCACCTCCATTGCCATTGCCTGAAGTTAAATTTTGCTGACGGGAATAAGGGAGACCGGAACCGGCACGGAACACAATATTACCACCAAGATTTTCTAAAAGTGTTTTAATTAATGAACCGGAAGGTCCTCTGTAATCCTTTCCTTTGCCAAAGCGATAGTCGGCATTCAGCACAATAGCATGACGTTGGTCAAAATCCAATGGCATGGTGGTGCGCAGGTTGGGCTGTCCTTCATTTATAATGTTATGTGCAGTACCAACAGCTGAACCTGTACCTTCAGCAAATTGCAGGGTATAAGAAGCTGTCAACTGCACATTATCCGTTCTGCGCAAATCGTAAGCCATAGTAAATCCTTTTGCTGTACCAAAGTCAATATTGCCATAAGTTATATATGTTTCAGGATAAGCACCATAAACATTTATCTCCTGTAGCATATCGCGCATCTCACGATAAAAGGCAGAAAGAGAAAGTGCAGAATTTTTCTTTTCATTCAAGGTTTGTCTGAATCCTACTTCATAATCAATGGTACGCTCGGCTTTCAAAGAAGGTCTACTGTATATACTGCCAAGCCTATTAGGAGGACGTTGGCTCAAAACATCATAGTGAGCAAAGAAATTTGCAAGGTCGGAAATCGGGAAAGTAAAGGCAATACGTGGCATGAAAGTAGTTTGAACATCATACATTTTGAATACATTATGCACATCAGATGAATCTAATAATCTTGTTTTACTTTCGTTGGGATATTTAAGATATGGCTGAATGGTTGTGCCTTGCATCAACAAAGCAGGGTCGGAAATCTGAATGCCCTTGCTATTATACCATTGGTCTCCATCGCGATAGCCGACTACTGTGAGAGGATTTCTGGCATTATTTACATACACCACAAAGTCGGAGCCAACATTTGAAGGATGATTGAACTTGATAGATTCTTTCACTGTGTATGCTTCATGCGACAGGTACTTATCTTTTAGTACTGGCTGGTTAGTATTAAAATTATCAACACGCAATCCGATATTGAATTTCATATCCTTGATATCAAATTTATCCTGAAGATAACCTGCCATATAAATTGGCTGGTAAGACGGAACAATACGAGTATAATTATCATTGGCGTCTTTCTCTTTATAGTATTTTTCAAGTGAAGCAAGATTAAGAGATTGCTTGCCTGAAAGTTTTTTACCGTCATAAGAGTAGCCATAATAGGCACTACCCAATTCATCAGGACTGAACATACTTATATTAAAGATACTTGGGTCATAAGAATCAATATCAATCCATACATCATTGGCAATGTGCAATTGTTTCCTGATGGATTTATCAAATTGACTTTGCAGAGCAGCATTGACTAATGGTTTAAAGACATAAACGGGATAAGCAGGATTGGTTATAATAGATCCTGTATAAATAGGTCCAGCGTAAAGAGAAGAATCAGATTTGTCTAATTGAGCAATGTGTCTGTTAGCCAAACTGCGCATACTTGTCCATAATCCAATGGGATTCATTGCCCAGGATCTGTCATCTCTTTTTTCAAATTCAAACCCCGCTTGAATGGCATGGTTTTTTATATCCGCAGAAAAATTGCCTGTAATACGAATCTGCGACTGGTCTGCATTGGAGTACCCGTTATACTGGCGCCCTGTATTGTACCAAATTCTAAAGACATCATACGGGCGATCGCCATTAAGCATTCCATGCCCTTGTTGTATTTGGGTTGTGCTGTACGGTCTGCTAGGCGATAAAAAATCATAATATTGCTCAGTATAATTAGCACCAAGGGGATTTTGATTTCCTGCCGAAAAAGTTATAGCTGTATCTACCCATGTGCTTTGTACATAATATGTGCTGTCAATAGGAGCGATTTTATCGCTCATGAGTTTAAATCCCGGAACCCTATATTTATTAAATTTTCCCACATAACCATAGTCAAAAAAATTATCTTTATGCGTATCATCCTGAGTTGTCGCTTGGTATTTTGTATAACCAACCTGCAAAGTATAATAAGCATTATTGATAAGTGAAGTTGTTTTGTCGTCTTTTGATTTTTGTTGTTTACCAATTTTATGCATAATCTTTCCGTACATTCTCATTGTATTATATATGGTCTGAGGATTGTTACTTGGGTTAAGCAAAGCATATTCCCAAACAAAGCCATGATAATTTCCGTAATCCATAGATCCGCCAAGAGTAAAGGTTATATTATTACTTGGCTTAAAATCAATTTTACCTGCAAGTCGGGCAATGTTACTTCTTACATTTTGCCTTGCCTTGATATGTTCCAAGTCATTCATTTCCAAAAGTTCAGAATTAAGAAGATTACCTTCTCCCTTAGGATTTACATATAATGGTTTTTCTTCTAATTCTTTGAGTTTTTCATCTTTTACTTTATATACACCAATAGCAGATGGATATGGATCTTTTTCTGAAGAAACTTCTCCTGAAAGGAAGAATCCGATTTTTGCATTTTTATTTCCAGTGCTGTCTTTCTTTATAAAAAGAGGACCGCCAACATTAAATCCGCCAAAGTTGTAACCATAAGCATCGGTGAGTTGGGATGACACCAATTCAACTCCACCAAAATAATCGGGGCGAATACCTCCACGTGTAGTAATATTGATGAACCCACCTGTTGCGTCACCGTATTGCGCCGGTACACCGCCTGTGATAACTGATATTTGCTCAATACTTGATTGAGGTAATCCATATGTACCACGTACTTTTTCGCCGTCAATATAATAGTCAGTTCCCTGAGAACGAGATCCTTTGATGAACAAAGCGCCACCTTCATCTTGTTGAAAAACACCGGCAGTAGTGGAAGCAACAGAATTAATATTTTTAGAAGGCATTGCCTGAAACTCTTCGCGGGTTACAGTTCCTCCTGTTGTTGTATTAGGGTCCTGAAGAGGTTCTTTGTAATCAGTAAGAACAAATGTTTCAATTTCTTTAGCAGATGATTTTACTTTCATATCCTGATAAGCGGTTTTATCACCACTGATAATCATACCTCTTATAGTTAAGGTTTGATAACCCACAGCCGCGGATTTTAAATCGTATTTGCCCGGAGTAATGGCTTTGATAGTAAAGTTGCCATCAATGTCGGCAATAGTTTTTGCAATGGCAGAGCCATTTATTTCCAATTGTACATTGGCAAAGGAAATTGCTTCACCGTTTCCTTCATCAATAACTTTTCCTTTGAGCGCACCCAATTGTGCGAAGGATAACGTTCCTGTTGTGAACGCTACGAAAAGAATAGCAAGGATTTTTTTGAACATAAATAATAATTTATTAGGTTATTAAAGAAAATACAAATGTATAAAAATATATCTTTCACATGCAAATTTATTTTCATTTTTTTAGTACGAAGGTTTTTTCAATATTTCGTAAGATATAATTGCTTGTCGTATGTCAAAATCAATTACCGGTTCTTGTTCCTGCAAAACAGAATTTTGTTGTGTTTCGGTTTTTATTTTATGTGTAAAAAGTTTTTCTTTTAGAGGTGTATGCGTAACTTTTGCCTGATGATGTTTTGGTTGTTGGATTTGTTTTTCAGGAACTTGTACTTCGGGAACTTCACCTAACATTTGCTCCATCATTTTTTTAAATTCATCTCCTACGGTTGGCTGCGGAGAATGTGGATTTGTATGCGGTTGAGTAGTTGTATGCTGAGGATTTTTATCAATAATAGGACGATTCTTTACTATTTTTTTTCTTGCTTTGATGATACTATATATGATATAAACCATCACAAAAATTATATAGATGTAATTGGTATCGGCTTTCATTGATATTTTATTTTGTTAGATTTTTTTTGAAAGAACGGAAACTTTTTTAAAAATTTTTCTTTGTCAAAGATAAACAATAATGCAATCAGCAAAAAAGGCAATGCAGGAACTTTATATCTGACAATGGCTCCGAGGATGGGAGTGGCGATGCTTGTAAGAATAAACAAAAGAAATACAATACTCAAACAAAAATAAAATAAATGTCTATGTTCTATTTTTCTTACAAAAAATACAATGCTTAATATTAACAATAAAAGGATAATAAAATTTTCAATAGCAGGAAAACCCATAAGAGCATTTTTCATTTCAAAAATATGAGGACGAAAAAATGTAGAGACAAATGCCACCGGGGAATTTTTTATGATGCTCCATATATTCGGATAGAGGATAGGAATATCTATTTTACTGCCAGCAGGATCCATGTTGAAGTAAACCCAATAAGTATTTGTATCTACCGAACTTTCTATGATGTTTGTGTCTGAGAAATTTTCTTTTGCCCAATCAATATATGGAACTCCGGGTTTTATTTTGCAGTAATCGGGTCTGTCTTTTAAATAAACAATCCTGTCTTTTATTTCCGGTTTGATATACACAAAACGTTTTACTTTTTCATTGCCAAGATAACTTCCTCCTCTTGCCAGATGAATGCTATGCTTTTGTTTTTCCATAAGCATAAACCGAATGTCATAATCAGGAATATTGAAGCCGATAAAAAAATATGCAGTGAAAACAAAAATATATTTTATCTCCGGCATTCTGAATCCTGTTTTTACAATCCATGCATTAGCAAGAAGCGCAGGAAGTACAATCAGTAAAATATATAATTTGGTAAAGAATAATAATCCAAGGAAAAAAACTATCAATAAAAATCTTTTCGTTGAAAATTTTTTGTTGATTGCTTTATGAAAATGATAGATGAGCATGCCCATACTAAAAAGAATAAGTCCTTCTTTCAAAACACTTGAACCCCAAAATAAAACCGATGGAATTAAAAATACACTCACGAATAATTCTTTCTTTTTGTTTTTGAAGAAAGGAAGAAACGTTTTATAAATACCAACAAGTCCGCATAATGAAAGGAAACTCATAAAAACTGTATGCACATGAAAATATCCAAACGAAAATAAACTGACAAGCGCATTGAAACGAATAAGAGTACGACTTTCATTATATAATCCCTGATCATATTCCTTTGACCAATAATTCATTTGCTGATAATATTTTTCAAGTTCTGCATCATGAAAATCTAATAATATTTTTACATAGTTCATCGGTTTTTCAAATAAGACATTGTATATTATGTTCCCGTCTTTGAAGTAATAAAAGATATCGCCGCCATTATAGTGAAAAGAATAAATTGCCCATAACGCGATGCCAAATATTATTTTCAGGAGAAACACAGCAACAAGCCATTTTCTTGAAATACATTCTGTATTAAAAAAATTTAACCGACTGATAAGGAAAATAAACAGGAAAGAGTAAATTAAAGTAAGAGCAATTTCAAACATGGGAAAAAATAATTATCGGACTTCAGCCCGAAATAGTACTTGCAAATTTTGACCAACCATCATTTTTGGGCTAAAGCCCTTTCTGTTGATAATATTCTTTTGTCCGTTGCCTAAAGCAACAGCAATTGATTACAATGCAATTTTTTCACACGATTAGCGGTAAAACTATTTTTTTCTAAAAATATCTTTTGCGAAAGTCCTATATTCATAATTTGAATTTGTTTCGTATTTCGTATTTATGTTTTCCCGTTGGATTGTGGCTTGTCTACGTTCAGGTATACTCATCAAAATTAAACTTTAATGTATTTTCGCTTTTCAATTTTACGAATTACTAATGAAAACAAAGTATAGATATTCTCCGTTAATTATTTATCTATTATTTGTTTGCAATTCTTTTTCTCAACCTGTCTTTTTAAAATCCTCAACTATTTCGTGGGCTGATTCTGTTTTTAATTCTCTCACACCCAAACAACGCATCGGGCAATTGTTTATGGTTGCTGCATATTCAAATGAAAAAACTGATACAGCGAAAATAAAAAAACTAATTAACAACTGCGGCATCGGAGGAATAATTTTTTTTCAGGGCGGACCTTATCGTCAGGTATCGCTTACAAATTATTATCAATCACTTTCAAAAGTTCCATTGATGATTTCTATTGATGCAGAATGGGGATTAGATATGCGGATAGACAGCACAGTTCGTTTTCCACGACAAATGACACTTGGCGCTATTCCTCCCAAAGCCGATTCTCTCATTTATTTGATGGGAAAAGAAATTGCCCGTCAGTGCAAGTTGATTGGCATTCATGTAAATCTTGCTCCTGTGGTTGATATAAATAATAATCCGATGAATCCAGTTATTGGCACACGTTCGTTTGGTGAAAATAAATATGATGTAACACGAAAATCATTGTTGTACATGAAAGGATTACAAGATGGAGGAATACTTGCTGTGGCAAAACATTTTCCCGGACATGGCGATACCGACAGTGATTCTCATAAAACTCTTCCAACTGTTTTTCATTCAAAAGAAAAAATAGATACGTTAGATTTATATCCGTTCAAGGAACTTATTAAACAAGGAGTGGGCGGTGTAATGGTAGCACATTTATTTATTCCTGCTTACGACACAACAAGAAATATTGCTTCCACTCTTTCTTCAAAGATTGTAAATGATTTACTAAAGAATGAATTAAAGTTTCAAGGACTGATTTTTACTGATGCACTTAACATGAAAGGTGTGAGTAAATATTTTAAGCCCGGCGAAGTGGATGTAAAATCTCTTCTTGCCGGCAATGATGTATTATTATTTTCGGAAGATGTTCCAAAAGCAGTTACCGAAATTATCAAAGCGATAGAGCGAAAAGAAATCACGCAGGAAGAAGTTGATGCTCGCTGTAAAAAAATTCTTTTAGCAAAACAATGGTGCGGGTTAAATAAATATTCTCCGATAGATACCACTCATCTTTTTAGCAATTTAAATTCAGAACACAGCGATTATCTTAACATTCTGCTTGCCGAAAATTCTGTTACACTTTTGAAGAATAAAAATAATTTAATCCCACTCAGGAACCTTGATACATTGAAAATTGCAACTGTAACTATTAGAACAAAAGGAGTAAATAATTTTCTTCAGATGCTCAGGTTATATTCTCCAATGAAACATTTCTTTCTTCCTAAAGAGCCGACAGATATAGAAATAGATTCTTTATTAAAAAAACTAAACAATTACAATCTGATAATCATTGATGTTTCTTCAACTAACAATGACATCAAACATGATTTTGGAATTACCAAACAATCCATCAAGTTCATTATGCAGGCAAGCAAAAGAGCAAAAGTCATAGTAGATTTTTTTGCAAATCCTTACTCGCTTACTTTGTTAGATTCTGCATGGAAAAGCACAGATGCAATTATCATGTCTTACGAAAACACAGCATCACAAATGAGTTTGTCTTCTCAACTTATTTTTGGTGGAATTTCTTCAAAAGGAAAATTACCGATTACGGCATCACAGCAATTTCCTCTCCATTCAGGAATAAATTCTGATACTTCTATACGTTTTAAATACACAGTTCCTGAAGAACTTGACATTGATTCAAAAAAACTTTCCATGATTGATTCTATTGTGATGAAAGGAATTAACGAGAAAGCATTCCCGGGATGTCAGGTATTTCTTGCTAAGAATAGAAAGGTCTTTTATTACAAAACATTTGGATATCATACTTATGAAAATAAAAGCACAGTGAAGAAAGATGATATTTATGATTTGGCTTCTGTTACAAAGATTGCATCCACCACAGCAGCAGTTATGAAATTAGTGGATGAAAAAAAAAAATAAATGTTGATGATTATCTCTGCTATCATCTGCCCGAATTAGAAGGAACTAATAAGATGAACATCAATATCAGAGAGATGATGACGCATCAGGCAGGACTGAAAGATTGGATTCCGTTTTATCTGCACACAATGAGTAAAGGAGAATATAAACCGGGTATTTATAGCAAAGTACAAAATGATAGTTTTCCCTATCGTGTAGCAGAAAAATTTTACATTCATCATAGTTATCCTGATACCATCTTCAAAAAAATTTATGATTCTCCATTAAGTGAAAAACATGAGTATAAATACAGCGACTTTGGATTTTATTTTATGCATAAAATTGTTGAACGCTCTTCGGGAGTAATGTTGAATGAATTTGTTCAAAAGAATTTTTACTCTCCTCTTGGTTTGTCAACTATGTGCTACCGTCCTCGCGAACGGTTTGACATAAAAAGAATTGTTCCTACTGAATATGATGTTGGGTTCAGAAAACAATTAATACGGGGCGATGTTCATGATCCTGGCGCTGCTATGCTTGGAGGAGTGGCAGGGCATGCAGGATTATTTTCTGATGCAAACGACCTTGCTGTGATGATGCAAATGTTTTTGCAAAAAGGTGAATATGGAGGCAAAAGATATCTGGACTCTGCTACCGTTAATGAATTTACTAAATGTCAGTTTTGTGCAGATAACCGCAGGGCTCTTGGCTTTGATAAACCCGAAACTAATCCGCAAAAAGATAGCCCCGTCTGCAATTGTGTTTCGGAGCGAAGTTTTGGTCATCAGGGTTTCACGGGAACAATCACTTGGGTTGATCCTGAAAAAGAATTGGTTTATGTTTTTCTTTCCAACCGCGTTTATCCCGATATAGAAAATAATAAAATAAATAAAATGGGTATTCGCAATGCAATTTTGAGAGTGGTTTATAAAGCGATAAAGTAACTGATGTTACGTAAAAATTCTTCCTGCTTTCCCTAAAATTCTTCCTGCTTTCCCTAAAATTCTTCCTGCTTTCTCTAAAATTCTTCCTGCTTTCCCTAAAATTCTTCCTACTTTCCCTAAAATTCTTCCTACTTTTTTCAAAATTCTTCCTACTTTCCCCAAAATTCTTCCTACTTTCCCTAAAATTCTTCCTACTTTATCTAAAATTCTTCCTACTTTCCCTAAAATTCTTCCTACTTTATCTATTGATATCCACTGAATAACTGCCTTTTGTATCAGTATTAGTGTTAATTACTATAAAAATGCTGAATTTCTTTTGAATAATAAACTCTTTGTTCGGCGCAATTGACTTTTTTTCGCCATCACCTTTTTTGCCCGCTCGTAATTCAAGTATCGTTATGCCTGTATTGATGAAAAGTCCTCCTATCAATGCTCCTCTTACTGTTTTTTGCTGACTTGGATTTATCGTAATTGTTCTCCTCACCGAACCTCTTGGCGAATCATCAACAGTAATTCCGTATTGCCCTAATTTTTTCGGGTTGTTGCTAAAATGTTTGATTAAAAACTGGCAGATTGCTCTCGTATTTTTTATGGGCTGCTCCATTAAATTGTCGCTGTTTTTTTGTTCTTCTTCCATTCTTTTATTTTCTTTGGAAAAATCTGTGTTTATTTTATTGGCTTGAACGACATCTTTGTTTAATGTTTCCAAATCAATATTATTTTCTATCAAAAAATTATACAGCGGACTATCTTTTCCTAAAAACGATTTGTGTTTGTTGTAAAAAATAACAAATAATTTAAAAAGCGAATCAAAGTTGGTGGGATAAACAATACGGTTTTTGTTATCTATTGTCAATCCCCAGTCGCCAAGTTTGCGCACATTGTTTTTGTAAAACGCTTTGAGAAACTGTGCTCCTTTTTTGAAAATAAAAATTGCGGGTTTAAAAAAATTGTTGCGGTCTTTTCGCAATTCTTCAGCTTTGTCGCCAGCGATTTTGCGTTTGTCGTGGCGGTCAACGGATTCTAATAAAAATTTGTTATCGGCTGCTAAATTAATTTTTCCTTCGTTAAGAAAAATCATTAGTACCGAATTGGTGCCATCGGCATCATGTTTTGTTTTAATGCCGTCATGCAGTTTTTTCCAACCCGCTGCTGTACCGGGAGAAATGATTCGTGCCATATAAATTAAATTTAAAATTTTTACAAACTTACATAAAATTTTTACAAACTTACATAAAATTTTCAATCACACATAAAATAGGATCAAAATCAAAAAGGATTTTTAGAAGAAATTTATTCTTTCGGATAATACAAAAAATATTTTTTAACGGTTTTTTGCAAAATGGAAATATAAGCACGGTCGGAGGCATCGGTAATATCGGCAAGAGTGCCATCCTTAAAAAGTATGTTGATGCGAATTTTGTCGGGGCAATAAGCATCGTTCTCTACCATGTGAGAGAAAACAAAATAATCTACTTCTGATTCTTTTAGTTTATATTTCTGCCGGATTTTTTCTTTCCACATATTCACGGCTTCGTCTGTAAAGGGTTCATCCCGAATTTCTACTTTGTAAAGTTTTCGGTTTACTAAATTTTTACAAAGCGTAGAAAGAATAAAGTCGCTGCAATTCATCCACACTTTTACAGAGGTAAAAATATCGTAGTCATCAAGTTGAGCGAATGCATCTAAAAGTTCAGGGTTTTGTGAAAATGCTTTTTTATCATATTTATTATAAAGAAAAATTTGCAGTGCAGGAGTACAAAAAAGTTTTTCGCCTTTGCTTGCCAATTCCTTTGCTCGCTTCAGAATATTTACTAAAAGATATCCTGCACTCAAAACAGTTTTGTGCAGATACACCTGCCAGTACATCAATCTTCGGGCAATAATAAAATTTTCTATGGAATACATTCCTTTTCCTTCTATTACTAATTCATCATTCACAACATTCAACATTTTAATAATTCTCTCTGAATTGATTACGCCTTCAGAAACGCCAGTAAAAAAACTATCGCGATTGAGATAATCTAATCTGTCCATATCCAATTGGCTGGAAATGAGTTGGTGTAAAAATTTTTTTCTGTAAATGCCGCTGAAAAATTTCATAGCAAGAGAAATTTTTCCTTTAAAATGTTTGTTCAGACGCGCTAAGAATAGTTCCGAAATATCTTCGTGTGAAATATCATGCACAATGCTGTTTTCCAATGCATGAGAAAAAGGACCATGACCAATGTCGTGTAGCAAAACAGCAATTGCAACACCTTGCGATTCTTCTTTGGAAATTTTTATCCCCTTAGATTGCAGCACTTCAATTGCCCGAACGACGAGATGCATTGCACCCATCGCATGCTGAAATCGTGTGTGCATAGCACCCGGATAAACAAGATTCGTCAGCCCTAATTGTTTTATCCTCCACAGCCGCTGGAAATATGGATGATTGATGATTTGATAAGTAAGAAAATCCGGAACTGCAATAAATCCATAAATAGGATCGCTGAAGATGATTTGTTTTTTTGCCATTACTTATACAAATTATTTCTGATTGTTCAGATTAGGACAAAGTTATAAACATCGGGTAAATTGTATTTTATTGAAAGAATTGTATCTACTCACCACAGGTTTTTTTTGTATTATTTCTTTTGCCGCTGAGTAGTTACAAAATTTTATGTAGGTTTGCACGTGCTTCGTGATGCATAAAATTGCACTAAATTTTCACAGATTATAAAACAAGCATAAATAATTATATGTTCAATCTTTTTGAATCCCAAGATTTTGATCTCTCATCCCTTGAAAACGATACGGAACTTATTCCACTGCTCAGCATAGAAGATGAGGAGCAAATGAATACAGAAAAATTTCCTGACGAACTGCCGATTCTTCCATTGAGAAACACTGTTCTTTTTCCCGGAGTTGTAATTCCAATAACTGTTGGCAGAGACAAATCAATACGTCTTATTAAAGATGCTTACAAGGGAAAGCGATACATTGGCGTTGTATCACAAAAGAATGATAAGACAGAAGACCCATCTATTGAAGAATTAAATAAGATAGGTACTATCGCACACATGATAAAAATGTTACGTATGCCGGATGGAAACACCACTGTAATTATTCAAGGTAGAAAAAGATTTGAGATAAAAGAATTAGTGCAAACCGAGCCATACATTTGTGCAAAAATTGCTGAGTTTTCGGAAATCAAACCTAATAAAGATGATAAAGAATTTCAAGCGATTGTTACTTCGCTCAAAGAAATTTCGCAGCAGATTATTAAAAACTCTTCGCACATCCCTTCTGAAGCATTCATTGCTATACAAAATATAGAAAGCGCATCATTTTTGATCAATTTCATTTCGTCTAATGTAGATATTTCTGTTTCTGAAAAGCAAAAAATGTTAGAAATAGTCAACCTGAAAGAACGTTCTGCTTTGCTGCTCATACATCTCACAAAAGAATTACAGATGCTGGAATTAAAAAATCAAATTCAGTCGAAAGCAAAAGTAGATATGGACAAACAACAACGTGAATATTTTCTACACCAACAGATAAAAACTATTCAGGAAGAACTTGGAGGAAATTCTTATGAACAACATACTGAAGAACTAAAAAAGAAAATGAAAGATAAGAAATGGAGCAAAGAAGTTTTAGATATGTTCACAAAAGAATTAAAAAAATTTGAACGGATGCATCCAAATTCTGCTGAGTATTCTGTACAAAATAATTATCTGGAAATATTACTTGACTTGCCCTGGAACCAATTTACAAAAGATAAATTTAATTTGAATCATGCAAAGAAAATTTTGGATGCAGATCATTACGGAATGGAAAAGATAAAAGACAGAATCATAGAACACCTTGCTGTTCTGAAATTGAAGAAGAATATGAAGTCGCCAATACTTTGCCTTGTGGGACCTCCAGGTGTAGGGAAAACTTCTTTAGGAAAATCTGTTGCTAAAGCATTAGATAGAAAATATTTTCGTATGTCGCTTGGCGGATTGAAAGATGAAGCAGAAATACGCGGACACAGAAGAACATATATTGGCGCAATGCCGGGAAGAATTTTACAGGGAATCATCAAAGCCAAAACATCCAATCCGGTTTTCATGCTGGATGAAATTGATAAAGTAGGTAATGACTGGCACGGTGATCCTTCCTCTGCCCTGTTAGAAGTTCTGGATCCTGAGCAGAACAATTCATTTCACGACAACTTTGTGGATATGGATTACGACCTTTCTAATGTAATGTTCATCTCTACTGCCAACACGCTTTCCACAGTTCAGCCCGCATTACGCGACAGGATGGAAGTTATTGAGATGACCGGCTATTCAGTAGAAGAAAAAATTGAAATTGCAAAACGATATTTAATTCCAAAGCAATTAGAAGAAAACGGCATCAGAAAAAAAATCTCCATAGAAGAAAAAGTGCTGGAAAAAATAATAGAAAACTATACACGCGAATCAGGAGTACGGGAATTGGAAAAGAAAATTGCAAAAGTATGCCGACATATTGCTAAAAATATTGCAATGAATAAAAAAATTCCATCCTTAATCAGTGAAAATAATCTCATAACTATTCTCGGTCCCGCACATCCGAAAGACAGATACCGGGATGCAGGTGTACCAGGAGTTGTAATAGGATTAGCATGGACACCTACAGGAGGAGATATTCTTTTTATAGAATCCAGTTTGAGTAAAGGAAAAGGACGACTCACACTTACCGGAAATCTTGGAGCTGTGATGAAAGAATCTGCCACGATTGCTTTGGAATATTTAAAAACACACAGCGATGATCTCGGAATTTCTTATGAAGTATTTGCAAACACAAATATTCATATTCATATACCGGAAGGAGCAACACCAAAAGACGGACCCTCAGCAGGTATTGCTATGCTTACTGCTATTACTTCGGCATTCCTGAAAAAGAAAACAAAACCATTTCTTGCTATGACAGGCGAAATAACCTTGCGTGGAAGAGTGCTTGCCGTAGGTGGTATCAAAGAAAAAATTCTTGCCGCCAAACGTGCTGACATTAAAGAAATAATCCTTCCGGAAGAAATACGAAAAGATGTAGAAGAAATAAATAAAGATTATCTGAAAGAACTCACTTTGCATTATGTAGATAATATGATGGATGTGCTGAATATTGCTTTCTCGGGAATTGCTAAAAAAAAATGCATTGCAGAAACATAATGTCTGGGTCCAAGTAATCCACTTTACAAGGAAAGAAAGTCGTGTTTTATGACCATAGAAAAGAAAAAGAAAAGTTTTTTCTCTCGCCTGCGTGTTCGCTATCGGCTGGTGATTATGAACGATGATACTTTTGAAGAGAAGGCATCACTGAAACTCACTCCTCTTAATGTTTTTGTCGCAGTGGGACTTTTTTCTATAGTGATGATTACTTTCACCATTAGTTTAATTGCTTTTACTTCTCTGCGTGAATTTATTCCCGGTTATGGCTCACAGATGAATACGCGCAAGGAACTTATCAAACTCGCCATAAAATTAGATTCTATTCAATATGAACTTGCTCTGCGTACAAACGCATTTGATAATATCAAAAATGTAGTCAGCGGAAATGTAGGAAATGATTCCATTACCAAAAATGCTATGAATAAAATGAAGAGTGACAGCGGGAAGACAAAAAATAATCTTCCTCTTGCACCTTCAAAAAAGGATTCTGTTTTCCGCATGCAAATGGAGTCGCAGGATAAATATTCGTTGGCATTCAACGAAAGAAAAAACACAAAAGATAATATCAGCAGTTTCTTTTTCTTTACACCTGTGAAAGGAACAATTACCGCTTCGTTCAATACATCGGAAGAACATTACGGAACTGACATTGCAGCAAAAAATAACGAACCCATTAAAGCCACACTTGACGGTACTGTGCTATTTGCCGGATGGACTCCTGAAACGGGATATACCATTCAAATACAACATTCAAATAATCTGGTGTCGGCTTACAAACATAATTCGGTGTTGTTGAAAAAAGTGGGACAGTATGTAAAAGCAGGCGAAGCAATTGCTGTTATCGGAAATTCGGGCGAACAAACTAATGGATCTCATCTGCACTTTGAACTCTGGTATAACGGAAAAGCAATTGACCCGCAGGAATATATGGTGTTTTGAGAAGATTAATTATCTCATTAGTTCGTCATGGCGGGCTTGACCCTCCATCATTAGTTCGTCATGGCGGACTTGACCCTCCATCATTAGTTCGTCATGGCGGGCTTTGACCCTCCATCATTAGTTCGTCATGGCGGGCTTTGACCCTCCATCATTAGTTCGTCATGGCGGGCTTTGACCCGCCATCATTAGTTCGTCATGGCGGGCTTTGACCCGCCATCATTAGTTCGTCATGGCGGGCTTTGACCCGCCATCTATAAATCCTTTTTTATTTTTATCCTGTTCTCGTATTGAGATTGTCGAAATATTGGTATTTGAACTTGGCAATTGAGCTTGCCGAAATTTGCCGAAAATATGTATAATTAAAATTTTATATACGTTTGTAATCAATTATAAAAAGTTACATTTGCTATTTAATTCAATTCATAAAAAACATGAGCACTTTTGAAATAACAGGCGGAAAAAAATTAAAAGGAGAAATAATTCCTCAAGGCGCCAAAAATGAAGCATTGCAAATCATTTGTGCAGTACTTCTCACTCCTGAAAAAGTTACTATCAGTAATATTCCGGATATTATTGATGTAAACAGGTTAATAGATTTACTTTGCGATCTCGGAGTAAAAGTAAAACTATCTCCAACTATTCCAAAAGATAAAGAAGATTTAAAAGTTTCGCCAAGCGAAAATGATTTAAATGGAGCTACATATATTTTTCAGGCAGATGATATAAATGTTGATTACTTACTCACTCCTGAATACAAAAACAAAGCTGCTTCAATCAGAGGGTCAATCATGATATTGGGTCCTCTGCTTGCCCGGTTTGGCAAAGGATATATTCCAAAACCCGGTGGAGATAAAATCGGCAGAAGACGACTTGATACGCACTTTATCGGCTTTCAGAAACTTGGAGCAAAATTTGAATATGATGAAAAAGAAAATATTTATAAAGTTGATTCAAGTCAGTTGAAAGGATCTTATATGCTTTTGGATGAAGCATCAGTAACAGGAACTGCAAACATTATCATGGCGGCTGTGCTGGCAAAAGGAACGACAACAATTTATCATGCTGCCTGCGAACCATATATTCAGCAATTGTGTAAAATGCTTGTATCTATGGGAGCAAAAATTTCAGGCATCGGTTCAAACTTACTTTCTATTGAAGGAGTTTCTGCTCTCGGTGGATGTAAGCACCGACTACTCTCCGATATGATTGAAGTGGGAAGTTTCATCGGCTTGGCTGCCATGACACAATCTGAGATAACAATAAAAAATGTATGTTATGAACAACTCGGAATTATTCCCGAAACATTTTCAAATCTTGGTATTCAGATGGAACGTAAAGGCGATGATATTTTTATTCCTTCGCAAAAAAATTATGAAATAGATACTTACATTGACGGCTCTATACTCACTATTGCTGATGCTATTTGGCCGGGATTAACTCCCGACATATTGAGTGTTATATTAGTTACTGCTACCCAGTCAAAAGGTACTGCACTCATTCATCAGAAAATGTTTGAGAGCCGATTATTCTTTGTTGATAAACTTATTGATATGGGAGCACAAATAATTTTATGCGACCCGCATCGCGCAACTATCATCGGGCTAAACAGAGAACGTCCTCTCAGAGGAATTCGTATGACTTCACCTGACATTCGCGCAGGCATGGCGCTTCTCATTGCAGCAATGTCGGCAGAAGGAAAAAGTGTTATCAATAATATTGAACAGATTGACAGAGGTTATCAAAATATAGACAAACGGCTGAATAAAATAGGAGCGGAGATTGTAAGAACGAATAAAGAGGAATGATTGTAGGAAAATAAAAATAAATCGGCAAATTTTAATTTTTTTGATTTTTATTCGTCTGTATGTAGTTCAAAAACTTAATGTATATTCGTACCCTAAAAAATAAGATTATGCAACAACTTATTATAAATATTACAAATGAGAACAAAGCTCGGTCACTGATTAACTTTTTGAAACAATTAGATTTTATTCATATAGAAAAAGTTAATACCGAAAAACAGATTTTGGATTTCCAAAGAGAAATCACTGAATCACTTAAAGATTTAAAAGAACATAAGGTAACGTCTTGGAAAAACAAAAAGTTGACCCTAAAACATGCTTAAACTCAAAGTTGTCAAGACAGATTATTTCTACAAACTTGTAAAAAATCTTACAAAGAAATACAGGAATATAGAAAACGATATTGATGATTTTCTTGATAACATTGACGATTTAAAAGATTTGGGTATACCTTTAGGTCATAATATTTACAAAGCAAGAATTAAAAATACCGATAACAACAAAGGAAAAAGCGGAGGTTACAGATTGATAACTTATTTACAATTGAAAGAAAATGAACTGACATTGATATACATCTACTCAAAAAGCGAATTAGAAAATATCAGCGAATCAGTATTAGATAATATTATTATTAATACAATATGAAAAAGAAAATCTGAACCTGACAAAAACCGATAAAGCAATTCCCACGCCAACTCCGCCAATAGCATAGAAACTTTAGTTTGCCCTAATGTAAATTCCCTTTTCTTCCCGTCACATTGGTCCGAACGAAAAAGAGTTACAAAGCATGCTTCATAAAATTGGAGATGAGATTGTAAGAACGAATAAAGAGTAATGATTTTTAGAGGGCACCTTAAAAACAAAATAAAAATCAAAGCATAAATTTGTCAACGAAATTCCTGTTTCTTCTGCATCGTTTTTCAAAACACAAAATTATCTTTTATGATGGTAAGTTTAGGTGCTGTTGATTTTTTTACTCTGCCAATAACTTTCGCTTCAATATCAAATTCATTTGCAATATCTATTATTCGTTGAGCAAATTTTTCCGGAAGATAAATTTCCATCCGATGGCCCATATTGAATACTTGATACATTTCTTTCAACGCCTTACAAATGTCATCTCTCCGAATAGAATGTGAAGAATGCGTTAACATGGATTCAAATATAAGTTGGAACAAAAATGGTAGTTTAAATAAATTGTCTTTGATGATATGCACTTTGTCGGCAAACTTCAAAACTTTTGTTTGTCCTCCGCCTGAACAATGAATGATGCTATGAATATTTTTTTTGTGTTCATTCAGAATTTTTTTTATCATAGGTGCGTAAGTGCGAGTTGGTGAAAGAACGAGTTTGCCAACCGAAATAATTTTTTCTATTTGTGTTTTGTGATTTGTGATTTTAATCTTATCAGTTAATTTATATTTTCCTGAATAAGCAATATTATGAGGAATAGTGTTATCAAAACTTTCAGGATATTTTTTAGAATAATTTTTTTTAAATATATCATGCCGAGCAGAAGTTAATCCATTGCTGCCAATACCGCTATTGTATTCATCTTCATAAGTAGATTGTCCAAAAGAAGCAAGTCCAACAATCACATCACCCGGTTGAATTTTATTTTCAATCACATCTTTTCGTTTCATTCTGCATGTAACTGTTGAATCAACAATAATGGTGCGAACCACATCGCCCACATCTGCTGTTTCGCCTCCTGTAGAATAAATATTTATTCCGAACATACGCATCTTCTCTAAAAATTCTTCAACACCATTGATGATTGCCGAAATAACTTCACCCGGAATTAAATTTTTATTTCTGCCGATGGTTGTTGAAACTAAAATATTATCTATGGCACCAACGCAAAGCAAATCATCAAGGTTCATTACTATTGCATCTTGCGCAATACCTTTCCATACCGAGAGGTCACCGGTTTCTTTCCAATAAATATAAGCGAGCGATGATTTTGTTCCCGCACCATCAGCATGCATTACTATGCAATGATTTTTATCTCCGCTCAAAAAATCAGGAACTATTTTGCAGAAAGTGTTTGGAAAAATTCCTTTGTCTAATTTTTTTATAGCGTGATGTACATCTTCTTTTGCAGAAGAAACACCTCGTAAATTATATAACGATGAATTCATAATCCCTCATAAAAAAACATCCTCTCCAATATAATGGAGAGGATGTTTAAATATTTTTCATTTCAATATTTTTATTATTCGTCCCATTCGGTTTTGGTATCGCCTTCACCACCTTCTGATTCACTCTTAGTAACTTTGATTTCAGGAGCAGCTTTGGGCTGTCCTTCCGGAGTTCCTTTCGGCACATAATCTTTTCTTAAAATAGTGAATACCACTCTGCGATTTATCTGCATGAGATATTCGTAATCGTCTTTATTTTTGTTTTCAGGATAATTTTGGTCAATCCATTTTTGAGAAAGAATGGTTTTTGCAGGAACAACTTTTTTGCTTGGCAGAATATGATCTCTATCTAATACTGCCGGTCTGCTTTCACCATATCCTGCAGGAGAGAGGCGGTTAGGATCTATTTCTTTGACAACAATAAGATAATCCACACATGTTTTTGCGCGATTAAAAGAAAGTGTTTGATTATACTTGGCATCGTTACGATAATCTGTGTGAGCAGAAAGTTCCACAGTAATATTTGGACTTTCACTCATAACTTTAACCAAAAATTCAAGAGAGTCACGAGGATTTGACGGATGATTCATATCATATTTATCAAGAAGGAAAAGCACTAATGGCATTCTCATTTCTTTTACAATTTTTTTCAATACGAAATCCTGCCGAAAGTTGGTGGATTCTTTTACTCCAACTGTTGTAATTTTTGCTTTTGGGTTGCCAAGTAATCCATCGGGAAAGTTAGATGTCTTAACATCTAATGCAGAAGCACTTACAATATAAGATGAGTTAGGATTTATGTAACGTGCTTGTCCATTGATATCAAATCTATAATATCCTTTTGCATCAGTTTTTTGTTCAAAGGATGTATTATCAGAACCAATCAATTTTACAGTAGCACCGGGAACAGGCAGTTTGGTAATTTCTTCTGTAACGTAACCCTCCAGCATGAATATCAGTGGAGGAAGGATAAAGGAATAAATATCGTCGCCTCCTTTTCCATTTGCACGGTTAGAAGTAAAATATCCGCGTTCTTTATCTCCTTCAAAGATGATGGCGAAATCATCACCTGCAGAATTGATGGGATATTTTAGATTAGAAATTTTTCCCCATTTATTTTCCTTGAGTTTTTCTGCACGAAAAATATCAAACCCACCCATGCCAAGGTGCCCTCTGGACGCAAAATAAAGCGTTCCATCATCGTGAATAAAAGGGAATGCTTCGTCGTCATCGGTATTGATATCCGGACCAAGATTCACGGGTTTTCCCCATTCTTTTTTCTCAGCATCAAAAAGTACATAGTAAAGATCAAGTCCTCCATAACCTGGTGCTAAACTATCTTTTACATCAGAAGAATAAATGAGTAGTTTTTCATTTTTGCTAAGAGCAGGATGTCCGTAGTTGAAAGAATCAATGTTGAACGGCATAAGCGTAGGATCGTCCCACATCTGCCCGCGTTTAACAGTAGAATATATCTGGCATTTCGGATGAAGATGTTTTTTTACTGCACATCTTGTAAAATACATATTGCTTCCTTTTGAATCAAGAACACAAGCGGCTTCATTTTCTTTTGTGTTGATAGGAATAGGCAAAGGAGTAGGCGTACTCCATTTTCCATTCTTGTCAACTTTGGTCATGAAAATATCTGCAAAAAGTTGTCCTACATTAGCATCAATATCGCCAGTTGCTCCTTGTCTTGTGGAAGAGAAAAGAAGGGTGGTATATTTTTTTCTTTCGGCATACATAGGAGTATAATCCCATTCTTTTCCGTTGATTTGAATCATGTTTTCAACTTTGTGGCGAGTAGGATTGTCTTTCCACTTCTGAGCCATTTCGCATGATTTTGCTCCATCCACACCACGTTTGTCCGAAGTTACTTCTTTGCTATACTTTTCATATTCTGCTTTTGCTTCAGGATATTTTCCCTGTGTCTTAAGTACTTCAGCAAGGCGAAGAAGAGCAATAGTAGATTGTTCACATTTTGCTTTGATAGATTTTTGATAATAAATTTCTGCTTGTTTCACTTCATTAATAAGTCGATAACATTCAGCAATTTTAAACAAGCATTCAGGTTTCATTTTTTTTGATGCCTTTTTATATGCCGCTTTATATAAATCAACGGCAGTAAAATATTCATGAGCAATAAATTTATTTTCTGCTGCTCTGTAATAGTTTTTTTGCGCAAACATATTGGCAGAAAACAAGATACATAGTATCAACAAACCGGTTCTTTTATGGATTTTCATTAGTAGATAATTTATTCGCTCTAACTTTAACATAGACACAGAGCGATTAGATTTATAAAAATAAAGTGCTAAAATAGATTATTTATTTGAATCAATAAAAACAGATTGACAAAAATACATTTTATTGGCTTATTGAATACAAACAAATACAAAGCAAAAAAAATTTTTCATTTTGTAAAAAGAAGTTCCCTGTATTTCGGTAATGGCCATAGTTCGTCATCTATAATGAATTCAAGTTTATCGGCATGATAGCGAATGATTTCAAAAAAGGGTTTTACTTTTTCGCAATATGCATCTGCTATTTTCTGAACATCTTCAATGGCATTTGCTTTTTTACGAGCATCAATCATTGCATGCACATTTTTTTTGATGGCAAAAATATGCGTAGAGATTTCTTTGATAGTTTCAATTTGCGCAGAAGTAAGGAAATTAATATCAGCATCGTTGCTGTTTTTGTTTGATTCATCAAAATCATTTTCAGATAAGACGAAATTTTTATTTGAAACATTTTTTACTGAATGCAGAGACATAAGATTTTGTGTTTCTACTAATCCTTTTACATTTTCAATAAGGATGTTTTGATATTTCACAGCAGAAGGAATGATATGTCCGAGTGCCAATTCACCGATAATGCGTGATTCAATCTGGATTTTTTTCATGTAGGTATCTAATTGAATTTCGTAACGGGCATACTGTTCTCGCTCACTCTTGATATTGTGTTGTTCGAAAATTTTAACAACTTCTTTTCTAATGAAAACCTTTAGCGATTCGGGAGTAGTTTTGATATTAGAAAGTCCGCGGTTCTTGGCTTCATTCATCCATTCTTCGCTGTAACCATTTCCTTCAAAAAGAATTTTTTTTGTTGCAGAAATATAATCGCACAGAACATGAAAGATGGCTTCGTCTTTTTCAATTCCTTTTTTGATTTGCGCATCTACTTCTTTTTTAAATTTCACAAGTTGGTCAGCCATGATGGTGTTTAATATTGTCATTGGTGCAGCGCAGTTTGCAGAAGAACCGACAGCACGGAATTCAAATTTATTTCCCGTGAAAGCAAATGGTGAAGTGCGATTCCTATCGGTGTTGTCCAAAAGAATTTCTGGAATTTTTCCGATATTGAGTTTTAGAGCGGTCTTTTTTTCTGAAGTCATTTTTCCTGATTTTATTTTCTTCTCAAATTCTTCCAAGACCTTCATTAACTGATTCCCAATAAAAACAGAAATGATAGCAGGAGGCGCTTCATTTGCCCCGAGACGATGATCATTTCCTGCCGATGCAATACTTGCTCTGAGCAAATCAGCATTGTCGTGAACGGCTTTGATTGTATTTATGAAAAAAGTCAGAAACATTAGATTGGTCTTTGGAGTTTTTCCGGGTGACAAAAGATTTTTTCCGGTATTAGTGAGCATACTCCAATTATTATGCTTACCCGAACCGTTCATTCCTGCGAATGGTTTTTCATGGAGGAGAACACAGAAGTTATGTTTGTGTCCCACTTTATTCATAATGTCCATCAGCAACAAATTATGGTCAACCGCAAGATTTGCTTCTTCAAAAACAGGAGCACATTCAAACTGATTAGGAGCAACTTCGTTGTGGCGGGTTTTAATCGGAATGCCAAGTTTGTAACATTCAATTTCAAGTTCACGGATAAAAGCAAGAACTCTTTCAGGAATAGAACCGAAATAATGATCTTCTAATTGTTGACCTTTTGCTGTAGCATGTCCAAAAAGAGTTCTACCGGTGAAAACTAAATCGGGACGTGCGTTGTAAAGAGCAGTATCAATCAAAAAATATTCCTGTTCCAATCCAAGTGTTACTGTAACCTTTGTAATATTTTTATCAAAATACCGACAAACATCAACAGCCGATTTATCAAGAAAGTGAAGTGCTTTCAACAGAGGAGTTTTGTAGTCAAGTGCTTCACCTGTATAAGAAACAAAAATAGTAGGTATGCAAAGAGTTTTTCCGAGGATAAAAGCAGGAGAAGTAGGGTCCCATGCTGTGTATCCGCGTGCTTCAAAAGTGCTGCGAATGCCTCCGCTCGGAAAAGAAGAAGCATCGGGTTCCTGCTGAACAAGTTGGTCGCCATCAAAATGTTCAAGTGCTTTACCATCTTCAATATTTTGTGCAAAAGCATCGTGCTTTTCTGCGGTAGTTCCTGTGAGTGGCTGAAACCAATGAGTGTAATGCGTAACTCCTTTGCTCATTGCCCATGCTTTTTTAGAAGATGCTACATCATCGGCAATTCTGCGGTCAATTTTTGTTCCGTGTGTAATGGCTTCCATCACGCTTTTGTATGCTTCGTCTGAAAGATATTTCTTCATCTTCTCTTTATTGAAAACATTTTCTCCGAAAAAATCGGAAACCGTTTCGGCAGGAAGTATCACATTTACAGGAACTCTGCTTAGTACATCTCTGAGTGCTTTGAACCGTTGAATTGCCATTGTTTATTTTTGGTTTTTAATTATATGAATAATTTATTTTTAAAGATTCTGTTTGTTGTTGTCTGATATTTTCAGTCCGTATTTATTGCGGTAAATTTAGAAATAAAAAATTTGTATGTGTTTAAAGTGGGTGTGAATTTGTTTGCGAACAGATTGAACTTGATAATTCCCTGTGGCTTGCCGCAGGGTTGTTCATTAGTTAAATTTTTTTATAGTAGAATCATATTTTTGTCCATTTATTATTATTGTTTCAATTAAATTATTTGCAAAAGAATAAGGGATAAAAGAATAGTTTGGAATTTCTTTGGTGATAAAAACATTTGCTTGTTTGCCAATAGCGATACTTCCATGTGTTTTACTCAATCCCATTGCATAAGCAGAATTTATTGTTGCTGCGTTAATGGCTTCTTCGGGAGTGAGTTTATGATTGATGCAGGCGAGTGAAATCATGAAGTTCATATTTCCGCTTGGAGAAGAGCCCGGATTATAATCAGATGCAATGGCGAGAGGCAATCCGGAGTCAATTATTTTTCTGGCAGGATAATTTTGTAGTCCGAGAAAAAATTGTGCACCCGGAAGAATAGTCGGCATGGTTTTACTTTTCTTTAAAAGTTGAATATCATTGTTGTTCATAAATTCCAGATGATCGGCACTGATAGCATTGCACTCAGTTCCCGCTTCAATTCCTCCACTGTGGCTTAATTGCTCTGCATGAACTTTTCCTTTTAATCCAAATTTATTTGCGGTAGAAAGAATTTTTATTGTTTCTTCTTTTGTAAAATAATTTTTTTCACAAAACACATCACAATAGTCAGCAAGATTATTTTGTGCAATTTGTGGCAGCATTTCATTTATGATGAGCGAAATGTATTGTTCTTTGCTATGCGTTTTTGGAATGGCGTGTGCTCCGAGGAAAGTTGTTTTCACGGGAATGGGTACTTTTTCTTTTATTCGTTTTATCACTTTCAGCATTTTAATTTCTGCTTCCACCGACAGTCCGTAACCGCTTTTTATTTCAATGGCTCCTGTTCCGTGTAAAATAACTTCATTTATTCTTTTCATTGCCGATTCAAATAATTCTTCTTCGTTTGCGTCATGTATTTTTTTTGCAGAGTTTAAAATTCCTCCTCCGCGTTTTGCAATTTCTTCGTAAGTCATTCCGTTGATGCGGTCAATAAATTCCTGTTCACGATTTTCAGCGTAAACAATGTGCGTATGAGAATCGCACCAGCAGGGAAGAACAAGTTTGCCGGAAGCATCAAATTCGGTTTCGGGTTTGAAGTTTAATGTTTTAAGTTGGGACATTTTTCCGAAGGAAAAAATTTTATCGTTTTTGATCAGTAGAAAAGCATTTTTGATACAACAAAGATTTTTCATTTCAGAACCTCTGACTTTCAGACGAGGTTTTTCTTCTGTCTGAACGAGTGATTTAATATTTTTAATTAACACTTTCGGCATCATTGTGTGAGATGAAGATATTTTTTTTAAAAGTATCAATTATAATGACTATTAAAACAGATACAAACATTGTTAATACAGAAATCCACATTGCAATTTTGATTCCTGTATTATGATAAACAAAACTTACTATGTTTTGCCCTGCAGGCAAAACCGCTGAAATTAACGATTTATTGCTGGTATAAATATTAACAGGAGTTTCATTAATTAAAACTTCCCATCCTCTATAATTATTCTGCAACAATGTTATTATCTGTGGTTTTTTAGTAGAAGTATTTACAATAAAACTATCTGGAGCAAAATAAGTTAATCGGGCAGTATCTCCTTGATTACTTTCTAAAGAAATTGTTTTTAATTGTTCAAAATCATTTTTATTAAAAAAAAGTGTTTTACTAGTAAATGTGCTATCTCTTGTAAATTTATTTATTTCTTGCTCTTCGTATATTTTATCTGACAAAAAAACTATTTTATTTTTCATGATTTCTTTATATAACTGTAACGTTTGCGTTTCATTTATAAAAATTTCATGCCCTGTAAGCATAAATGAATTAAATCCTTCTGAAAAAATTCGTTTCCGGAAAATATTTACATTTCTCCAAAACGGACCAAAATACACCTCATTTGGATTTTCATCTGCTATTGCCATATCAGGCAATTGAGGAAATCCTGAAGGAAATTTTTTAATATACTTATATGATTCTTTTGCAGAGACATCATGATAATAAACCGTGTAAGGTGCATTTAACTGGGCATTAAAGATTAACTCAAAAACAATAATTGCTGTGATGTATTTTATAAATTTATTTTTTTCCTTCACTTTCCAAACCACTATCAAAAACAGACCAAGAATAAAACTTTGCACTATTGATTGAAATGCAACGTGCTGATATATTGTGGATGTTTTAGAAAAAATAAATAAATCGTTTTTTATAAAATCCATCATTCCTAAATATCCTATATATCTGGTTATTAGAATAAAAATTACAAACATGATTATCATTGCCATAATTACCATCATTAACTTTTTTCTGTTTTTATCAAAATCATGATGAATAAAATTATCAAACCAATACGCTCCTACTAACAAAAAACCAATAATGGTAAAAAGTCGGAAAGCGCTTGGAAATCTAAAAAGATTCATCAATGGAATGTGATTAAACAAAAACTCACGTACTGGCAGGTAAGCACCAAACGCAGCAAATAAACCAAACAATGCAAAGCCAAATAATATTTTATATTGAAAAGGTTTTTTAATAAAAATTCCCAACACAAAAAACAAAAACATCAAAACACCAAAATAAGCATTGCTCATAGAAAGGTCTGTGTCAAAAAAACCCATGCTTTTTATTACTGCAAAAGGTAGTAAAAAAGAAATAGAAGATTGAGGTGAAAATGGGCAAACTAATGCTTGTGTAACAGAAAAATTGGATATCCTTGAAATGTAAGGAATTACCTCATAAACGGAAAGCAACATTCCGGAACTTAATAATATAGCCAAAACAAAGAATAAAATATTTCGGATAAAAAAATTCAATAACTCTTTTTTGTCACCACCAACATATTTTATTACGTAGTAAAAGAAAAAAATCAACAACAAGTAAAATAAAATAATTGTAAAAGCCGGATATCCTCCTGTAACCAACAGAAATAAAAAAAAAGCTGCTTTTATACTATTTGCAAATGTTTTTTCTTGTCCCACTCTCAAATAGTAATTTATAATAAATGGCATCCAACATGCACTAATTGAATATGTTAAATGTTGTGCATTGCCTATAAAAACACCACATAACATATAACAAACAGCAGCAATAAATGCAGTATGTTGACTTAATTTTAATGTTCCGGATAATTTATAAAATCCAATTGCTGCTATAAAAACATGAATCCAAAGTTCCAAACCAATGGTATAAATGTTATATCCAAAACAGTATCCTATTATCCAAACGAAAGGATACCAAGCACCACTTGATGGATCAGCATGAATGGGATAACCTAAATCTTGGTATGGGTTCCAGAAAGGAAATTTTCCGTTTTGCAAACATTCACCGATATGAAATCGCCAGGGGTAATAGCAATCTATCATATCCCATTTTACAGGGCAAATAAAAAAACAATTTGCCAAAAAGATAAAATTGCAATTACAAAAAATAAAAAATAAAATCTATTATGATTCTTCATTCTCTAAGTGAATTTGTGGCTCTTCTATTTTGAATTCAGATTCTGTTCTTTTGAAGAATATTGTTTTACAAAATACAGAGGACGATTTTTCGCCTCATTAAAAACACGAGCAAGATATTCACCAATTATTCCAATACTGATTAGTTGAATTCCTCCTATAAGTAGAACTGCTATAAGAATTGATATCCATCCGGGAAAAGTTTTAACATCAAAATATTTTGTGATGGCATAGATGGAATATAATAATCCAACAAAAAAAACTATTATTCCTGTATAAAAAGAAATACGTAATGGTTTTGCAGAGAATGAAATGATTCCATCAGCCGCAAACCGAAACATTTTTGTAATAGAATATTTTGATTTACCGGAAAAACGCAAAGGGGCAGAATAAGAAACGGTCGTTTGTTTAAATCCCATCCAGCTTATTAACCCTCTTACAAACCTATCCTTTTCTTTTAATTGAAGAAATGCATTTACTGTTTTTCTATTCATAAGACGAAAATCTGCTGATGAAGATTCTATGTGAATGTCAGCAAGGGAGTTAATTATTTTATAAAACCAAGAAGATGTTACGTTTTTGAAAACACTAGAATCTGCGGTGTTTTCTCTATTTGTATTTACAATATCGTATCCTTCTTGAAATTTTTGATATAAAAGTTCAATAACTTCAGGAGGATGTTGCATATCTGCATCCATAGTAATTACCACATCGCCTGAAGCATGTTCCATACCAGCTGTAATCGCTATTTGATGTCCAAAATTTTTTGATAAGGAAATTCCTAAAACATGTGCATCATTATTACATATAGACATAATTTTTTCAAAAGAAGAATCTTTACTTCCATCATCAACAAAAATAATTTCGAAATTATTTGTTAATTTACTAATTACAGGCAACAAAAAATTGTATAAAAAATAAATATTTTCCTCTTCATTATAAAGTGGAATTACAATGCTTATGGCTTTTAATACTTCATATTCTTTGATGAATGTTTCCTGCTTTTCTTTATCGGCTTTGTCGGAAATATTTTTGGCTTTTTTATAGACAAATCCCAAGCGATGCAATAATGCTTTTACTTCCTCTACACTGTAAGTTACTGCATACATCCTAGCAATGTATGTTTGTATTTCTTCGGTGCAGAGATAAGTGTTCTCTTCTAAATATTGTTTCAATAATTGTAATTGTTTATATGTCATATATGATGTTTCGCCTAATCATCATTCAACAACGTTTCAACTCCACCTGATTGGCAATAAATTTATTATTGATTATTGATTATTGACTATTGATTACTTGTAGTGAGCGAAGCCGAACTATTGATTACTTGCCTGCCTGTGCAGACGGCAGACAGGTAGTGAGCCGAAGCCGAACTATTGATTCTTGATTATTTGTAGTGAGCTTGCCGAAATACAGGTAAATTCGGGACAGGTATTTATATTTTTAGATTTGATGTAATTCCGAGTTTAATGCATGCAGATTCAGAGGAAAGTTGTTCGGCTTTTTTCTTGGAATAGTGTTCGGCGTTTCCCACAATTTCTTCGTTTACCATAGCAACAATAACATATTGCTTGTCATATCCATTACCATCTTTTATTTGACGGAAAAAAACATTTTTCTTTTCACGTTGTCCCCATTCAATTAATTTACTTTTGAAATCAGTTTCAGTGAATTCTAATTTTGCTACATCAATATGATATTTTAGGATATTATTTACAAGAAATTTAGAAACTCGCGAAAAACCATGGTCCAGATAAATTGCTCCTATAAGTGCTTCAAAAGCATTTCCGTTAATGGAAGAAAATTTTAATCCGGGATCTTTATTCTGCTGAATGAGTTTATTCAATCCTAATTTTATAGCAAGCTGGTTCAGGAAATTGCGGTTGACAATCTTTGAACGCATCTTTGTAAGAAAACCCTCGTCATAATAAGGAAATTTTTTGAAAAGGAAATCGGCTATCACTATGCTGAGTACTGCATCACCCAAAAATTCAAGACGTTCATTACTATCTTTTATTCCCTCTTTTATTTCTTCCGCTACAGAATTGTGACGAAATGCCTGATAGTACAACGAAAGATTTTTTGGGGAAAATTCCAAAATATTTTTCAGCGATGCACTAAAACGTCTATCGCTCTTTGATAATCCGAAAAAGAAAAAATACATTGTGGCAAACCTACATAAAATTTTGTAACTACTCAGCGCTCAACGTGGACAAGCCACAACACAGTGAACAGTGAACAGTGAACAGTGAAAAGTGAACAGTGAAAAGTGAACAGTGAACAAGTGAACAGTGAACAGTGAAAAGTGAACAGTGAACAAGTGAACAGTGAACAGTGAAAAGTGAACAGTGAAATTGTGGCAACTAAGTTTTCCATTATAAAAAAGGATAGCGATTTTTAGATTATCTGGATACAAGTCATTAATGCAACTTTTTGATTAGTGTGTAATTTTAGTGCCGGATACAAGTCATAAATGCAACTTTTAAAGGTCATTTAATATTTATTCACCGTTCCATAGTTCCACTAATTCACTGATTTTCCTTTTATATCTTTGCAAATTATGTGGGATTTTATATCCAGATATACACTTCGTAATAGAATTACCATCGTCATGGTTATATCTCTTATTACAATTTTCATGAGCTATCATGCAAGCAAAGTAGAAATTGCTTATGAGTTTCCGCGTCTCCTTCCGAACAACGACAGCACATTGATTGAATATGAAAATTTTAAAAAACGTTTTGGGATTGACGGTGCAGTGATGATTATCGGAATCAAAGACAGTAACTTTTACCAACTCAATAAATTCAACGATTGGTATGACCTCACATACACTATAAAAAAAATAAAAGGCATACGGGAAGTTGTTTCAGTAGCATGCTTGTATAATCTAAAAAAAAACGACTCGCTACGAAAGTTTTCGTTCAAGCCGATTTTCACTAAAAAACCAAAATCGCAGCAGGAAGTAGACAGCATCCATACTATCATTGATAATCTTCCTTTTTACAGCGGATTCATGTTCAACAAAAAATCGCATACTACAATCATGGCAATCACCTTCAATGCCAAAGAATTAAATTCCAAAACTCGCCTTGCCATTGTTGATACAATTCGTCAATATGTAAATGTTTTCGTAAAAAAATATCCTGAGTTTTCCGGCAAAATCCATTATTCCGGATTACCATATATCCGCACCGAAATTGCTCGCACCATTCTGCATGAAATGCTGCTATTTATGGCGCTGGCAATAATTGTAACGGCTATTATATTATTTTTCTTTTTCCGTTCTGTTTATCCTGTTGTTTTTTCATTACTTGTTGTATGTATAGGAGTTATGTGGTCGCTCGGATGCATTCATCTCTTTGGATATAAAATTACGAGTATATCAGGATTAATTCCTCCTCTGCTTATCATCATCGGAATTCCGAACAGCATCTTACTGCTAAATAAATATCATATTGAATTTGCCAGACATGGCAAACAAGGATTTGCTCTCTCGCGGATGATTAAAAGAATCGGCATCTCACTTTTCCTTGCGAACATTACTACTGCTATCGGCTTCGGAGTTTTTTGTTTCACTAATAGTAAAATTCTTTTTGAATTTGGATTAGTATCTTCCCTCAATGTGATGACAATGTATATTATCTCTTTGCATCTTGTTCCCATCATCTTCAGTTATCTTCCTCCGCCTTCCATGAAGGATACAAAACACCTCCAACGCAAACGGCTACACAAAATACTTAACGCAATAGATTATATTGCACATCATAATAGGAAAATAGTTTACGCTGTTGTCATCGTCATAACACTTATATCCATTTATGGAATCACACGAATAAAATCTTTGGGTTATGTGGTGGATGATCTTCCTGAAAATCATCCCATTTACTCCGACATGCAATTTTTTCAAAAAGAATTTGGTGGAGTTCTTCCATTTGAAATCACTATTGATTCAAAAAAAGAAGGCGGTGCGCTGAATGACCGTATATTGAGAAAAATAAATAAACTTCAAAAATTGCTGGGGCAATATGATGAGTTTACGCGTCCGCTATCTATTGTGGAGGCAGTTAAGTTTTCTAATCAGGCGATGAATGATGGAAAACCAAAACATTATATTCTTCCCGGAAATTTAGATCTTATTAAAATTGCAGAATATTCTTCGGAAGCCAAAGAAAAACAAGACCGCTTCAAAGCATTCATTGACAGTACCCGCAGATATACACGGGTGAGCGTGCAGATGGCAGATATCGGTTCAATAAAGACGAAAGAACTTGTCAATAATATTCGTCCGCGCATTGATTCTGTTTTCAATTTTAATTACGATGAGAATACATGGATGGCAGATAGTTTGCGTTACAATTATGCACTCACAGGTACCAGCATTATGTTTCTGAAAGGAAATGATTTTCTTGTAGAGAACCTGCTGCAAAGTGTTATGTTTGCCATTATTCTCATTTCGCTGATTTTATACAGCATGTTCATGTTGCCAAGAATGATTTCTGTTTCTCTAATTCCAAGTACATTGCCTTTGATTATCACTGCTGGATTGATGGGATTTTTTGATATTCATCTTAAACCGAGTACCATTCTTATTTTTAGTATTGCATTTGGAATTGCATCTGACGGAACGCTTTATTTTTTATCCAAATATCGTCAGGAATTCAAACACAATCCAAATAGTATTTCAAAATGTGTTTCACTTACAATACAAGAAACAGGTGTGAGCATGATTTATACTGCTATTATACTTGCCTGCGGTTTCGCAATTTTTTCTGCTTCTGATTTTGGCGGAACTGCTGCTCTGGGCATTTTGATTTCTATAACTTTATTTCTGGCTTATTGCTCCAACTTAATATTATTGCCTTGTTTTTTGCTTTCACTTGAAAAACGTCTCACAACAAAAGCTATGCTAAAAAAATCTTTTATTGAAGTTGAGGAAGAAGAAGAAGAAGAGATGGTAAGTGATAAGAAAAAAAGATAACTTCTCCATACACGCAGGTAATTGCATAAAAACCAAAAATAATGGGTAGCGTCTTAAATATGTGTTTAAAACAAATACTTATTTATAAAACTTCCTATTACTTTTATGTGCATTTCTTCGGATTTTGAAAAACAAATTGTTTTGCGAGCCAATCGTTTTATTCGTGTTCTTAAATCCAAGTTTTTTCGTTCAA